>JAKLKW010000180.1 GCA_023150455.1 Alphaproteobacteria bacterium | reverse complement strand
GCGGGATCGGGATGCCGCCGGCCTCGGGCATGCCGGGCGCCCCGATCGGGCCGGCATAGCGCAGCACCAGCACCGTCTGCGGGGTCACGTTCAGGGCCGGGTCGTCGATGCGCCTGGCCAGGTCCTCGAGCCCGTCGAACACCAGCGCGGGGCCGCGATGCTGCATCAGCTCCGCCGCGGCCGCCGCGCGCTTGATGACGGCGCCGTCCGGCGCCAGCGAGCCGCGCACCACCGTCAGCGCCTCGCCCGGCGAGACCGGGTTGCCTTCCGGGCGGATGATGCGCTCGTCGACGTAGGTGGACCAGCCCTGCAGCATCTCGGCGATGCTGACGCCGGCGGCCGTCGCGGCCGTCAGGTCGAGCCGCCGCCCAAGCTGGCGCATCAGCGCCGGCAGGCCGCCGGCGGCGTGGAAGTCCTCCATGTAGTTCCGGCCGACCGGCTTCAGGTCGACCAGCACGGGCGTCGTGCGGCCGATGCGGTCGAGCTCGTCGAGGTCCATCTTCAAGCCCAGCCGCCCGGCGACGGCGGCGAGATGGATGACGGCATTGGTCGAGCCGCCGAGCGCCGCCAGCACGGTCATGGCGTTCTTGATCGAGGCCGCCGTCACCACCTCGCGCGGCTTCGGCCCGCCGGCCCTGGCCATCGCCACGGCGCGCTTGCCGGTGTCCTCGGCGTGGCGCAGCCGCTCGGCGTGCACGGCGGGGATCGAGGCGCCGCCCGGCATCAGGAAGCCCAGCGTCTCGGCCAGGCACGCCATGGTGCTGGCCGTGCCCATCACCGTGCACGTTCCGTGGCTCGCGACCAGCCGCCCGTGGCCCTGCGCCAGCTGGCGGTCGTCGATCTGGCCCGCGCGGCGCGCGTACCACAGCCGCCGGCAGTCGGTGCAGGCGCCCAGCCGCTCGCCCTCGTTCCAGCCCGCCAGCGCCGCGCCCACCACCTCGATCAAGGTCGGCACGTCGGCGCTGAGCGCGCCCATCATCTCGGCCGGCACGGTCTTGTCGCAGCCGCCGATCAGCACTGCCGCGTCGATCGGCTGCGCACGCAGCATCTCCTCGACGTCCATCGCCATCAGGTTGCGCAGCAGCATCGTGGTCGGATGGCAGAAGGATTCGTGCAGCGAGATGGTCGGGAACACGAAGGGCAGGCCGCCGGCGGCGAGCACGCCGCGCTTGACCGCCTCGACCACCTCGGGCGCCGTGGCGTGGCACGGGTTGAAGTCCGAGCCGGTGTCGGCGATGCCGACGACGGGGCGGTCGAGCACGTCGTCGTTGTAGCCGGCGGACTTCAGGAAGGCGCGGCGCAGGAACAGCGCGAACTCGGCGTCGCCGTAGCTGGTCAGGCGCGATCTCAGGCCCTTGCTCATGGTTCCCCCATCGGTCATTTTCGCGCCGGCTCCGGCCGGGCCAGCGGCCGGGATTGTCGACAATAGCCCTTTTCGGTGGCGATCACAGCCACGTATTCTGGCAAAACGTCGACTTTACGGGGAGGCCGGTTCATGGCGGCGAAACGCATCGGGCTGATCGGGGCGGGCTGGGTGACGCAGCACCATCTCGCGGGCTATCGCGCGCTCGGAGCGGAGCGCGCCGAGGTGGTCGCGATCGCCGATCCGTCCGAGGCGGCGCGTTCCGCCCGCGCGCGCGAGTTCGGCATTCCCGCCACCTACGCCGATGCGGCCGAGATGCTGGCGAAGGAGCGGCTCGACGCCGTCGACATCGCCGCCCCGCGCGAGTTCCACGCGCCGCTCTGCCTCCTGGCGGCGCGCCGCGAGCTGCCGATCCTCTGCCAGAAGCCGCTGACGCCGACGCTCGCGGAGTCGGAGGCGCTGGTGCGCGAGATCGGCGGGCGCGTGCGCCTGATGGTGCACGAGAACTGGCGCTTCCGGCCGCATTTCCGCCAGATCAAGCGCTGGCTCGACGAGGGCCGCATCGGCCCGCTGCGCCAGGCGATCATGATCGTGCTGACCGCGGGCCTGATCCCCGACGCCGACGGCAAGCAGTATTCCGTCGAGCGCCAGCCCTTCTTCGCCACGCTCTCGCGCATGCTGCTGATGGAATCGCTGATCCACGAGGTCGACGCGGTGCGCTTCCTGGTCGGGCCGATGACGCTCGAGGCGGCGCGGCTGGCCAAGTCGCGCCACGGCCTGCCGGGCGAGGACCGCGCGACCATGATGCTGACGACGCCTGCCGGCGCCGCGGTGGTGATCGTCGGCGATTTCTGCGCCCACGGCCATTCCGAGCGCCAGTTCGACGACCTGGAGCTGCTGGGCGAGGACGGCGCCATCCACCTGAAGAACGATACGCTCGAATGCTTCGGCAAGCGGCCGGAGAGGCAGACGATCGATTTCGACGCCAACTACACGGCCGCCTACCGCGACACGATCGGCCACTTCCTCGACCGGCTCGACGACGGCCAGCCGTTCGAGACCGGGCCGGAGGACAACCTGCAGACGCTCAGGATCGTCGAGCGCGCCTACGCGATCGGCCTGACGCCTCCCGCTCGGCCAGCAGCTTGAGATAGGCCTCCTTGCTCGGCCTGATGTGCGCGACGCAGAGCTCGGCGAGCGGCCAGGGATCGCTGCCCTTCAGGTACTCGATCATCAGCGCGTGGTGCTGGCGCGACAGGCCGAGCTGCTCCGGGTCGGCCAGCGTCTTGGCGCGGATCGCGTAGGTCATGTCCATGCACTGCTTCAGCAGCTTGAGCAGGTAGTTGTTGCCGCACAGCGCGAAGATGGCGGTGTGGAAGGCGTCGTTGGCCTCGTGCACGCGCCGGAGGTCGGCCGCCTCGGCGCCGCGCTCGTAGTCGCGGTGGATCGCCTCGATCCGGGCGATCGCCTCGGGCGGGGCGGGCAGCGGAATGCGCAGCGCCGCCTGGCGCTGCAGCATCTCGCGCACCTCGTAGACCTGCTTCACCTCGTCGGTCGTGAAGCTGCGCACCGTCGCGCCCTTGTTGCGCTCGCGCACGACGATGCCCATGCGCTCGAGCCGGGCGAGGGCCTGGCGGACGAAATGCCGCGAGCCGCCGAAGCGCGCGTGCAGCGCCTCCTCGCGCAGCCGCGCGCCCGGCTCCAGCCGGCCGAAGATGATGTCCTCCTCGATCTCGCGCGCGATCCGATCCTCGAGCGCGAGCCTGCCGCCCCCCGCTTCCGGCATGCGTATCAATCCTCCCTGGTGCGGAGTATACTCTGCCCAGAGGGAATATACCCTCCGGGGCGGGGTATGGCCGAGCCGGGCACCCGGATCAGCGGGTGCGACGGGGCGCATGCGTTTCGGATTCGATGGAACGGATCCTTCGAAGCGTCTCCACGGCTCGTCGCGCCATTCCGATGGCGCCGCAGCACGGGGGGTGCCATGACGACTCACGGCCATTGCCTTGCCGCAACGCTTCTGCTCCTCCTTGCCACCGCGGCCGCGCCGGTCGCGGCGGACGACACGATCGCGCCCGCCTCCGCCGACACTAGCGCCGAGGAGGCCACCGACGAGGCCGCCGGCATGCGCGGCATCAAGGGCAGGCCGCCGGCGCGGCCGGCGCCGCGCCCGGTCACCCGGCCGCCGGTCCTCACCGGGCCGGGCGTCGGCCACGGCGGCAAGGGCGGCGGGGGCGGGACGCTGACGGGCGTACCGACGCGTCCGGGACCCGGCGCCGGCGCGCACGACCCGGGCAAGGGCTCGGGCCCGCCGCCCTCGGCGCCGCCGCCCGGCGCGGACCCGCGCACCGGTGTGCCGCCGTTCCCGGGCGCGGCGGGCGACACGACCAAGACGATCATGCCGGTGCCGCCTTCCCCGGCGGTCCCGCCGCGGCCGGGGGGAGCGGTCGTCTCCAACCCGCCGCCCGGCCCCATCTACCCGCCGCCCGGCCCCATCTACCCGGCGCCGGGCGGGTCTCCCGGCGCGGGCGCCCCGGTGGCGCAACCGGCGCCGCAGTCCCAGGCGCCGGCGCCCGGCGACGTGACGTGCACACAGCCGGTGTCGGGCCAGACGACCTGCATCGTCGACCGCGACCACGACGGGCAGCCGGACCCGGGCACGCGCGCCTGGACCGAGATGCCCGGGGCGACCTACACCCGCATCGGCGACTTCATCGCGGTGGACTTCGAAGGCGACGGCCTCGTCGACGAGATCATCCTGGCCGAAGGCGTCATCGAGGACGTTCCGGTCGCCGGCAGCACGCGGACCGTGGACGTGGTGGTGATCGGCCCGGCGCCCGCCAATGCGGGACCGGTCACGGCGATCGACGTCGACGGCGATGGGACGCCGGACATCGTCCCCGGCATGAACGGCGCGATCGATTCCAACAACGACGGCACGCCGGACAACGTCTACGTCCCGGTGACCCCCGGCGGCGACCGCATCCGGGTGGCCGACCTGCCGGTCAACGGCGCGGGCCCGAAGCCGAAGCCGAAGCCGCCGGGTGGGCCGGGAACGGGCGGGCAGCCGCCGGGCGGGTCGGGACCCGGCGTGCGGCCGCCGGGCGGACCGGTCGCGGGCGGAACGGCGCCGACCATCGGCGTCGCCGTTGGCATCGGCGTCGCGGTCGGCATCGCCGTCGCCACGACGCCCGCCATGCCGGCATGCGACGAGCGCGATCCGGACGTGATGCTCCGCCTCGACTGCCTGCAACTCGCGTTCGCGGCCGGGCGGCTCGGCCCGGCGGAGTACGAGGAGCGCAAGGCCTGGGCGCTGACGCTGATCGATCCGCCGCACATGGGCACGGAGGAGGCGCTGCGCACGCTGAACGAAGCGCTGCGTCGCGCGCTGATCACGCCGGACAACTACCACGTCAAGGTGGGACAGGTGATCTCGCGGCTGTAGGCCGGCGGCGGGCTTGCTCGGTACCGGCCTGCACGCCGACCGGACATCGGTGCGATCGAAATCGTTCCCCTTGAACGGCAAGGGCTCGCTCTTCGCCTTCGCGCCTCAATGGAAATCCCGGCTCGGGTAGAGCAGGTGATTGGCATGGTCGGGGCGCGCCACGGGCGGTGACGGCGCCGCCGCGTCGGGCGTCTCGGCCAGCTTCAGCCGCCTTTAAGGCATTCTCTGCCGCTCGATTCGCCAGGTGACGTGCCTGCTCAAGTGGGGTCATGATTTCGATCGGCGAACGGGCTTGACGTCCGTATGACTGAAATCGTTCCCCTTGAACAGCAGGGCCTCGTTCTTCGCCTTGGCCAGCGCATACGCGAAGCAGTCGCCGAAGTTGAGCTGCGCCGGATGGCCGGTGCCCTTGCCGAAATCGCGATACGCCGCCCGCGCGATCCTGGCCTGCGCCTCGGTTACCGGCTCCACAGTCAGGCCTGCTTCCTCGATGAGCTCGTCGAAACGGCGGCTTGCGACGGGGTCACGCGCGCCGTCGATGACCGTGGCGGTTTCCACGTATGTGGCGGCGGAAATGCGGCAATGCCGCGCCGATTCGATCGCCGTCGCGTAGGTCAAGGCGTCCGGCTCGTCACGCAGGATCGCGATCAGCGCCGAAGAGCCGACGATCATCGGGGCAGGCCCTTGTCGTCATACAGGAGCTTTGCATGATCGACGGATCGGTACGGCTCCTTCAGGTGCGCGGCGCAATCTTTGCCGATCTCCATGAGCCGGGCGGAAAGAGAGATTCCGCGTTGCTGGCGTAACTTCACGAGGCGCTGGCGAATTGCTTCCGTCACGGCGGTGGCCATGCTCTCGCCGGTGAGCTTCGCCAGTTCGCTTGCCAGCCGATGGGCTTCGTCGTTCTTGATGTTCAGACTCATTGTCGAGCGCTTTCTACCATACCGAATGCGAAATTCTACCATATGAACAGCTCAATGGAAATCCCGGCTCGGGTAGAGCACGTGATTGGCATGGTCGGGGCGCGCCACGGGCGGCGACGGCGCCGCCGCGTCGGGCGCCTCGGCCAGCTTCAGCAGCAGGTCGTCGCGCTGGGCCAGGCGCTCGGTCACGACGTGGATCACGTCGCCCTCGCGCTGCAGCCGGCCGAGCGCCAGCACCAGCCTTCCGCCCATGACGACGCGGCGGTGGCGCTCCATCACGTCGGGCCAGACCACCAGGTTGGCGACGCCGGTCTCGTCCTCCAGCGTCATGAAGATCACGCCGGCGGCGCTGCCCGGGCGCTGGCGGATCAGCACCAGGCCCGCGACCGCGACGCGCCGCCCGTCGGCGGTGGCGGCCAGGCGGCCGGCCGGGACGATCGGCACGCGCGCGTCCAGCCGCACGCGGCCGAGCGCGTCGCGCAACAGGGCGACCGGATGGCGCTTCAGCGACAGGCTGAGCGTCGCGTAGTCGGCCACCACCTCCTCGCCCAGGCTCGTCGCCGGCAGCGCGACCCGGGGCTCGTCGCCCTGCTCCTCCGCGCGCGAAGCCGCGAACAGCGGCAGGGCTTCCCTGAGGCCCCGCGCCGCCCACAGCGCCGGCCGGCGCGTCAAGTCCATCGAGCCGAAGGCGTCGGCGCGCGCCAGCGCGTCCATCGTCGACGGCTTGACCCCGGCGCGGCGCAGGACGCTCGCCGGATCGCCATAGAAGTTGCCGCGCGCCGCGACCACGCGCTTCGCCTCCGCCTCGCCGAGACCCCTGGCCTGGCGGAAGCCCAGGCGCAGCGCCATGCCGCCGGCGCAGTCGGAAGGCTCCAGCGTGCAGTCCCAGTCGCTCCGGTTGACGTCGACCGGCAGCACGGCGACGCCGTGCTCCGCGGCGTCGCGCACGATCTGCGCCGGGGCGTAGAAGCCCATCGGCTGCGCGTTCAGCAGCGCGCAGGCGAAGGCGGCCGGGTAGTGCCGCTTCATCCAGGCGGAGACGTAGACCAGTAGCGCGAACGAGACGGCGTGGCTCTCGGGGAAGCCGTATTCGCCGAAGCCCTCGATCTGGCGGAAGCAGCGCTCGGCGAAGTCGCGCGCGTAGCCGTTGGCGACCATGCCCTCGATCAGCTTCTCCTGGAAGCGGCCGATCGTGCCCGAGCGGCGGAACGCGGCCATGGCGCGGCGCAGCTGGTCGGCCTCCGACGGGGTGAAGCCGCCGGCGACGATGGCGATGCGCATCGCCTGCTCCTGGAACAGCGGCACGCCCAGCGTCTTCTCCAGCACCTGGCGCAATTCCTCGGACGGGTAGTCGACCGTCTCCCTGCCGTCGCGCCGGCGCAGGTACGGATGCACCATGTCGCCCTGGATCGGCCCGGGCCTGACGATCGCCACCTCGATCACCAGGTCGTAGAACTTGCGCGGCTTCAGGCGCGGCAGCATCGACATCTGCGCGCGGCTCTCGACCTGGAACACGCCGATCGAATCGGCCTTGCACAGCATGTCGTAGACCGCCCGGTCCTCGGGCGGCACCGTGCCGAGCTCGTAGCGCCTGCCGTGGTGCTGCTGGATCAGCGCGAAGCCCTTGCGCAGGCAGGTCAGCATGCCGAGGCCGAGCACGTCGACCTTGAGGATGCCGAGCGCGTCGAGGTCGTCCTTGTCCCACTGGATGACGGTGCGGTCCGCCATCGCCGCGTTCTCGACCGGCACCAGCTCGTCCAGCCGCCCGCGCGTCATGACGAAGCCGCCGACATGCTGCGACAGGTGGCGCGGGAAGCCGATCAGCGCGCGCGCCAGCGCGATCGCCCGGCTGACGGTCGGGTCGCGCGGGTCGATGCCGGCCTCGCGCACGTAGGTCTCGTCGAGCCCGTCCTCGCTCCAGCCCCACACGGTCGAGGCGAGCGCCGCCACGGTGTCGGCCGACAGGCCGAGCGCCTTGCCGACCTCGCGGATGGCGCCGCGCGCGCGGTAGCAGATCACCGTGGCGGCGAGGCCCGCGCGCTCGCGGCCGTACCGCCGGTAGATGTGCTGGATCACCTCCTCGCGCCGCTCGTGCTCGAAGTCGACGTCGATGTCGGGCGGCTCGCCGCGCGCGGCGCTGACGAAGCGCTCGAACAGCACGTCGATGCGGTCGGGATCGACCGCGGTGATGCCGAGGCAGTAGCACACCGCCGAGTTGGCGGCCGAGCCGCGCCCCTGGCACAGGATGGCTTGCGCGCGGGCGAAGCGCACGATGTCGTGCACGGTGAGGAAATAGGCCTCGAAGCCGAGCTCCGCGATCAGCTCGAGCTCGCGCTCGACCAGGGCGCGCACCTTGGCCGGCACGCCGCCGGGGTAGCGCCATCGGGCGCCCTCGATCGTGCGCCGGCGCAGCTCCTCGGCGGCCGTGCGGCCTTCGGCGCATTCGGCCTCGGGGTACTCGTAGCTCAGCTCCTTGAGCGAAAAGCGGCAGCGCGCCGCGACCTCGGCCGTGCGCGCGACGGCGTCGGGATGGTCGGCGAACAGCGCCATCATCTCCGCCGCCGGCTTGAGGTGGCGCTCGGCGTTGGCGTGGAGGCGATAGCCGGCCTCGGCCACCGTGCAGCCCGCGCGGATGCAGGTCACCACGTCGTGCAGCAGGCGGCGCGACGGATGGTGATACTGCACGTCGTTGCAGGCGACCATCGGAACGCCGCAGGCCGCGGCGAGCGCGGCCAGACGCGCGATGTGCCGGCGGTCGTCGCCGCGATAGAGCGGGAAGGCGGCCAGGTACGCGTCGCCCGGCCGCCGGGCAGCGAGCGCGCCGAGCGCCGCGGCGAAACCTGCGTCGTCGTCCGCGGGCGGCACGGCGATCAGGACCTGGTCCTCGCCCAGCGCCGCGATGTCGGCGGCGTGGAGACGGCATTCGCCCTTGGGCGCGCGGCGCCGCCCGACCGTCAGGAGGCGGCTCAGCCTTCCATAGGCCGCGCGGTCGACCGGGTAGCACAGCAGCGAGGGATGGCCGTCGGCGAAATCGAGCCGCGCGCCGGTCAGCGGTCTTATGCTCGCGTCCTTCGCCCCGCGCCACAGCCTCACCACGCCCGCCAGCGTGTTGCGGTCGGCGACCGCGACCGCCGCGTGCCCCAGCGAAGCCGCCTGCCCCGCCAGCTCCTCCGGATGCGACGCCCCGCACAGGAAGGAGTAGTTGCTGGTTGCCATGAGCTCGACATAGGGGGGACGGAAATCGGAAGAACGCGCCTCCTCCCGCGCCGGCTGCTGCTTGCGGATCAGGTGCGGCGCGAAGGTCACGCGAATTCCCCGTGGATGAACCAGCCCGGGCGCGGGCTCTTTTCCCCCAGCCTCTGGAACAGCCAGAAGCGCCGTCCGGCATCGTCCTCGACGCGCCAGTAGTCGCGCGTGGCCCGGTCGCTGTCGGGACGCCACCATTCCGGCGCGATGCGCTCGGGGCCCTCGGCGCGGCGCACGCGGTGCAGATGCGCGCGCCAGCGGAACAGGCTGGGCGCTGCTTCGCACTCGCTTGCCGCATCGACGACGGCGTCGATCGGCTCGGGCCGCGCGAACAGGCGCACGGGCCGGGGCGGCAGGCGCCAGCGCTGCGGCGCCGGCGGGCTCACGGCCGCGACGCGCCCGGCCGCGCGCTCGGGGATCCAGGTCTCGCGCGGGGCGAAGCGCCAGACCTGTCCGGGCCCGAGCCGGTTGCCGAGGCGGTCGACCAGCGCGGCGAGATCGTTGTCGTCGCCCGCGGGCACGACGCCGACGCTGTCGGGCTGTTGCGGCAGGTCGATCTGCAGCGCGGCCAGCGCCTCGACCTCGGGCGCCGCGATGACGGCGAGGTCGATGCCGAAGCCGGGCTCGACCCGGTCGAGCTTCTGGCGCAGCAGGTGGAAGAGATGCGCGGAATCGCGGCTGGGCCGCGCCGTGCCGACCGCGATCGCCGAGACCGTGCCGTCGGCGCGGTAGAAGGAAAGCTCGACGCGCCGCGCGCCGACGCCCCTGGCGGCGAAGCGCACCGCGAGCCTGGCCAGGAGCCGCCGGGTTGCGCGCGCGATGTCGTCCGCCGCGGCGATCGGCTCGGCGAAGGCGAGGCGCTCGCGGAACTCGGGCACGGGGCGGCGCGGCGAGATCGGCTCCTCCGCGCGGCCGAGCGCGAGGTCGAGCCGGCGCAGCGCCGCGTCGCCGTAGCGCACGGCGAGCGCGCCGCGCCCGCCGCCTTCGGCGAGGCGATGGAGGTCGGCGACGCGGCGCAGCCCGACGCGGCTCAAGTTCTCCGCCACGTCCGGCGGCAGGCGCAGCGAGGCGGCGGGCAGGGGCATGAGCGCCGCCTCGGCTTCGCCCGGCTTCACGACGATGCCGTTTGCCGCGCCCGTCTCGGCGAAGCGCGCCAGCGCCCAGGCCGCGCCCGGCGCGTCGGCGAGCGCGGCCCGCGCCGCAAGCCCCGCGCGCCGCACCCGCCGCAGCAGGTCGGCGAGCAGCGCTTCCTCGCCGCCGGCGAGATGCGCGCATCCCGTGACGTCGAGGAAG
>JAKLKW010000179.1 GCA_023150455.1 Alphaproteobacteria bacterium | reverse complement strand
GCGGCATCATCTCGGACGGAAGCTGTCGATCGTGCTCCTGGCCGCCGCGCTGGCTGCCGGTGTGGGCACCTATATGGCCTTCACCGGGGTGCCGCCCTTCGCCGGGGGGGCCGACTCCCTTCTGCTGATGCTCTATGTCGACCTGGCGATCGGGCTGCTCCTCGGCGCGGTCGTCGCCCGGCGGCTGGTCGAGTTGTGGGGCCAGCGCATGCGCGGCTCGGCCGGCGCCAAGCTGCACGTCCGCCTGGTGGTGCTGTTTTCCGCCGTGGCGGTCACGCCGACCCTGATCGTCGCGTTCTTCTCGGCCGCCTTCTTCCACTACGGCATCCAGACTTGGTTCAACGAGAGGGTCGGCACGGCGGTGCAGAGCTCCGTGCGGGCGGCGGAGGCGTATCTCAGCGAGCACAAGAAGCTCATCCAGGCGGACGCGCAGGCCGTGGCGGCGCGTCTCAACACCGATGCTGCCTGGCTGATGGCCGACCGGACCCTCCTGACGCGCGCGATCGACAACCTTGCCCGGCTGCGCGGCCTGACCGAGGCGGTCGTGATCGACGGCCACGGTCGCGTGCTCGCCCGGTCGGACTACAGCTTCGTCCTGCAGATGGACGCCGTCCGGTTCCCGCCCGAGGCCTTCGATCTGGCGCGGCGCGGCGAGGCGGTGATGCTGATCAAGGACAACGACGACCGCGCCCGCGCGATGGTCCGCCTCGATCACGTCATGGGCCTCGACGCGTTCCTGGTCGTCGGACGGCCGGTCGACCCGAAGGTGCTCGCCTATATCGACAGCACGCGCCGCGCCGCCAACGAATACGAGCAGCTGCGCGGCAAGCGCGCCTATTTCCAGATCACGTTCGCGCTGATCTTCGCTGCGGTCGCGCTGCTGCTGCTGTTGGCGGCGGTCTGGGTCGGCCTGCAGCTGGCGAACCATCTCGCCCGCCCGATCGTAGGCCTGATCCAGGCGGCCGAGCGGATGCGCAGCGGCGACCTGACGGCGCGCGTGGCCGAGGTGGGGGTCGGCGACGAGGTGGGCACGTTGAGCCGGGCGTTCAACCGCATGGCCAGCCAGCTCGCCAATCAGCAGCACGAGCTGATCGAGGCCAACCGCCAGCTCGACCTGCGCAACCGGTTCACCGAGGCCGTGCTGTCGGGCGTTTCGGCTGGTGTCATCGGCCTCGACCATCGCGGGCGCGTCAATCTGCCGAACCGCGTCGCCTCGCAGCTCCTCGACACGGATCTGACCCAGGCGATCGGGCACGAGCTGGTCGAGGTCGTGCCCGAGATGGCCGCGGTCGTGGCCGACGCGCGCAGGCGGCCCGAGCGCACGCTGGAGACGCAGATCAAGGTAAACCGCAGCGGCCGTGCGCGCACGCTCCTGGTCCGCGTGTCGGTCGACGTTTCCGAGGGCGAGGTCAAAGGCTTCGTCGTGACCTTCGACGACATCACCGAGCTGCAGTCCGCACAGCGCACCGCGGCATGGGCCGACGTCGCGCGGCGCATCGCGCACGAGATCAAGAACCCGCTGACGCCGATCCAGCTTTCGGCCGAGCGGTTGAAGCGCAAGTACCTGAAGGAGATCTCGAGCGACCCCGAGACCTTCAAGACCTGCACCGACACGATCGTCCGCCAGGTCGGCGATATCGGCCGCATGGTCGACGAGTTCTCGGCTTTCGCGCGCATGCCGGCGCCCGTGATGAAGGGCGAGAACCTGGTCGAGCTGTGCCACCACGCGGTCCATTTGCAGAAGCACGCGCGCGGCGACGTGGATTTCGTCCTGCGCCTGCCGCCCGGGGACCTGGTGCTGCCCTGCGACGCGCGTCAGGTCGGCCAGGCGCTGACCAATCTGCTGCAGAATGCGCTCGACGCGATCGACGGGCGCGAGGCGCCGATGGAGCAGAAGGGGGGCGGCGCGGCACTGCCGCGCGGTCGCATCGAGATGACCGTGACGCGCGACCAGCGCGCGGTGACGATCGCGGTGGCCGACAACGGCAAGGGGCTTCCGGCGGAAGGCCGCGAGCGCCTCACCGAGCCCTACGTGACGACCCGCACGAAGGGCACGGGCCTGGGGCTTGCCATCGTCAAGAAGATCATGGAGGACCATGGCGGCGAGGTGCGGCTCGCCGACAACCCGGGCGGCGGCGCGATCGTCACGCTCGAGTTTCCGCAACGCGATGCGGCTTCGGGCGCCTCCGGCGCCGGAAGTCCGGACTTGCAGACCCAAGACAACAAGACCAAGGAAGGCGCGGCATCGGCTCTTACGCTGAAGCCGCAGGCGGTGGCGCATGGCGCATGACATCCTGATCGTCGACGACGAAGCCGACATCCGATCGCTCATCTCGGGCATCCTGGAGGACGAGGGCTACGGCACGCGGGAGGCCGGCAACAGCGACGCGGCCCTGGCCGAGATCAAGGCGCGCATGCCTTCCTTGATGATCCTCGACATCTGGATCCAGGGCAGCAAGCTCGACGGCCTCGAGATACTCGAGGTGGTCAAGAGCGACTACCCGAGCCTGCCCGTGGTCATGATCTCGGGCCATGGCACAATCGAGACGGCGGTCAGCGCGATCAAGAAGGGCGCCTACGACTTCATCGAGAAGCCGTTCAAGTCCGACCGGCTGCTGCTGATCGTCGAGCGCGCGATCGAGGCGGCGCGGCTCAGGCGCGAGAACCAGGAGCTGCGCCTTCGCGTCGGCCACGACACCGAGCTGGTCGGCGTCTCCACGGCGGTCCAGCATCTCCGGCAATCGATCGAGAAGGTGGCGCCGACCGGCAGCCGCGTCCTGATCACCGGCCCGGCCGGCGTCGGCAAGGAGCTGGTCGCGCGCATGCTGCATGCGCAATCGCGGCGTGCCGACGGTGCGTTCGTGGTGCTGAACTGCGCCACGCTGCGCCCCGAGCATTTCGAGGTCGAGCTGTTCGGCAACGAGCAGTCCTCCGACGGCGGCCCGCGCAAGGTCGGGACGTTCGAGCTGGCGCACAACGGCACGCTGTTCCTCGACGAGGTCGCCGACATGCCGCTGGAGACCCAGGGCAAGATCGTGCGCGTGCTGCAGGAGCAGACCTTCGAGCGCGTCGGCGGCTCGACCCGCGTGCAGGTCGACGTGCGCGTCGTGGCCTCGACCAACCGCAACCTGGCCGAGGAGATGCAGGCCGGGCGCTTCCGCGAGGACCTGTTCTATCGGCTCAACGTCGTGCCGATCATGGTGCCGAGCCTGCGCGAGCGGCGCGAGGACATACCGGTGCTGGTCGAGCATTTCATGCGGCGCGCGGCCGAGACCGCGGGCCTGCATCGGCGCGAGATCGGCATGGACGCCATGGCCGCGCTGCAGTCCTACGACTGGCCCGGGAACGTGCGGCAGCTGCGCAACGTGATCGACTGGCTGCTGATCATGGCGCCGGGCGCCGCCGACGACCCGATCCGCGCGGACATGCTGCCGCCGGAGATCGGCGCGATCACGCCCGCCGTGCTGAAATGGGACAAGGGCGGCGAGATCATGGGCCTGCCCTTGCGCGAGGCGCGCGAGGTGTTCGAGCGCGAATACCTGCTTGCCCAGGTCACCCGCTTCGGCGGCAACATCTCGCGCACCGCCAGCTTCGTCGGCATGGAGCGCTCGGCGCTGCACCGCAAGCTCAAGATGCTGGGCGTCCAGGGCAACGACCGCGAGCGGCCGGCCGGGCCGGCGCCCGCGACGAGCGGGCCCGGCACGCCGGTCGTCGCGGCCGCCGCCGGCCCGGGCAAGCCGGCGGCATAGCCTCGAGCGAGGAGGCGCTTTACAAATTCCGCCGGGGACCGTAGCTTCCCTGCGCCATGTACATGCTGACCATCAAGCGCATGACCAAAAAGACCCCCGCCGGTGGGGCGGTCGAGTCGTGCGCGCGGTGAAGTCAGCCACATAGCACCCTCGAAGGCCCCGCCGGCAACGGACGGGGCCTTCGACGTCAGAGGGGGCCGCCGTCTCCCGGCACGACACGCGAAGGAGACGTGAAGGATGCGCCCGCAACTGCAAGACCGCTTGAGACCGAGCCCACCGCCGGAAGGCCGGGCCACGCTGCTGCGCGAGCCGGCCGGCAAGACGCTGCCCGAGAACCCCGTCGTCGCCGTGGTTGGCGCCACCGGCGCGGTCGGCGTCGAGCTGATGAACTGCCTGCGGCAGCGCCGCTTCCCCCTCGGCGGGCTCCGGCTGCTGGCCTCCGCGCGCTCGGCCGGCAAGACGCTGCCCTTCGAGGGCGGCGACCTGGTGGTGGAAGAGCTGACCGAGGACAGTTTCGAGAGCGTCGACCTGGCGCTTTTCTCCGCCGGCGGCGCGCAGTCGCGCCGGTTCGCGCCGCATGCCGTGCGCCACGGCGCGATCGTGGTCGACAATTCCTCGGCCTTCCGCATGGACCCGGCCGTGCCGCTGGTGATCCCCGAGATCAACGCCGATGCCATTCGCGACCACCAAGGGATCATCGCCAATCCGAACTGCTCGGCGATCGTCGCCATCACGCCGCTCTGGCCCATCCACCGGGTAAACCGCATCCGGCGCATGATCCTGGCGACCTACCAGGCAGCGTCGGGCGCCGGCGCCGCGGCGATGGAGGAGCTGCGCCGGTCGACCCGCGCCTATCTCGACGGCCAGGCCTTCGAGAACCGCGTCCTGCCGCACCCCTACGCGTTCAACCTGTTCAGCCACAACACCAGGATCGACCGCGAGACCGGCTACAACGAGGAAGAGACCAAGGTCATCAAGGAGACGCGCAAGATCTACCGCGATCCGGACATCCTGATCGGCGTCACCTGCATCCGCGTGCCGGTGCTCCGGGCCCATTCCATCGCCGTCACCTTCGAGTGCGAGCGTGCGATCACGCCGGACGAGGTCTGGGATCTGCTCGAGGACGCGCCCGGCGTGAAGATCGTCGACGACCCCGAGCGCAACCACTTCCCGATGCCGAAGGACGCCTCGGGCCAGGACGACATCCTGGTCGGCCGCATCCGCCAGGACCTGAGCGATCCGACCGGCCGGTCGATCGCCTTGTTCTGCGCCGGCGACCAGCTCTTGAAAGGCGCGGCGTCGCCATGGGAGGGTGGGGGCGATGGCGCGGACCATTCCGGGGGATCACATGCGCATCGCCTTGTTTGCCTTTCTTCTATTCGCAGCATCACAAGCGTACGCCGACCCTCCGACCGCAGACCTTCTCGCCCGGCTGCGCCAGGGCGGGTTCGTTCTGTATTTCCGGCACAGCGAAACGCCGAACTACATCGATCCGCACGAGGGCAACTTCGACGATTGCGGGCAGTAGCGGAACCTGTCGAAGGACGGTCGAGCGCAGGCGCGGGCGATCGGCAAGGCGTTTCGCGATCTTGAGATTCCGCTCGGCATCGTCCGATCGAGCCCATTCTGCCGCAGCGCCGACACGGCGCGGCTGGCCTTCGGCCGCGTCGAGAAGGATGTCGCGCTGGTATCGAACGGCGAGGACGACGAGCCGGAGGAGAACGAGCGCATCAGGCATCTGAAGAACATCATGAAAATCCCGCCCTGGCCGGGCACCAACACCGTGTTCGTCGGGCACGGCGCGCCGGCCAAGCGGGTCGGCGGCGACCATTGGCTGGCGGAGGGCGAGGCTGCTATCTTCCGCCCGGGCCCGAACGGCCCGGTCTATGTCGCCAGCGTGAAGGCCGACGAATGGGTCAAGCCCTGATGCGGGGAAACGATGCCTCGTGATGCCTATGTGAACGGCCGCTACGTGCCGCATGCCCAGGCGCAGGTCCATGTCGAGGACCGCGGCTACCAGTTCGCCGATGCGGTCTACGAGGTGATCGCGGTGCATGGCGGCCGGCTGGTCGACGAGGAGCCGCATCTCGACCGGCTGGACCATTCGCTGTCGTCGCTCGCGATCGCCTGGCCGATGTCGCGCGCCGCGCTGAAGCTGGCCATGCGCGAGCTGATCCGCCGCAACGGGGTGGAGCGGGGCATCATCTACCTGCAGATCAGCCGCGGCGTGGCGCCGCGCGACCATGCCTTCCCGAAATCGAAGCCGCGTCCCGCGCTGGTCATGACGACGCGCCATGCCCGCAGGCCCAACGCCGCGCTGCTGGAGAAGGGCGCCGCCGCGATCACGGTCCCCGACATCCGCTGGCAGCGCTGCGACATCAAGTCGGTGTCGCTGCTGCCGAACATCCTGGGCAAGCAGAAGGCCGTGGAATCGGGCGCCTACGAGGCGTGGCAGGTGGCGCCGGACGGCACGGTGACCGAGGGCACGTCGACCAACGCCTGGATCGTCACCGAGGAAGGCGAGCTGGTGACGCGGCACCTCGACCACGCGATCTTGAGCGGGATCACCCGCCAGGCCGTGAAGCGCATCGCCGCCGAAGGGCAGATCAAGGTGGTCGAGCGGCCGTTCACGGTGGCCGAGGTGCACGAGGCGCGCGAGGCGTTCCTCACCAGCACGACATCCTTCGTGCTGCCCATCACGTCGCTGGACGGCGACAAGATCGGCGATGGCAAGCCCGGCCCGATCAGCCGGCGCCTGCGCGAGTGGTATCTCGACCACATGGACTCGCCGCCGTCCGACGCCGCCGCATGAGCGCCGCGCGGCCGAAGCCCGGATTGCCGGCAGGCCTGCCGCATCCGCGCGCCGTCCTGTTCGACTGGGACAACACGCTGGTCGACAACTGGGCGACCATCACGATGGCGTTGAACGCCACGTTCGATGCCTTCTCCCTGCCGACGTGGACCCTCGCCGAGACCAAGGCACGCGCGCGCGCCTCGGTGCGCGAGAGATTTCCCGCCATGTTCGGCCCGGACTGGGAGCGGGCGCGCGACATCTTCTACGGCGCCTTCCGCGAGAAGCACCTGGAGGGCCTCTCGGCCCTGCCCGGGGCGAACGAGCTGCTGGCGGGCCTCAAGGAGCGGGGCCTGTATCTCGGCGTCGTCAGCAACAAGCACGGGCCGTTCCTGCGCGACGAGGCGGCGCACCTGGGCTGGACCGGGCATTTTGGCGGCATCGTGGGGGCCGCCGACTGCCCCCAGGACAAGCCGGCCTGCGATCCGGTCGAGCGCGCGCTCGAACCGTCCGGGCTGCAACGCGGCCCGGCGGTCTGGTTCGTCGGCGACGCCGATATCGACATGGAATGCGCCTACAACGCCGGTTGCACAGGAATCCTGCTGCACGCGGAAACAGCGGAGGCGGCGGCCGATTTCCGACAGAGGCCGGCGCTGCACCTCAAAGATTGCCGGGCGCTTCTCGCGCTGCTTGCGGAAGCCTGATCGCGCGTTAATATTGCACTGCGGCGGCGAGGGTGCCGGCGCAGGATGTCCTTGTGCCCGGTGGGGGCAATTGGGCTTCGAACGCGACCCGGGCGAGCCGGCCTGACAATAACCACAACGGGTAAACCATGTCAGAAAAGAGCCACAACGTGCAGGACGTGTTCTTGAACAACGTCCGCAAGAACAAGACTCCCGTGACGATCTTCCTGGTGAACGGGGTGAAGCTGCAGGGAATCATCACCTGGTTCGATAATTTCTCGGTGCTTCTGCGTCGCGATGCGCATTCGCAGCTTGTCTACAAGCACGCGATCTCCACCGTGATGCCGGCGACGCCGATCCAGCTGTTCGAGCAGCCGCCCGCCAAGGAGGGCGCCGAAGCTTGATCCGCTTCGATCGGCGCCGGGGGCGGGGCGATCGGGAGCAGGCTTGAGCACTTCCGCCAGCGACCACGGGCAGGGCGCCGCGGTCGGCGACGGGCACAGCACCGGCCGCGCGCTGGTGCTGCATCCGGTGCTTCCGGGCGAGCGGCTGCGGCCGCATGCCGGGCCCGAGGGCAAAGAACGTTCGGTCGAGGCGCGCCTGGCCGAGGCGGTGGGCTTGGCGCGTGCCATCGCCCTCGATATTGCCCACGCGCAGAGCGTGCGCGTCCTCAAGCCGCGTCCGGCCACGCTGTTCGGCACGGGCACGGTCGGCACGATGGGCGATCTCATCAAGGCGCAGGAGATCGGCATCGTCGTGGTCGACGGGCCGGTTTCGCCCGTGCAGCAGCGCAACCTCGAGCGCGCGTGGAAGGCCAAGGTGATCGACCGCACCGGTCTGATCCTGGAGATCTTCGGCGCGCGCGCCCGGACGCACGAAGGCTCGCTGCAGGTCGAGCTCGCAGCCCTGTCTTACCAGCGCTCGCGCCTGGTCCGCAGCTGGACCCACCTGGAACGCCAGCGCGGCGGCTTCGGCTTTCTCGGCGGCCCCGGCGAGTCGCAGCTGGAAATCGACCGCCGGCTGATCGACGAGCGCATCGTCAAGCTGAAGCGCGAGCTCGAAGGGGTGAAGCGCCGCCGCGGCCTGCATCGCCACGCGCGCCAGCGCGTGCCGTGCCCGGTCGTGGCGCTGGTCGGCTACACCAATGCCGGCAAGTCGACGCTGTTCAACCGCCTGACCCGGTCCGAGGTGCTCGCCAAGGACGTGCTGTTCGCCACGCTCGACCCGACCATGCGGCGACTGGACCTGCCGTCGGGTCGTCCGGCGGTGCTGTCGGATACGGTCGGCTTCATCTCGAGCCTGCCGACGCAGCTCGTCGCGGCCTTCCGTGCGACCCTCGAGGAGGTCATCAACGCCGATATCGTGCTGCACGTTCGCGACGTGGCGCATTCCGACAGCGCGGCACAGCGCGTCGACGTGCTTGCCGTGCTGCGCGAGCTCGGGCTCGAGGCGCTGATCGATGGCCACGATCCGCGCCGGCGCATGATCGAGGTGCTGAACAAGGTCGATCTGCTGGACGCGCCGACCCGGGCGGCGCTGATGGAGCAGGGCGCGCGCGAGAACAACGTCATTGCCGTCTCGGCCGTGACGGGCGAGGGCTGCGATGCGCTGCTCGCCACGATCGACGCGAGCCTCGGGGCGCACCGCGAGGTGGCGGAGTTCGACATTCCGGTCACCGACGGCGCATCGATCGCGTGGCTGTACGAGCACGGCGAGGTGCTCGACCGCAGGGATGGCGACGAAACTGTCCGTCTCCGCGTCGGGCTCGATGCCGCCGACCGCGCGCGCTTCGAGCGCATGCGCGCGGACGATTGACCGACGGTCATGCCGTGGCGCTGATCGAAGCATCCCTCGCGTGGGGCCCTTGATACCGGACATCGACCGGGTCTCGGCCGCGATCGACGAAGTGGCGGCGACCGAGATCATGCCGCGCTTCCGCAAGCTGGCCGAAGGCGACATCCGCAAGAAGCACGGCGACGAGACCGTCACGGTCGCCGACGAGGCGGCGGAGCGCGCGCTGACGCGGCGTCTGCACGACCTGCTGCCAGGCAGCCTGGTCGTGGGCGAGGAGGCCGCAGCGGAGGACCGGGCCGTGCTTGACCGCCTTGCCGGCGACGATCCCGTCTGGGTGATCGATCCGATCGACGGAACGCGCAACTTCGCCAGCGGGAAGGCCGATTTCGGCGTCATGGTGGCGCTGGTCCGCCATGACGAGATCATCGCCGGCTGGATCCACCACCCGGTGATCGGCCGCCTGCTGACGGCCGAGCGGGGCAGCGGGGCGTGGATTGGCAGCCAGCGCATCAGCGTGCCGGACCCGCCGGCGGACCTCGATCTGGTCGGCTCGATCTCCTACCTGTTCTTTCCGGAGCCGCAGCGCGAGCGGCTCAGGGCCAAGGCGAAGGCCGGCCTGTCGCATCCCGCCGACCGGGGCTGCATCGCGCGCCACTACAGCGACATGGCGCTCGGCCGCCAGCATTTCGGCTTCTATCGCAACATGAAGCCGTGGGACCATCTCGCCGGCGCGCTGATCCTGCGGGAGGCCGGCGGCCGCGTCGCCAAATGGGACGGCTCCGACTACCGCCCGCGCGACAGCGCGGGCGGCATCCTTGCCGCCGCGTCGGCGGAGCTGTGGACGCGCATCCGGGCATTCCTGGCGACCGCCTAATCCTGAGACGCTTCTTCTCGATTTGCCCAAGCGACCTGTGGCGGCCGCCGCCGCTTTGCCGTATAGTCGGTCCCCTCGCAGCCGGGGGAGTACGCGTTCATGAAAAGCGCCGCCAATTCGCTCGAGCATCACTGGATGCCGTTCTCCGCCAACAAGCATTTCAAGTCCGAGCCGCGACTGGTGACCGAGGCCAGCGGTCTCTACTTCAAGAACAACAGGGGCGAGCAGGTGATCGACGGCGTGTCGGGACTGTTCTGCACGCCGTGCGGCCATGGTCGGCCCGAGATCGCCGAAGCCGTGCACCGTCAGCTCTCGACTCTCGACTACGTGCCGCCGTTCCAGTTCGGCCACGACCTTTCCTTCGCATTGGCGCGTCGCCTCGCCGAGCTGATGCCGGGCGATCTCGACTACGTCTTCTTCGCCAATTCCGGCTCCGAGGCGGTCGATTCCGCCATGAAGATCGCGTTGCAGTACCACCGCTCGAAGGGACAGCCGCAACGCACGCGCTTCGTCAGCCGCGAGCGCGCCTATCACGGCGTCAATTTCGGCGGCCTGTCGCTCGCCGGCATGGTGCGCAACCGCGAGACGTTCGGCAACACGCTGCCCGGCGTCAGCCACATCCGCCATACCTGGCGCGAGGGGTCGCGCTTCGTGCGCGGCCAGGCCGACAGCGGCGCCGAGCTCGCCGACGACCTGCAGCGCCACGTCGACCTGTACGGCGCCGACACGATCGCGGCCTGCTTCGTCGAGCCGATCGCCGGCTCGACCGGCATCCTGGTGCCGCCCAAGGGCTACCTGCAGCGCCTGCGCGAGATCTGCGACCGGCACGGCATCCTCTTGGTGTTCGACGAGGTGATCTGCGGCTTCGGTCGCACCGGGAAGACCTTCGGGGCCGACTCGTTCGGCGTCGTGCCCGACCTCCTGACCATGGCCAAGGCGATCACCAACGGCGTCGTGCCCATGGGCGCGGTCGGCGCGCGCGAGCACGTCTATCGCACCGTGGTCGACGGCGGCCCGCCCAAGGGCATCGAGTTCTTCCACGGCTACACCTATTCCGGCCACCCGGTCGCCTGCGCTGCCGGCCTGGCGACGCTCGACATCTTCCGCGACGAGAAGCTGGTGGAGAAGGCGGCGGCCCTGTCGTCCCATTTCCTCGACCAGGTCTTCGCGTTGCGCGACATCCCGATCGTCACCGACATCCGCGGCTACGGGATGCTGGCCGGCATCGACCTGGCGCAAGCCGACAAGCCGGGCGTGCGCGGATACGAGGTGCTGCAGGACCTTTTCAACGGCGGCATGCTGGCGCGCGTCACCGTCGACACGCTGATCCTGGCGCCCGCCTTCGTCGCCGAGCGCAAGCATATCGACGAGATGCTCGACAAGACCCGACGCGTGCTGTCGCGTCACGCGCAACGGGCCGGGCTGAAGCTCGCAAGCTGACGCGACGCGATGAAACAGGGAGAAGGATCGAAACCATGAAGCGATGCGCATTGTTCCTCGCGACGGCGCTGGTGTCCGTCGCGGCGGCCGGGGGCGCCTGGGCGCAGGCGAAGAAGGAGCTCACCTTCGCCCACCAGGACATGATGAACCCGCTGCGGGTGGCGATGGTCAACGGCGAGGTCGAGAAGACCACCGGCTACAAGGTCAATTGGAAGCAGTTTGCCGGCGGCGGCGACGTGATCAAGGCCATGGCCTCGGGCGACGTGGCCATCGGCGAGGCCGGCTCGTCGCCGATCGCGGCTGCGGTCAGCCAGGGCATCGATGTCGAGCTGTTCTGGATCCTCGAGGACATCGCCGACGCCGAGGCGCTGGTCGTGCGCAACGGTTCGGGCATCAACGCGCCGCAGGACCTGAAGGGCAAGAAGCTGGCGGTGCCGTTCGTGTCGACCACGCATTTCCACGCCTTGTTCGCGCTCGAGCAGTTCGGCATCCCCGCCAACGCGGTGCAGGTCATCAACCTGCGTCCACCCGAGATCGCGGCGGCGTGGGAGCGCGGCGACCTGGACGCCACCTTCATCTGGGACCCGGTGCTGGCCAAGGTGAAGAAGAACGGCAAGGTCCTGATCGCGTCCGGGCTGCTGTCGTCATGGGGCAAGGCCACGTTCGACGGGCTGATCGTGCAGAAGAAGTTCGCCAAGGAGCATCCCGACTTCATGGTCGGGCTGGTCAAGGTGCTCGCGGCGAACGATGCCGCCTATGTGAAGAACAAGGCCGCCTGGGACCCGAAGTCGCCGCAGGTCGCGGCGGTCGCGAAAATTACCGGGGCCAAGCCCGAGGATGTCCCGGCCGGCATGGCGCTCTACGGCTTCCCCGACCTGGCGGCCCAGGCGTCGGCGACCTGGCTTGGCGGCGGCAAGGACGGCGGCGCGGCGAAGGCGCTGGCCGCTACCTCGGCGTTCCTCAAGGACCAGAAGCGCATCGACAAGCTGCTGCCCGACTATGGCGCGGCGGTGAACCCGGCGTTCGTGCAGAAGGCGATGGGCAAGTAGCGGAAGGCGGAGGCGGCGCGGTCCGCGGCGCGCGAGCGCCCGCGGAACCGCGCCGTCCGCCGCCGCGGATCGCCGACATGGGGAAACTGGAAGTGCGCGGCGTATCGGTCACCTTCGCCGCTCCGACGGGCGAGCCGGTGCGCGCCCTCGATGCGATCACCCTCGATATCGAGGACGGCGCATTCGTCGTCGCGCTGGGCGCGTCGGGCTGCGGCAAGACCACGCTGCTCAATGCCATGGCCGGCCTGCTGCGGCCAACGGCGGGCGAGATCCTGCTCGACGGCGAACTGGTCGTCGGGCCGGGCGCGGAGCGCGGCGTCGTGTTCCAGAAGCACGCGCTGTTCCCGTGGCTGAACGTCGTCGAGAACACCGAGTTCGGCCTGCGCCTGCGCGGCGCGGCCAAGGCGCAGCGCCGGCAGGCCGCGATGGAGCGCCTGCGCCTGGTCGGGCTGGAGGAATTCGCGGCCTATCCGGTCTACCGGCTGTCCGGCGGCATGCAGCAGCGCGTCGGCCTCGCGCGGACGCTCACCAACGATCCGGAAATCATGCTGATGGACGAGCCGCTGGGCGCGCTCGACGCGCTGACGCGCGAGACGATGCAGGAGCTCATCCTCGACGTATGGGCGAAGACGCGCAAGATGGTGTTCTTCATCACGCACAGCGTCGAGGAGGCGCTGTTCCTGGCGACCAACCTCGTCGTGATGTCGCCGCGGCCCGGGCGCATCACGCACCGCTACGAGCTCGACTTCGGGCGGCGCTACCTCGACTGCCGCAATGCGCGCAAGGTGAAATCCGATCCCGAGTTCATCCGCCTGCGCGAAGAGGTGCTCGACGTGATCCACAAGGGGATCTGAAAAACGATGTCGGCGCGACCCGGCTCGAAGCCGCGCATTTCCGCGCAGGGATGGCGGCTGCGGCGTCCGCGGACGCCGGCGCGCGGCGGCGTCGACGTGCCGGGGCAGGGGAAGTCGGGCTGGATCAGCTTCGCCACGGTGCTGGCGCTGTTCGCGCTGTGGTGGGTGGCAAGCCATCGCCAGTGGCTGCCGCCGCTGTTCCTGCCGACGCCCGAGGCCATCGTGGCGCGCTTCTTCCGCGTGCTGAACGAGGAATTCAGCGGCGACACGCTGCTCGGCCATATCTATTGGAGCATGTACCGGGTTTTCACGGCGTTCTTCCTGGCGCTGGTCACGGCGGTCCCGGTCGGCATCGCCATGGGCGTCAGCCGGGTCATGCGAGGCATCTTCGATCCGCCGATCGAGTTCTATCGGCCGCTGCCGCCGCTCGCCTACCTGCCGCTGGTGGTGATCTGGTTCGGCATCGACGAGCTGTCGAAGATCGTTCTGCTCTACCTCGCCGTGTTCGCGCCGCTCGCGATCAACGCGCGCGCCGGCGTGCGCTCGGTGCCGATCGAGCAGATACATGCCGCGCTCACCATGGGCGCGTCCCGCGCCCAGGTGGTGTTCTTCGTCATCATTCCCGGCGCGCTGCCCGAGATCCTGACGGGTCTGCGCATCGGCATCGGCTTCGGCTGGACCACGCTGGTCGCCGCCGAGATGATCGCGGCCAAGGCCGGTCTGGGGCAGATGGTGTGGAACGCCTCGAACTTCCTCAACACCGACGTCGTGGTGATGGGAATCCTGGTGATCGGCGCCATCGCCTATCTGTTCGATCTCGGCATGCGGCGGCTGGAGGTGGCGCTGGTTCCCTGGAAGGGGAAGGCATGACCCAGCCCCGGCGCAAGGGCTCGGCGATCGAGCGGACGCTGGCGATCCTGGAGGCGGTCGCCGTGGCACCGCGGCCGCGCGCCGCGTCCGACATCGCCGCGGCGCTCGGCGTACCGAAGCCGACCGTGCACCGCATCTGCCTGATGCTCGAGCGCGACGGATTCCTGCGGCGCGAGCCGGACGCCAAGCGCTTCACCGTCGGACCGCGCATGACGGAAATGGCGCAGGGCGGCCTGCGCGCCGCCGCACGGCTGGGCGCGCGCCATTCGATCCTCGAGGGCCTTTCGCGCGCGGTGCGCGAAACCTGCAACCTCGGCGTCCTGGACGACCGCTCGGTCGTCTATATCGACCGCGTCGAGGCCGACTGGCCGCTGCGCCTGCACTTCGATGCCGGCTCGCGCGTCGATCATCATTGCACGGCGATGGGCAAGCTCTTCCTCGCCTTCCTGCCCGAAGGCGAGCGCGAGCGCCTGCTGCGGGCGCTGCCGCTGACGCGCTACACGCCGAAGACGCTGACCAGCCACGCCCGGCTCGTGGCCGAGCTCGAGCGCATCCGGCGGCAGGGCTACGCCCAGGACGACGAGGAGTTTCTGCTGGGCGTGGTCTGCCTGGCGGTACCGATCCGCGACGTCGAGGGCGCGGTGATCGCCGCGGTCGCGTTGCAGGCGCCGCGCGCGCGCATGAGCCTGCGGGAGGCCCTGAAGCACCTGCCGCGCCTGCGCGAGGCGGCCAGGCAGTACGGGACGGTGTTCCGCGGCGAGCTGAGCGATGATGCGACCGCCTTTCGGCGGGCCAATCGCGTCAGGCATGAACGTCCCGAACGAGACAAGCGAGCAAACGGAAGAGTACGAGGAAACCCATGACCCGCATGACCTCCAGCGAAGCCTTCGTCGAGACCCTGGCCGCCCACGGCGTGACCGACGTGTTCGGGATCGTCGGCTCGGCCTATATGGACGCGCTCGACCTGTTCGAGCCGGCCGGCATCCGCTTCATCTCGGTCGCGCACGAGCAGAACGCCGCGCACATGGCCGACGGGTATTCGCGCGCGACCGGCCGGCACGGCGTCTGCATCGCGCAGAACGGCCCGGGCATCACCAACTTCGTCACGGCGATCGCGGCCGCCTACTGGGCGCATTCGCCGGTCGTGTGCATCACGCCCGAGACCGGCTCGGGCACCATCGGCCTCGGCGGTTTCCAGGAAACCGAGCAGATGCCGATCTTCTCCAAGATCACCAAGTACCAGGTGCACG
>JAKLKW010000178.1 GCA_023150455.1 Alphaproteobacteria bacterium | reverse complement strand
GGTGCCGGTCCCGCCGCCGCTGCGCCCGCGTCCCGCTCCGCCGCCGGCCGCGGCCGCTGAACCCGCAGCCCCACCCGTCGCCCCGCCCGCGCCGGCATCGCCGCCGACGGCAGAAGAACCGGCCAAGCGCGTCCGCGCGCCCCGCCAGCGCACGCGCAAGGGCGGCGCGAAGCCCACGACGCAGGTGGCGGAGTCGGCCGCATCGCCGCCGGCGACCATGGCGTCAGATGCCGCGCCGACGGCGGCGAGCGAGGCGCCCATCGCGGCGCCGGTGCCGCGCCGCGACGAACCCGGACCGGGCCCGACCGTCGGCGACGAGGGGCCGGGCGGTCGGCACTTCGCCGTGCGCCGCTTCTTCGACGAGCATCTCGATGCCGGCGACGCACTGGTCGATCTCGGCGTCGGCAACGGTCTGTTTACGCTGACGGCCGCCTCGCGCGATGCCGGGCGCGTGCGCGTCATCGCGCTCGACCCCGATGCCGGGGCGCTGGCCGCGCTGCGCGGCGCCGCCGAGCGCAATGGAGTTGCCGGGTCGATCGAGACGATCAACGCGACGCTCGGCGCGCAGGCGGTCGGCGGCCGGCCCGATGCGCCGCCGGCCGTGACGCTGGACGGGCTGCTGCATGATCGACCGGCGGCATCGGGCCGGGTGTACCTGCATCTGGACAGCGGCGGGCGCGAGCCCGAGATCATCGCCGGCGGCATCGACCTGCTGGCGCGCGGCCGCATCGGCGCGATCGTGTGGCGGCGCGCCGCGGCCTATGACGAGCCGGCCGGCGCCGTGCGGTTCGCCCGGCTGCTCGACGACCTCGCGGCCCTCGGCTTCCACCATTTCCGCCTGCCGGACGACAATCTGGGCGGGCCGCTCGTGCCCTATGCGCCGATCGGCGAGCCGGCCACGATCTTCAGCCTGCCGCGCGGGTTCGAGCGCAGGCGCGACTATGCCAACCGCTCGCCCGCGGCGCGGCCCACGGCCGACGCCGGCCGCTATGCCGGGCTCGACGCGGCGGCGCGGCGCACGCGCACCGCCCAGCTGAAGCTCGCCGCCAGCAGCGACGCGTCGCGCTGGGCCGATGCGGCCAACCTGCGCGAAGGCGCCGACGAGCGCGCGGCATTGGCCGCGCCGCACCTGGCGCCGCACGCGGCGGCGCGCGTGCTCGATCTCGGCGCCGGCGCGCTGCGTCTAAAGGAGCACCTGCCGCCCGGCGCCATCTACATGCCGGCCGACCTGCTGCCGCGGTCGTCCGACAGCTTCGTGGCCGACCTCAACCAGGGCGATTTTCCGCCCGGCGTCTTCGACGCGGTGGCGCTGCTCGAGGTCGTCGAATTCCTGCACGATCCCCTGGCCATGCTGAAGCGCGCGCGCGGCGCGGCCCGGCGCCTGGTCGTGACCTACCGCCTGTCCGGGGGCGGCGACGCCGAGGCGCGCGCCGCCGCCGGCTGGTTCAACGCCTTCTCCCGCAGCGAGCTGGAATCGCTGCTCGCCATGGCGGGGTGGGTGGTCGTGACGCACCGCCGCGAAGGCCCGTTCGACCTGTTCGTTTGCGATGCCGCCGACCCGCGCGCGTAAGGCGGGCGCGGCGTTCCCTCAGCGCAGCTTCATCACGTCGAAGCGGCGCGTCGGCTTGGCGATCTCGTCCTGCGCCCGGACCAGCTGCAGCTCGCGGCAGCCGGCGCGCTGGGTGGCGTCGAAGATCGCGAAGATGCGCGCGGCCGTCTCGCCGAGCGCGCGCGCCGCGCTGCCGGTCTCGAGATAGCTGGCAAGGAACAGCGCGGCGACGACGTCGCCCGCGCCGTTCGGCAGCGGATCGAACCTGAGCCGCGGCGTCGCCACCAGCCAGGTGCCCTCGGCCGAATCCGCCAGCATCTCGATCGTGTCGCCCGGCCCGTCCTTGCGCAACAGGCTCGTGACCAGCACGATGCGCGGGCCCAGCCTGCGCGCGAGGTCGACGGCCTGCAGCACGTGGTCCAGCGTCTCGACGTTCGTGCCGGTGAGATACTCCAGCTCGAACTGGTTCGGCGTGATGATGTCGGCCACCGGCACCGCGCGGTCGCGCATGAATTTCGGGATGCCCGGGCGCACGAACACGCCGCGGCCGACATCGCCGATGACCGGGTCGCAGCAATAGAGAGCCTTGGGGTTTGCCTTGCGCACCGACGCCACGGTTTCCAGGATCACCGTGCCGATGGCGGCATCGCCCATGTAGCCGCTCAGGATGCCGTCGCATTTCGCGAACACGCCGCGCTCGGCGATGCCGGTGATCACCGCCGCCACGTCGTTGGCGGCGAACACCGGTCCGCGCCACTGGCCGTACCCGGTATGGTTGGAGAACTGCACGGTGTTGACCGGCCACACCGTGTGGCCCAGCCGTTGCAGCGGGAATACCGCGGCGCTGTTGCCGACATGCCCGTAAGCCACCGAGGACTGGATCGACAGGATGTTCATCAGCGCGCCCACTGGGATCTGGTCTCGGGATCAGGTAGTGGCTGCGTTGCCTATCACGCCCACGCGGCGGCAAGCTATCGATTCCTGGCGGGGGCAGTCATGCGCCCACGGAAGGCCCGCGGGCGTGACGCCTGCGAACGAGAGGAGCCATCGATGTCCGTAACCATCCGGCCGCGGCGCAGCGTGCTCTACATGCCCGGCTCGAATGCCCGCGCCCTCGACAAGGCGCGCAGCCTGCCGGCCGACGGGCTGATCCTCGACCTCGAGGACGCGGTCGCGCCGGAAGCGAAGGACACGGCGCGCGCGCACGTGATCGCGGCTCTTTCCGCCGGCGGCTACGGCGGCCGCGAGCTCGTCGTCCGGGTGAACGCCGCCGACACCGCCTGGGGCCAGGCCGACCTCGCCGCGGCCGCGCGGGCGCGCGCCGACGCCGTGCTGCTGCCGAAGGTCGAGCATCAGGACCAGGTGCGCGCGGCCGAGGCGGCGCTGGTCGCCGGCGGCGCGCCGGCCGACCTCGCGCTCTGGTGCATGATCGAGACGCCGCTCGGCGTCCTGCGCGCCGAGGCGATCGCGAACCTCCGACCTGGCCAAGGACCTGCACGCGGCGCACACGCCCGACCGCCTGCCGATGCTGACGAGCCTCGGCCTGTGCGTGCTCGCGGCCAGGGCGCACGGGCTCGCGATCCTCGACGGCGTGCATCTCGATCTCGCCGACGACGATGGCTTCGCCCGGTCCTGCCGCCAGGGGCGCGCACTGGGCTTCGACGGCAAGACGCTGATCCATCCCAAGACCATTGCCGCCGCGAACGCCGCCTTCGCCCCCGGCGCGGAGGAGATCGCCCTGGCGCACAAGATCATCGCGGCGCACCAGGAAGCCACGAGGCAGGGCAAGGGCGTGGCCGTGGTCGACGGCCGGCTGGTCGAGGCGCTGCACGTCGCCAATGCCGAGCGCCTGGTCGCGCTGGCCCGGGCGATCGAGGCGCTCGAGGGCGCCGTGCCGGGCGCGGCGGGGCGTTGAGCATGGCCGCGCTCGCCAAGACCTCCGGCGGCCGCTTCTTCGAGGACTTCCGCCTCGACGAGGAGATCGCGCACTCGACGCCGCGCATGCTCACCCAGGGCGACGTGGCGCTCTATACCGCGCTGTTCGGTGCGCGCTTCGCGCCGTTCGCGTCGGACCCGTTCGCGCGCTCGCTCGGCCTGCCGCGGGCGCCGATCGACGACCTGCTGGTTTTCCATGTCGTCTTCGGCAAGTCGGTCCCGGACATCTCGCTCAATGCCGTCGCCAACCTCGGCTACGCCCAGGGCCGCTTCGGGGCCCTGGTCTATCCGGGCGACACCATCGCCGCGCGCTCGACCGTGATCGGCCTCAAGGAGAATTCCTCGCGCGAGACCGGCGTGGTCTACGTGCGCACGGTCGGCCGCAACCAGCATCGCGAGATGGTGCTCGACTACGTGCGCTGGGTCATGGTGCGAAAGCGCGCGAAGGAGGCCCCGGTCGCGCAAGAGCGCGTGCCGGACCTAGCCCCGGCCGTGCCGCCCGACCAGCTGCTCGTCCCGCCCGAGTTCAACGTCGACCGCTACGACACGACGCTCAGCGGCTCGCCGCATCTCTGGCGCGACTACGAGAAGGGCGAGCGCATCGACCATGTCGACGGCGTCACGGTCGAGGAAGCCGAGCACATGATGGCGACGCGCCTGTACCACAACACGGCGCGCGTGCATTTCGACGGGTTCGGCGCGCGGCAGGGGCGCTTCGGCCGGCGGCTGATCTATGGCGGCCACGTGATCAGCCTGGCGCGGGCGCTCAGCTTCAACGGCCTCGGCAACGCCTTCCGCCTGCTTGCGATCAACGGCGGCCGCCATGTGGGTCCGCTGTTCGGCGGCGACACCGTGTTCGCCTGGAGCGAGGTGCTGGACAAGGCCGACATCGCCGGCTGCGGCGACCTGGGCGCGCTGCGCCTGCGCCTGGTCGCGACCAAGGACCGGCCTTGCGCCGACTTTCCCGACAGGGACGCCGCCGGCAAGCCCGATCCGTCGCTGCTGCTCGACTTCGACTACTGGGCGCTGATCCGGCGGTAGGGGTCAGGCGCCCGCGAACAGCAGGGCGTCGAGGCCGCGCACCAGGCCCTTGACGGACTGGATGCGCTCGGCCGCCAGCAGCGAGGCTTGCACGAAGATCGACTGGTCCTGCTGCTCGTCATGGCGCAGGATCAGCCGCTCGCCCTTGAGGCCGAAGATCACCTCGACCGCGTTGCCGCAGCCGGGCAGGCGGATCGAGTGCACGCGCGCGCCGCCGAACTCGGCGCCGCGCGCCGCGCGCGGCCCGATGAGCTGGTCGTCGGCCAGGTGGATGTGCGGCCGGCGCAGCTTGCCCAGCATCTCCGCCAGCTCGCGCGCCGTGCCGCTCGGCACGTCCGGCTTCTCCGCTTTGGCGTACTCGACCACTTCCCAGTGCGGCACGTGATGCGCCGCGATCTTCGCCAGGTGCTGCATCAGCGCGGCGGTGATCGAGAAATTCCCGGTCGCGGCGCCCACGCCCGCACGCCGCGCCGCGGCGTCGATGCGCTCGAAATCCGCATCGGTGAGCCCGGTGGTGCCGATCACGACCGGCACCCGGGCGGCGAAAGCGAGGTCGATATGGCGGAGGATCGACGAAGGATGCGTGTAGTCGATCAGTACCTGCGGCCGCCGCCCGAGCGCCGCCTCGAGGTCGTCGGTGGCGATCACGCCGCAGGCGGCACCGCCGATCAGCGCGCCGATATCGCTGCCCGCGCCGCGGCGCACGACCGCCGCGACCAGCCGGAACGCATCCGAGCTCAGCACGGCTTCGGTGAGCCTGCGTCCCACCGCGCCGGCGGCGCCGGCAATGCAGACATCCAGGGGCACGGGCATCCTTCCCGACATTGTTCGCCGGCCAAGCTCGCAGAGCCCCGTGGCGGTCGCAATGCCGACGGGGCACAACCGCCCGACGAATCAGTCCGGCGCGCCCGCCGGCCGCGACCGGCGCGCCGCCGCGCCCGCGCATCCCCGGGCTGGGCCATCGGCCGATTTGCAACACCAGCTGTTGATAACAAGAAAAGAATCAGGAATCATAATTGACTAAACATCGTCCTTTATATATCAAGAGAACGATTCGTGGCCCGGCGGGCAGGCAACGCGGAACAAGACCCGGCGGGCGCTTGAGGAACGGGATGATGGTCCAGGCAACTCCGGCCCGGACGCTCGCCGTTGCGGTTTTGCTCGCAATGGTAGCGGAAACGGGCGCGGCCAACGCGCAAGGTACAGGGTTCTATGTCCGCGGCGATCTCGGCATCGCGATCACGGGCGATGCCGAGACGCGCGACGACAATTGCGGCAGCCCGAACCCGTTCTTCGGCTGCGGCACCACGCTCGACAGCACGGCGGGCACGTCGCTCGCGGTCGGCGGCGGCTTCGGCTACCGCTTCGCCCCGTGGTTCCGCAGCGACCTGACGCTCGCCTACCGGCCGATGTTCGACGTCGACGGCACGATCGTCAGGCCCGCCACGGCCGACCGGCCGTTCGAGGCCGACATCTCGTCGGTCACCGGCATGCTGAACGGCTATCTCGACTTCGCCGGCTTCCTGCCGCGTAGCAAGCTCGGCGTGTTCCAGCCCTATGTCGGTGCCGGCATCGGCTTCGCGCACAACATGATGGACGACATCACCTCGCATGCGCCGACCACGCCGGGCCTGGTCGAGACGGCGCCGGGCGGCAGCAACACGAGCTTTGCCTGGATGGTCACCGCCGGCACCGGCATCGATGCCGGGCACGGCATCATCGTCGACCTCGGCTACAAGTATCTCGACATGGGCGAGTTCTCGTCGGACGCCGGCCAGGCCTGCGCCGCCGGCGCCTGCCGCAATGTCGACCCGGTGGTCGGCGATCTGAAGACGCACGAGTTCTCGGTGGGTATCCGATACGGCTTCTAGGCGCGCGCTGATCCGCGCGCCAGACATTTGAATCGGCGGCCGGATCGACGGCCGCCTGGGGTTTCTCCGGACGCCGCTCCGCTCGCGGCGTCGCACCGTCGTAGCGGAACTCCCGCTAGCCCCCATGCCTCGGCACGCTCGGCATGGGGGCTTCTTTTTTTCTAGTCGTCCAGCCCGCTCTTGCCGGTGCGGTGCGGCAGCGGCTTCGGGCCGGCAATGCGGAAGATCACCATGCCCGGCCAGGCGAGGCGCCCGTTGGGCCGCCGGCTGAACAGCACGCCGTCGGTGCGCGACTTCACCTGAGTGCGCGCGTTCAACGGGTCGGCGCCGATCGGATCGATCACCTCGCAGATCGTCTCGCCCTTCCTGACCTTGCTGCCCTCGGGCTTGAGATAGGTGAGCACGCCGGCCGACGGCGCATAGCCCACGTCCATGCCGTCCATCGGCGTCGCCGTGCACCTGGCGCGCGGCAGCGGGCCCGGGTTGCCGGCGACGATGCCGCGTCGCTGCAGGAACTTGTAGAGGTTGAGCGCGTCGGCCTCGCCCAGCGCGTGGTCGACGTCATGCTGGCCGCGAAACTCGATGGTCGAGGACTCGCAGGCCTGCGGGATCGGCTTGTCGGGGAACATGTCCTTGAGCTTCGACCACCAGCTGCCGTTGCAGCCCGAGAAGGTCATGGTGAACGGATAGGGCGCGTTGTACATCACGGCCACCGCGCCGATCTGCGCCGACAGGTCCCCGATCGCGGGCCAGTCGCGCCGGCTGATGAAATGGTGCAGCGCGGCCTGCGCGTCGCAGTGCAGGTCGATGACGATGTCGGCGTCGATCGACCGGCGCATCAGCTGCAGCCGCTGGTCCTGGATCTCGTTGGCGGGCGTCATCTCGTTCAGCACCGCGAGGCCCGCCGCGCGGATCATGTTGACGTTGCGCCTTGCGTCGTTCGTCAGCTTCCCGCCCACGCGCTCGGCCACCGGCTCGGCGAGGTCGTGGTAGTTGCGGTTGAAGTTGTCGCGGCCGACGAGGTCATAGCGGCCGAGGTGGGTCTGCGTCAGCACCTGCGACAAGCCGATCGGGTTGGCGGTCGGGACGATCACGATCTCGCCCTTGATGCGCCCGGCCTTCTGCGCCCGGTCGAGCATCGGCGCCAGATGGTGCAGCGCCATCGTCCCGGGGAACTCGTTGGCGTGGATGGCGGCCTGCAGATAGGCCTTGGGCCGCGCGCCCGCCCGGCCATAGCGAAACACGGTCAGCACGCGCGACGTGCCCGGCGTCATCGGCATGAGCGGCACGCGCTCGACGATCCTCGGCATTTCTTCGCTCTCCCCAGGGGTCACGGAGGCGCGAGAGTGCACCAGCGGGTTGACCTGGATCAAGGCGCACGATCTCGTCGCGACCTAAGAACCGCGTGATCGCCGGGGAGGATTCAAATGGCGCTGACGAACATCCTGGTCCATATCGACAACGGCCGCGCCGTTGCGGCCCGGCTCGACGTCGCGTTGCAGCTGGCCGGACGGCACAACGCGCATCTGACCGCGCTTTATGCCATCGCGGCGCCGCGCGTGCCCGAGCATGTGCGCACCATGATCCCCGAGAGCGTGCTGCAGCTGCAGGCGCGCCAGGCCGCGGACGCGGCGAACAAGGCGCATGCGACATTCGATTCCGCCTGCCGCGCGGCGGGCCTGGGCGCGCGCAGCGAATGGCGCCAGACCGCCGGCGAGCCGCTCGAGCAGCTCGCGCTTCACGCCCGCTACGCGGATATGGCCATCGTCGGCCAGGCGGACCCGGACGAGGGCGACGGCGAGCGCGTCGACCTGCCGGGCATGCTGGCGCTGGCCGTCGGCCGGCCGGTGCTCGCCGTGCCCTATGTCGGCAAGTATCCGCGCGTCGGCGACAACGTGATGATCTGCTGGAACGCCAGCCGCGAGGCGACGCGCGCCGTCAACGACGCGCTGCCGATCCTCGAGCGGGCCAAGTCGGTCACGGTCATGACCGTGAACCCGCAGGGCGGCACCGGCGGCCACGGCGAGCAGCCGGGCGCCGATATCTCGCTGCACCTGGCCCGCCACGGCGTGAAGGTCGCCTCCACGCATATCGTCTCGAACGAGCTGGATCCCGCCGACCTGATCCTCTCGCGTGCGGCCGACCTCAGCGTGGACCTGCTGGTGATGGGCGTCTACGGCCGCTCGCGGCTGCGCGAGATCGTGTTCGGCGGCGTCAGCCGGCACATGCTGCGGCACATGACGGTCCCCGTCCTGCTGTCGCACTGACAGCCGTCGCGGCGACGATCGCGCCGAGTTGACGGCGCGGCCTTCGGCCGCGACACTCCGGCGGTCCAGCGCGCGTTGATCCGCGCGCGCAGCTGTTCGGGCCGGCGGCCGGATCATCGGCCGCCTGGCGGACCGCCGGAGGAGTCGCGAGATGCCGATCGTCAACCGGATTGCCGAGTTCCACGCCGACATGAAGGCGTGGCGCCACGAGATCCACGCCCATCCCGAGACCGCGTTCGAGGAGCACCGCACCGCGGAGCTGGTTGCCAAGCGCCTGGCGGAGTTCGGCATCGAGGTGCATCGCGGCCTCGCCGGCACCGGCGTGGTCGGCACGCTCGAGGGCAGCGGCAACGGCCCGGGCAGCGACAGGGCGATCGCGCTGCGCGCCGACATGGACGCGCTGCACATCCACGAGAAGAACGGCTTCGCGCACGCCTCGAAGAACCCCGGCAAGATGCACGCCTGCGGCCATGACGGGCACACGACCATGCTGCTCGGCGCGGCGCGCTACCTCGCCGAGACGCGCAATTTCTCCGGCACCGTGCATTTCATCTTCCAGCCGGCCGAGGAGAACGAGGGCGGCGGGCGCGTGATGGTCGAGCAGGGCCTGTTCGAGAAGTTCCCGGCCGAGGGCGTCTACGGCATGCACAACATGCCCGGCGTCGAGCCCGGCAAGATCTGCGTGCGCGCCGGTCCGATGATGGCGGCCTACGACGTGTTCGAGCTGGTGATCCTCGGCCGCGGCGCGCATGGCGCCATGCCGCACCAGGGCATCGACCCGGTGGTGACGGCGGCGCAGGTGGTCACGGCGCTGCAGACCGTCGCCAGCCGCAACACCGACCCGCTCGATTCCATCGTCGTGTCGGTGACGCAGGTGCATGGCGGCGACACCTGGAACGTGATCCCCGACGAGGTGGTCCTGCGCGGCACCACGCGCTCGTTCCGCCCCGAGGTGCACAAGTCGATCGAGCCCTCGATCCGGCGCATCGCGGAGGGCATCTGCCAGGCGCACGGCGCCCGGCTCGCCTCGATGAAGTACGAGATGCGCTACCCGCCGACCGTCAACACGGCGGCCGAGACCGAGCGCGCCGCGCGCGCCGCCGCCGCCGTAGTGGGCGCCGACAACGTGGTGCGCGACCCGACGCCGTGCATGGGCGCCGAGGACTTCGCCTTCATGCTGCAGGCCAGGCCCGGCAGCTACGTCTGGATCGGCAACGGCTCGACCGCGGGCGGCTGCCTGCTGCACAACCCGCACTACGACTTCAACGACGAGATCCTTCCGGTCGGCGCCAGCTACTGGGCCACGCTGGTCGAGCAGACCCTGCCGCGCCAGGGCTGACGCGCCGCCATGTGGGTGATGGTGTCCGGCCCCTATATGTCGGGGACGAAGGACGAGGCGGCGCGCGCGGCCAACCTGAGCGCGATGAACCAGGCCGCGCTCGAGGTCTGGAAGCGCGGCCACGTGCCGGTGATCGGCGTCAACAACGCCCTGCCGGTGATCGGGGCCGCGGGGCGCGAGCAGTTCGAGGCGATCATGATGCCGCTGTCGCTGGCGCTCGCCGCACGCTGCGACGCCGTCTTGCGCATCGGCGGTCCGTCGCAGGGCGCCGACCAGGAGGTCGAGCTGATCCGCGGGAAGGGCGGGAAGGTGTTCCATTCGCTGGACGAGATCGAGCCGGCCGCGCGGCAGCCTCATCCTTCGACCCTTCGAAAAGCTCAGGACTCAGGATGAGGCAAGAATCCTCGCCCTGAGCCTGTCAAAGGGCGGTCACTCGCTCGCCCTCGGATCCAGCGCGTCCTGCAGCCCGTCGCCCAGCAGGTTGCAGGCGATCACCGTCACGAAGATCAACAGGCCCGGCCAGATCGCGAGCCAGGGCGCGGAGGTGACCAGCTCCTGCGCGTTGGTCAGCATGGCGCCCCAGCTCGGCAGCGGCGGCTGGATGCCGAGGCCGAGGAAGCTCAGGACCGATTCGAGCAGGATGACGTTGCCGACCGACAGGGTGGTGGCGACGATGATCGGCGAGGCGACGTTGGGCAGGATGTGGACCGCCATGATGCGCAAGGGGCCGGCGCCCTGGCCGACCGCGGCCAGCACGAAGTCGCGCGTGCGCACGCTCAAGGCGGCGCCGCGCACCAGCCGCGCCACGGTGGTCCAGCCGACCAGCGCGATGATCGCGACGATGCGGTAGAGGCTGACCGCCTCGGAGTCCGCCAGGCCGGCCGGGAGCCCGAGCTTCTTCAGGTCGACCGCGGCGAGCACGATCAGGAGCGGCAGCAGGGGCAGCGCGATGACGCCGTCGGTCAGCCGCATCAAGAGCGCGTCCGGCCGCCCGCCCCAGTAGCCGGCGGCAAGCCCGATCGCCGTGCCGATGAGGGCGGAGGCGAGCGCCGCGCTCAGGCCCACGAACAGCGAGACCTGGCCGCCCAGCAGCAGGCGCATCAGCACGTCGCGGCCGATCTCGTCGGTGCCGAGCCAGTGCGCGGCGGAGGGCGGCTCGAAACGCGAAAGCAGGTCGACTTCGTTCGGGTCGATGCCGGCCAGGCGCGCGATCAGGGGCGCCAGCAGCGCGAGCGCGGCAAGGACCGCCAGCAGCACGGCGCTGCCGACCGCCAGCGGGCGGCGCGCGAAGCGGCCGAGGAAACCGTCGCCATCGACCGCGGCGATGCCGGCCGGAACGGCGCTCACTTCTCGCTCCGCGTGTAGGAGATGCGCGGGTCGAGCCAGGCATAGCCGAGATCCGCCAGCAGGTTGCCGACCAAGGTGAGCAGCGTCGCGAACAGCAGCGCGACGAGCGCCAGGTTGTAGTCGTTGCCCATGATCGAATCGAAGATCAGGTTGCCCATGCCGGGCCAGGCGAACATCTTCTCGGTGATCAGCGCGCCCGAGAACAGGCCGCCGAAGCCGAGCGCCACGACGGTCACGACCGGGATCAGCGCGTTGCGCAGCGCGTGCCTGAGCAGCACGCGGGCGGTGCCGGCGCCCTTGGCCTCGGCGGTGCGGATGTAGTCCTGACGCAGCGTCTCGAGCATCGAGGCGCGCATGAAGCGCAGATACGCGCCGACATTGAGCAGCGTCAGCGTCGCGACCGGCAGCGCCATGTGCCGCGCGTAGTCGGCCCAGCCGGCGCCGGCGCGGGTCGGCACGCCGCCGGCCGGCAGCCAGCCGAGCCAGACCGCGAACAGCAGGATCAAGAGGATCGCGAGCCAGAAGGGCGGCGTGGAGATGCCGGCGAAGCACAGCACGTTGATCGTGCGGTCCGCCGGCCCGTCCGGATGGCGCGCGGCCCAGACGCCGGCGGGCAGGGCGATCATGAGCGCCAGCAGGAAGCTGAGGCCGACCAGCACGGTGGTCGAGACCAGCGCCGGCCACAGCGCGTCCAGCGCCGGCCTGGCGTAGAGGCGCGAATAGCCGAAGTCGCCCACGAGCGCGGCCTGCAGCCAGGACGCGTAGCGCGCGACGAGCGGCCGGTCGAGGCCGTAGAGCGCGCGCAGCCGCGCCGCGTCGGCCGAGGTGATCTTGGGATCGGCGCTGATCATCAGGTCGACGGGATCGCCCGGCATCAGCCCGATCAGCGCATAGATCACCAGCGACATGACCAGAAGCACCGCCGCCGATTGCACCAGCCGGTCGAGCAGGTAGCGGATCATGACGGCGTGCCGGGGACGGGGAGCGGGAAATGGCAGGCGACGCGGTGGTCGCCGGTGCGCCCCGAAGAGGCATCGAGCTCCGGCCGCTCGACCTTGCAGCGCGCCTCGGCGCGCGGGCAGCGCGGATGGAAGGCGCAGCCCGGCGGCGGGGCGATCGGGCTCGGCACGTCGCCCTTGAGCGGGCGGCGCCGCGCGCGGCCGTCCTCGATCCGCGGCACGGCGTCGATCAGCGCGCGCGCATAGGGATGCGCCGGCGCGCGCAGCAGCTTGTCGCGCGGCGCCAGCTCGACGATGCGGCCGAGATACATGACGGCGATGCGGTCGGCCAGGTGCTCGACCGCGGCCAGGTCGTGGCTGATGAAGAGATAGGCGAGGCCGCGCGCCCGCTTGAGGTCGGCCAGCAGGTTGAGCACCTGGCTCTGCACCGAGACGTCGAGCGAGGACAGCGGCTCGTCCAGGACGATCAGGTCGGGATCGAGCGCCAGCGCGCGGGCGATGGCGATGCGCTGGCGCTGCCCGCCCGAGAACTGGTGCGGATAGCGGCCGAGGTCGTCCGCGCTCAGGCCTACCGCCTCGATCAGCGCCGCCACCCGGCGGCGGCGCTCCGCCGGCGTGCCGACGCGGTGGATGTCGAGCGGCTCGCCGAGGCTCGCGCCCACGCTCAAGCGCGGGTTGAGCGACCCGAACGGATCCTGGAACACGGTCTGTACGTTGCGGCGCAGCGCGCGCAGGGCGCGGCCATGCAGGCCGCCGACCTCGCGCCCGTTCAGCCGCACGCGTCCTTCGCTCGGCGCGTGCAGCAGCGCGGCCACGCGTCCGAGCGTGGTCTTGCCGCAGCCGCTTTCGCCGACCAGCGCCAGCGTCTCGCCGGGCGCGATGGCGAGGCTGGCGTCGCTCACCGCGTGCACCGTGCCGAGATGCGCGCCGAACAGCCCGGTCCCGCGCAGCGAGAAGCGCTTGCTGACCCGGTCGAGCGCGAGCAGCGCGGTCACGTCACGCCTTGAAGCAGGCGACGCGGCGGCCGCCG
>JAKLKW010000177.1 GCA_023150455.1 Alphaproteobacteria bacterium | reverse complement strand
CGCGCCGCCGGCGACCAGCCGGTCCGACGACGCGCGGTCGACCTCGATGAGCGTCGTGCCGTTGCTCAGGTCGGCGTTGCCGGCGACGACCAGCGTGCCGATCGAGGCGCCGGGCGACAGCGTGCCGCCGTTCAGCGTCAAGCCGCCGTTGAGCGTCCCGTTGCCGCCGAACGCCCCGCCGTTCACCGTGACGTCGCTGGTGAGCGTCGTGCCGGCGCCCAGCAGCAGCGCGCCGGCGTTCACGGTCGTGCCGCCGGTGAAGGTCTGGCTCGCGCCCAGGGTCCAGATGCTGTCGCCCTGCTTGACCAGCGTCTCGAAGCTGTTGTTGACGATCGTGTTCGCGAAGACGGCGTTGCCCGTCCCGTGCAGGACCAGCTGATCGTTGCCGGCAAGCCCGTTGATCGTGCCGATCAGCGACTGGCCCGGGAACAGGGTCAGCCGGTCGTCGCCCAGGCCGAAAACGACGTTGCCGTCGATCGTGCCGCTGTTCTCGACGAAGAACCTGCCGCCGTTGTTGTCCTGGCTCGCATCGAACGCGGTGCCGCCGGTGCCGCGGACGAGGCCGCCGGCGTTGTTGATGACGGTGTTGGTGTTTGCCCCCGAGCCCGAGACGAGGTTGATGCCGACGTCGCCGATGACCGTGCCGCTGTTGGTGATGGTGTTGCTGTTCTCGACGATGCCGAGCGTGATCCCGCTCGCGGCGCCGCTCACCAGGCCGCCGGGGCCGATCGTGATCGTGTTGTTGTTGGCATCGTTGCGGACATAGATGCCGTGCGATCCCGCGCCGGTGGCCTGGACGGTGCCGTTGACGGTGAGCGTGTTGCCGGTGCCGGTCGTGGCGAAGTAGATGCCGTAGGTCACGCCGCGGATCTGCCCGCCGGCGTTCACGGTGATGACGTTGTTGCTGGCTGCGCTGCTGAAGAAGATCGCGGCGCCCTGGGCGGACGAGACCAGCCCGGTCCCCCCGACGACGATGGTGTTCCCGGTGGCGTCGCCCGCAAAGCGGATCGCGTTGGCACAGCCGCAGCCGGTGGTCTGCAACAAGCTGCCGTTGACGGTGATGAGGTTGCCCTGGCTGTCGCCGGCGAAATACAGGCCGACCGATCCCGCCGTCACGGTGGCGCCCCGGTTGATCGTGACGACGTTGTTGCGGATCAGGTAGGGGCTGAACGCCCGCAGATAGATGCCGTCGGTGTATCCCTGGATGCGCCCGCCGGCGTTCACCGTGAAGGTGTTGCCGCTGACGTCGCCGCCCGAGTTGACCACGCGCACCGCGCCGAGGAGGTCGCTGTCGGTGACGATGCTGCCGTCGCCGTTGACCGTCAGCATGTTGCCGATTCCGCCGAGCGAGACGCCATAGAGGTTGGACGAGCTCCTGATCGCGCCGTTGACCGTGATCGTGTTGTTGTTGTTGAGCGACAGCGCCGGGTCGCTGCCGGTGTCGAGGCTGGCGCCGCCGCCGACCGTGAAGACGACGCTGTTGTTGGTGCCGTCGCCCTGCTGCGTCGCCTCGGTGGCGTCGCAGACGACCGTGACGTTGCTCTGACCCGTCAGGTCGCCGCCGCCAGGGACGATGTTGCAGGCCGCCGCCGCGGGATCGGCTTGCAGCGCCACGGCGATGCCGATGGCCGCGGCACCCAGCAGCGCGGTGCTGCCGAGGAGGCGGCGCCGGAACGTCGCTGATGTCGCTGGCTGCATCCCCTGCAAGCGCTTTGCTTGCGCCTGCTCCCCCGGTTCCCGTCCTGCGAAACCGAACTCGTCCTAAGTTGGCCGGATGATCGAAGCGAAACGCTTGATTCGCAACCTGGAAGTTCGCTCGTCGCGTGAGGTCCGCAGCGGATTTCTCGCGCTGTTGCCGTAACGCAACCCCGAGACGGTTCCGCCTGCCATTTGGGGGCGAGGCCGCGCCCTTGGGTGGGCGGGGTTCGCATCCAGGGATTTCAGCAGCTTGGCAGGCTGGGATCGGGCCGACCGGCGCCGCCCATGTTGCCGGGCCGCCCGGCCGCGTCGCGGCCGATGCCGGGTGCCGTCGGGTTGGCGGTCGAGCTCGCGCCCGGCTGGATGTCCTGCACGCCCACGCCCGAGGGCTGCGGGGTCGTCGGGCCGGTCATCGTGCGGGGTGCCGCGTCGCCGTGCCGGCGCGGCCGCCCGGCGTGCCCGGCGCCGCCGCCCGCGCTCGGCGCCGCCGCCTCGGTCGGCTCGGGCTGCTTGCCGAACAGGCCGGGATCGGCGGGCAAGGCCGCGATCCATGCGGCGAGCGATGCGGCCGTTGCGAATCTCAGCGCAATGCGTGCCGGTGCTGTCTCGTGCTTCTGCATGACACCTCCCGTGTCGCCGTTCTCTTCGCGGGTCGCGTGGCCACAACGTCGCGCCGCGGGGCAGGGTTGCGGCGCGCGGCGCCGCCTTCCGAGAATGCGCGGCGACCCGTCGTGCGGCTGCGGGCGGCGCAGCGATGCGGGAAATCACCAATGACGGAACGAAAGGCGCGGCTTTGCCCGCCGCCGGCGAGGCTCCTAGTATCGTTTCCGAGAAGCGGCGAGCCGTCAGCCGCCGGCAGGGGAGGAACAGCATGATCCGCAGCAGCGAGCGCTTTCTCACCACGCATACCGGCAGCCTGCCGCGGCCGCCCGACCTGATCCGCATGATGTACGCCAAGGAAGAGGGCGTGCCGGTCGACAAGGCCGGGCTGGCCGCGCGCGTCCGTTCGGCGGTGGCCGAGGTGGTCGAGAAGCAGGCCAAGGCCGGCGTCGACATCATCAACGACGGCGAGATGTCGAAGCCCAGCTACGCCACCTACATCAAGGACCGGCTTGCCGGCTTCGGCGGCAGCGGCAACACCTTCGTCTACCAGGACCTGGCCGAGTTCCCGGCATTGCAGCAGCGCGTGTTCGGCGATCCCGGCCGCTCGCGCCGCAAGACGCCGGCGTGCAACGCCGCGATCACGGTGAGCGACAAGGGCGCGGCCCAGGCCGACGTCGACAACCTCTTGGCGGCGCGGCAGAACGTGAAGTCGGTGGCGACCTTCATGAGCGCCGCGTCTCCCGGCGTGATTTCCCTGTTCTTCCGCAACGAGCACTATCGCAGCCACGAGGCCTATCTGTTCGCGATCGCGGACGCCATGCGCCACGAGTACGAGACCGTGGCCCGCGCCGGGATCATCCTGCAGATCGACTGCCCCGACCTGGCGATGGGCCGGCACATCCAATACGCCGATCTCGACGTCAAGGAGTTCCGCAAGCGCATCCAGATGCACGTCGCGGCGTTGAACCACGCCACCGCGAACATCCCGGCCGACCGGCTGCGCATGCACGTGTGCTGGGGCAACTACGAGGGACCGCATCATTGCGACGTGCCGCTCAGCGACATCGTCGACGTGGTGTTCGGCGCGCGCCCGACCATGATCTCGTTCGAGGCCGCCAACCCGCGCCACGCCCACGAGTGGACGCTGTTCGAGACGGTCAAGCTGCCCGAGGGCAAGGTGCTGATACCCGGCGTGCTGGAATCCAAGTCGAACTTCATCGAGCATCCCGACCTGGTGGCGCAGCGCATCGCGCGCTACGCCAAGCTGGTGGGGCGCGAGAACGTCATCGCCGGCAGCGACTGCGGCTACGGCACCTGGGTCGGCCAGGCGGCGGTCGATCCCGACGTGGTGTGGGCCAAGCTGGCGGCCATGGCGGAGGGCGCGCGGCGCGCATCGAAACAGTTCTGGAAATAGCCGGATGAGCCAAGGCAAGGAGCGGCTGGTCGTGTTCGTCGCGACGCCGCTGGAGGAGCCATACGTCGAGCGCATCCGCGCGGTGGCCCCCGACCGGCTCGAGGTGATCGCCGAGCCCGACCTGTGGCCGCCCCTGCTCTACGTCGCCGACCACAAGGGCGAGCCGTCGTTCCGGCGCAACGCGGAGCAGGAGGCGCGCTGGCGCCGCCATCTCGCGCGCGCCGAGGTGCTCTGGGACTTCGCGCCGAAGGACGCGGACGGCAAGGGCGGCATGGCGCTGGCGCCCAAGGTGCGCTGGGTGCAGACGACCAGCTCCGGCGTCGGCCAGCTGGTGAAGGACCTGGGCTTCCAGGACTCGGACCTGCTGGTGACCAACGCGCGCGGCGTCCATGCCGGACCGCTCGCCGAATTCGTGTTCATGGCGCTGCTCGCGCATGTGAAGCGCCTCGCGCATCTGAGGCGCGAGCAGGCGGTGCGGCACTGGGAACGCTACTGCGGCGACGAGCTCGAGGGGCGGACGCTGGCGGTGATCGGCGCGGGCCAGGTCGGCGCGCGCGTGGCCCGGGTCGGGCGCGCCTTCGGCATGCGCGTGGTGGGCAGCACGCGCGACGCCCGGCCCGAGCGCGCCGCCGCGCTCGGCCTCGACGCGCTCTACCCGCCGGACCGGCTGCACGCCATGCTGGGCGAGGCCGACGCGGTGGTCTTGAGCGCGCCGCACACGCCGGAGACCGAGAATCTCGTCGACGCCGCCGCCTTCGCCGCGATGAAGGACGGCGCGGTGTTCGTGAACATCGGGCGCGGCCAGTCGGTCGACGAAGGGGCCATGGTCGAGGCGCTCCGCCGCGGCAAGCTCGCCTTCGCGGCGCTCGACGTGTTCGCGCAGGAGCCGCTGCCGGCCGATAGCCCGCTCTGGGCCATGGAGAACGTGCTGATCTGCCCGCATTCGGCCAGCACCGTCCACGCCGAGAACGGTAGAATCACCGATATCTTCTGCCACAATCTGCGCTGCTACCTGGACGGGCGCCCGGACGCGATGCGGAACATCCTGGACAAGCGCCGCATGTATTGAGAATCTCGGCCGCGATGGCGCGGACCGCGGCGATCGAGCGCGGGCTCCGGCCCACCGGTCTTGGGTCGCTTTTTCAGGACGATGCCCGCATGCACTCCTCGTGGTGCGGTAGCGTAATTTACCAGATCTATCCGCGCAGCTTCGCCGACGCGAACGGCGACGGCGTCGGCGACTTGCGCGGGATCACCCGGCGGCTCGACCATGTCGCCGCGCTCGGCGTCGACGCGATCTGGATCTGTCCCTTCTATCGCTCGCCGATGAAGGATTTCGGCTACGACGTAGCGGACTACCGCGACGTCGATCCGCTGTTCGGCACGCTGGCCGATTTCAAGGAGCTGCTCGCCGAGGCGCATGCGCGCGGCCTCAAGGTGATGATCGACCAGGTATGGAGCCACAGCTCGGACGAGCATCCGTGGTTCCGCGAAAGCCGGTCCGGACGCGGTTCGGCCAAGGCGCGCTGGTACGTCTGGGCGGACCCGCGTCCGGACGGCGCGCCGCCCAACAACTGGCTGTCGGTGTTCGGCGGCGGCGCGTGGACGTGGTGCCCGCTGCGCCGCCAGTACTATCTGCACCATTTCCTTTCGAGCCAGCCGCAACTCGACCTGCGCAACGACCAGGTCGTCGCGGCGCTGTTCGCCGTGGCGCGCTTCTGGCTCGACATGGGCGTCGACGGATTCCGCCTCGACGCCGTCGACTTCATGTTCCACGACCCCGGCCTCGGCGACAATCCGCCGGCGCTCGCCGAGCCGGGCGCGACGCCGCCGATCCGGCCGTTCGGCATGCAGATGCATCTGCACGACATGATGCATGCCGACCTGATCCCGTTCCTCGAGCGGGTCGGCGGCCTGATGGCCGAGTATCCCGGCACCGCGACGCTCGGCGAGCTGTCGAGCGAGGCCGACGCCTTCGCCCGCATCGTCGACTATACCGCCAGGGGCTGCGCGCGGCTCGACCTCGCCTACTCGCTGGCGCTGGCGAAGATCGCGCTCGCCCCGGCGCAGCTCCGCCTCGTGTTCGCAAGCGCCGGCCGGGCCATCGATGACCTGGGCGTGTGCTGGGCGTTCAGCAACCACGACGTGGTGCGCGCCGTCACGCGCTGGGGCGACGGCGGCGCCGACCGCCGCCTGGCGCGCATGCTGCCGGCGCTGCTTGCGACCCTGCCCGGGGCGGCCTGCCTCTACCAGGGCGAGGAGCTCGGCCTATGCGAGGCCGAGCTCGCCCGTGCCGACCTGGTCGATCCCTATGGCATCGCCTTCTACCCGCAGTTCAAGGGGCGCGACGGTGCGCGCACGCCGATGCCCTGGACGGCGGACGCCCCGGCCGCCGGGTTCACGACGGGGGCGAAGCCCTGGCTGCCGGTGCCCGAGCAGCATCGCGCGCTGGCGGTCGATCGGCAGCTCGCCGACCCTGGCTCGGTCCTCAACGCCACGCGGCGCCTGCTCGCCTGGCGCAAGCGTCACACCGCGCTGCTGCGGGGCACGGCCCGGCTGCTCGACGTCGCGCCGCCGCTGCTCGGCATCGAACGCGCGGACGGCCGCGACCGCGTGCTGGCGCTGTTCAACCTGTCGGCCCGGCCGCTGGCGGTGCCGCGCGCGGCGCTGCCCGACGGCGAACCGCTCGGCGACAGCGGCTATGGCGTGCCGGGCGACAGCGTCTGCTGGCGTTTCGGGCCGTATGACGTCCTGTTCCTGCAGCCGGTCGGCTGAGTTTTCCCCGCCATTTTTCGCCCGCCAGGGAACGATCCTTTCCGTCGCGGGTTGAAAGAGTCCGGTCGTGCTGGCGCCCCCGCGCCGGCGGGGTTTTGTCGTGGCCGTGCGCCGGCGAGCCGGCGCGCGCGCCGATCAGCGCGTACGCGGGTTGGCCGCCGAGGGAGGGGAGGCGATGGCACGAACGAACGCGCAACGGCCCGCCCGCAGGGCACTGCGTCGGCCGCCGGCCGCCGCCGACCGCGCGCTCGCGTCCTTGGGCGCCCGCACGGTCCCGACCGCCGCCGATCATCCGCACTGGACGCCGCTCAACCGGATCGTGATCGAGCTCGTCTATCCCGAGATCGACGGGGGCCGCTACCCGGTGAAGCGCATCGTCGGCGAACGCTTCACGGTCTGGGCCGACGTCTTTCGCGACGGCCATGACGTCGTCGCCGCGCGCGTGCGTCATCGCGCGGCCGAGGACGGCGACTGGAAGGTCGCGCCGATGGCGCATCACGACAACGACCGCTGGACGGGCGAATTCCGGCTCGACCGCATGGGACGTCATTTCTACACGGTCGATGCCTGGACGGACGTGTTCGCCACCTGGCGACGCGACGCGGCGAAGAAGCTCGCGGCCGGCCAGGACACGATGCTCGAGCTGCTCGAGGGCCGCGAGATCCTCGAGGCGACCTTGAGCGCGCTGCGCGGCTCCGACGCCGCCTGCGTGCGCGACGCGCTGGCGCGCGCCGCGGCCGGGTCCGCGCCCGACCGGCAATGCGCTGCGCTGCTCGACGACAAGCTGGCCGGCGTGATGGCGCGCGTCGGCCCGCGCGCGGACCAGAGCTCGTACGCGCGCGAGCTCGAGGTGGTGGCGGACCGAAGGCGCGCGGGCTTCGCCGCCTGGTACGAGATGGTGCCGCGCTCGCAGGGCGCCGTGCCCGGCCGCAGCGGCACCTTCGACGACTGCATCCGGCGCCTGCCCGGGATCCGCGCGATGGGCTTCGACGTGGTCTATTTCACGCCGATCCATCCGATCGGCCGCGTCAACCGCAAGGGTGCCAACAACAGCCTCGACGGCGGTCCCGACGATCCCGGCAGCTTCTACGCGATCGGCGCCAAGGAAGGCGGCCACGAGGCCGTGCATCCCGCTCTCGGCACGCTGGACGATTTCGCCCGCCTGGTGGCGGCGGCGCAGAAGCTTGACATGGAGGTGGCGCTCGACTTCGCGATCCAGTGCGCGCCCGACCATCCCTGGGTGCGCGAGCACCCGGAGTGGTTCCGGTTCCGTCCGGACGGCAGCATCAGGTACGCCGAGAACCCGCCGAAGAAGTACCAGGACATCGTCAACGTCAATTTCTACGGGCCGCACCGCGAGGCGCTGTGGAACGCGCTCCGCGACATCGTGCTGCTGTGGTGCGCGCGCGACGTGCGCATCTTCCGCGTCGACAACCCGCACACCAAGCCGCTGCCGTTCTGGGAGTGGCTGATCCGCGAGGTGCAGGCCCGCTATCCCGACGCCATCTTCCTCAGCGAGGCCTTCACGCGGCCGAAGATGATGAAGGCGCTCGCCAAGCTCGGCTTCACCCAGTCCTACACCTACTTCACCTGGCGCAACTTCAAGCAGGAGCTGACCGACTACCTGACCGAGCTGACGCGCACCGAGGCGCGCGAGTACTTCCGGCCGAGCTTCTTCCCCTCGACCCCCGACATCCTGCCGCAGTTCCTGCAGCGCGGCGGCCCGCCGGCGTTCAAGATCCGCCTGGTGCTGGCGGCGACGCTGTCGCCGGTCTACGGCATCTACAACGGCTTCGAGCTGTGCGAGAACCGCGGCCTGCCCGGGACCGAGGAGTACGCCGATTCCGAGAAGTACCAGCTGAAGGTGTGGGACTGGGACCGGCCGGGCCACATCAAGCAGCTGATCGGCAGGATCAACTGGATCCGCGGCGAGAACCCGGCGCTGCAGGGCCACGGCAACCTGGGGTTCTGGCGCGCCGACGACGACAACGTCCTGTTCTACGGCAAGGCGACCGAGGACCGCGGCAACCTGGTCTTCGTCGCCGTGAACCTCGACCCGTTCGAGCCGCACGAGACGGTGCTGTGGTTCCCGATCGCCGAGATGGGCCTCGGCGACGCCGACGCCTTCGAGGTCGAGGAGCTGCTGACCGGGGCCAAGCACCTGTGGCGCGGATCGCCGCAACGCGTGCGGCTGGAGCCCGAGAGCAACCCGGCGGCGATCTGGCGCGTACGGATATGGAAGCACGTCGAATACCGCGCGCCGACCGCGTGAGCCTGGCCGCGGCGGTCGGCGATCCGCTCTGGTACAAGGACGCGGTCGTCTACCAGCTGCACGTCAAGGCGTTCTTCGATTCGAACGACGACGGCATGGGCGACTTCGCGGGGCTGCTGCAGAAGCTGGACTATCTGCAGTCGCTCGGCGTGACGGCGCTGTGGCTGCTGCCGTTCTATCCCTCGCCGATGCGCGACGACGGCTACGACATCGCGGACTACCGCGCGATCAACCCGTCCTACGGCACGATGCGCGACTTCCGCGCCTTCGTCCGCGCCGCGCACGAGCGCGGCATCCGCGTCATCACCGAGCTCGTGATCAACCATACCGCGGACCAGCATGCATGGTTCCAGCGCGCGCGTCGGGCCAGGCCCGGCTCGCGCCTGCGCGACTGGTACGTGTGGAGCGACGACGACAAGCGATACGCCGGCACGCGCATCGTCTTCACCGACACCGAGGCATCGAACTGGGCCTGGGACGCGGTCGCCAAGCAGTACTACTGGCATCGCTTCTTCTCGCATCAGCCCGACCTCAACTTCGCCAATCCGCAGGTGTTCCGGGCGGTCGTGAACGTGATGCGGTACTGGCTCGACATGGGCGTCGACGGGCTGCGCCTGGACGCGATCCCGTACCTGTGCGAGCGCGAGGGCACCATCAACGAGAACCTGCCCGAGACGCACGGCGTGCTGAAGCGCCTGCGCGCCGAGATGGACGCGCGCTACTCGGGCCGCATCTTCCTGGCTGAGGCGAACCAGTGGCCCGAGGACGTCAGCGCCTATTTCGGCGCCGACGACGAATGCCACATGGCGTTCCACTTCCCGCTGATGCCGCGCATGTACATGGCGATCGCCCAGGAGGACCGCCACCCGATCACCGACATCATGCGCCAGACGCCCGAGCTGCCGCCGTCGTGCCAGTGGGCGATCTTCCTGCGCAACCACGACGAGCTGACGCTCGAGATGGTGACCAGCCGCGAGCGCGACTACATGTGGCGCATGTACGCCGCCGACCCGCGCGCACGCATCAACCTGGGCATCCGCCGGCGCCTGGCGCCGCTGCTCGAGAACGACCGCCCGCGCATCGAGCTGATGAACTCGCTGCTGCTGTCGATGCCGGGCACGCCGGTGCTGTACTACGGCGACGAGATCGGCATGGGCGACAACATCTTCCTCGGCGACCGCGACGGCGTGCGCACGCCGATGCAGTGGACGAGCGACCGCAACGGCGGTTTCAGCCGCGCCGACCCGCAGCGGCTGTACCTGCCGCCGATCCAGGACCCGGTGTACGGCTACGAGGCGGTCAACGTCGAGGCGCAGTCGCGCGAGCCGTCGTCGCTGCTCAACTGGACACGGCGCATGCTGGCGGTGCGCGCCTCGTCGCAGGCATTCGGCCGCGGGCGGTTCACGATGCTGCACCCCGGCAACCGCAAGATCGTGGCCTACCTGCGCGAGCTCGACGACGAGGTCATCTTGTGCGTGGCGAACATGAGCCGCGCCGCGCAGCCGGTCGAACTCGACCTGCACGCCTACAAGGGCCGCGTGCCGGTCGAGATGCTGGGACGCCACGCATTCCCGCC
>JAKLKW010000176.1 GCA_023150455.1 Alphaproteobacteria bacterium | reverse complement strand
GAAGGGCTGATCCCTCGCCTATCCGCGCGCCTCGTCCCTCGATCGGCTCGGGACGAGGCGCGGAGACCATTGGCCTCGTCCTGAGCCGATCGAAGGACGAGGCCGCGTCCCTTCCCTGGTAAGCCTCCATGCTGCTGCTGGTCGGGCTCGGCAATCCCGGCCCCAAATACCAAGGCAACCGGCACAATGTCGGGTTCATGGCGGTGGACGCGATCGCCCGCCGCTATTCCTTTGCCCCGTGGCGCGCGCGCTTCGAGGGGCTGGTCGCCGAGGGCACGATCGACGGCGAGAAGGTGCTGGCGCTGAAGCCGCAGACCTACATGAACGAGTCCGGCCGCTCGGTCGGCGCCGCCATGCGCTTCTACAAGCTCGCCGGCAAGGACGTGGCCGTCATCCACGACGAGCTGGACCTGAAGCCGTTCAAGGTGCGCGTGAAGACGGGCGGCGGCGCCGCCGGGCACAACGGCATCCGCAGCATCGACGCGCATGTCGGGCCCGAGTACCGGCGCGTGCGCTTCGGCATCGGCCATCCCGGCGACAAGGCGCTGGTGCTGCACCACGCGCTCGGCGACTTCCTCAAGGAAGAGCAGGCGGACGTGAAGAAGACCATCGACGCCATCGTCGAGGCGGCCCCCCTGCTCGCCCGCGGCGACGACAACGCCTTCATGACCAGGGTGGCCGTGCTGACCCAGCCGCCGCGCGAGCCGAAGCCGCCGAAACCTCCTACGCCCAAGAAAGAAGACTGATGGGATTCAATTGCGGGATCGTCGGCCTGCCCAACGTCGGCAAGTCGACGCTGTTCAACGCGCTGACCGAGACGGCGCAGGCGCAGGCGGCGAATTATCCGTTCTGCACGATCGAGCCGAACACCGGCCGCGTCGCCGTGCCCGATCCGCGCCTCGACATGCTGGCGACGCTGGCGAAGTCGGCGCAGACGATCCCGACCTTCCTCGAGTTCGTCGATATCGCCGGGCTGGTGCGCGGCGCCAGCAAGGGCGAAGGCCTCGGCAACCAGTTCCTCGCCAACATCCGCGAGGTCGACGCCATCGTGCACGTGCTGCGCTGCTTCGAGAGCAGCGACATCGTGCATGTCGAAGGCAGCGTCGACCCGATCCGCGACGCCGAGACGGTCGAGACCGAGCTGATGCTGGCCGATCTCGACAGCCTGGAGAAGCGCGTCGTCAACGCGCAGAAGAAGGCGCGCGGCCAGGACGCCGAGGCCAAGGCGCAGCTCGCCGTCATGGAGCCGGTGCTGGCCGCGCTCCGCGACGGCAAGCCCGCGCGCACGGTCAAGCTGCCGGCGGAGCAGATGGAGGCGCTGCGCCAGCTGCAGCTGCTGACCTCCAAGCCGGTGCTCTACGTCTGCAACGTCGAGGAAGCCAGCGCCGGCAACGGCAACGCGCATTCCAGGCGCGTCGAGGAGCGCGCGAAGCTGGAAGGTGCCGCCAGCGTCGTCGTCTCGGCCGCGATCGAGGCCGAGGTGGCGCAGCTGGCCGACGCCGAGGAACGTGCTGCCTTTCTGGACAGCCTGGGCTTGAAGGAGACCGGCCTCGCCCGCGTCATCCGCGCCGGCTACGCGCTGCTGGGCCTGATCACCTACTTCACCGCCGGGCCGAAGGAAGCGCGCGCCTGGACCGTGCGCCGCGGCGCCACCGCCCCCGAGGCCGCCGGCGTGATCCACACCGACTTCCAGCGCGGCTTCATCTCCGCCGAGGTGATCGCCTACGCCGACTACGTCGCCTGCGGCGGCGAGCAGGGCGCCAAGGACGCCGGCAGGATGCGCCTCGAGGGCCGCAACTACGTCGTGCAGGACGGCGACGTGATGCTGTTCCGGTTCAACGTGTAGGCGGGCGCCGGGCAGGCCGCGCTTTTCATCCTTCGCGACGCTCGTTCCTCAGGATGACGCGTTGGATTTGGCGCAAAGCGCTCGCGTCATCCTCAAGAGCCCGCGTTTCGCGGGCGTCTCGCAGGATGAGAAACGCCGCCGCCTCAATTCATCCGCAGAATCTTCCCCGGATTGAGGATGTTGTCCGGGTCCATGGTCTTCTTGATCGCGCGCATGACCGAGATCGCGTCGCCGTGCTCGGCCAGGAGGAAGTCGAGCTTGCCCATGCCGACGCCGTGCTCGCCGGTGCAGGTGCCGTCGAGCGACAGCGCGCGCCGCACCAGCCGCTCGTTGATTTCATGCGATTCCCGATCCTCGGCGGGATTGTTCGGGTCGATCAGGATCATGAGGTGGAAGTTGCCGTCGCCGACATGGCCCAGGATGTGGATCGGCATCGAGGCCTTTTCCATGTCTTCCTCGGTGCCGGCGATGCACTCGGCCAGGTTCGAGATCGGCACGCAGACGTCGGTCGACACGGCGCGGCAGCCGGGGCGCGTCTGCAAGCCGGCGAAATAGGCGTCGTGGCGCGCCTGCCAGAGCTTGTTGCGCTCCTCCATCGTGTGCGCCCAGCGGAAGTCGTCGCCGCCGTTGTCCTGGGCGAGCGCGGCCACCATCTCGACCTGCTCGGCCACGCCCGCCTTGGTGCCGTGGAACTCGAACATCAGGGTCGGCGCCACCTTGTTGTCGAGCTTGGAGAACTTGTTGACCGCCGCGACCAGCGGCGCGCCCAGCAGCTCGACGCGGGCGATCGGTATGCCCGACTGGATCATCGCGATCACCGTGTCGACCGCGGCCTTGACGCTGGGGAAGGCGCAGACGGCGGCCGAAATCTGCTCGGGGATGCCGTAGAGCCTGAGCGTCACCTCGGTGATGATGCCGAGCGTGCCTTCCGAGCCGACGAAGAGCCGCGTCAGGTCATAGCCGGCGGCCGACTTCTTGGCGCGGCGCGCGGTGCGGATCACGCGGCCGTCGGCCAGCACGACCGTCAGGCCCAGCACGTTCTCGCGCATCGTGCCGTAGCGCACGGCATTGGTGCCCGAGGCGCGCGTCGAGGCCATGCCGCCGAGCGAGGCGTCGGCGCCGGGATCGATCGGGAAGAACAGGCCGGTGTCCTTGATGTGGTTGTTGAGCTGCTTGCGCGTGACGCCCGCCTCGACCGTGACGTCGAGGTCCTCGGCGCTGACGCGCAGCACCTTGTTCATGCCGCTCAGGTCGACCGAGATGCCGCCGTGGATCGCCAGGATATGCCCCTCGAGCGACGTGCCGGTGCCGTAGGGAATGACCGGCGTCTTGTGGCGCGCGCAGATGCGCACGACGTCCTGCACGTCCGCGGTCGACTGCGCGAACACGACCGCGTCGGGCAGCGCATAGGGGAAGTGCGACTCGTCCTTGCCGTGATGCTCGCGCACCCCGTGCGAGGTGGACAGGCGCTCGCCGAAGCGGGCGGCGAGCTCTTCGACCGTCGCGCCGTTGCGCGGCGCAGCCTTGGCGACCATGGACTTGCCTTCGTGTTGAGAATTGTTCGCGTTCAATAGGAAACTAGGCGATGCGGACCGGGCCTACAAGGGCGGGCGGGACACGGCCGGATTGGGCTCGAACGGGTTCAGGACCGGGACGCCGACCGGCAGGAAGTCTTTGACGTTTCGCGTGGCGACAATAAGGCCATGCTCCAGAGCCGTGGCGGCGATGGCCAGATCGATACCCCGATGGCCGACGCGCGCCGATAAGACGCCCCAACGTCGTGCGATGCCGATGTCGATCGTCAGGATCCGATTGGCATACTGCCCGACAATCGCGTTCAACCATCGGTCCAACGCCTGCGCAAACGCCGGATCTCGTTGCTGAGCCAATCCGATCCCGCGCTCAATCTCGAGAACAGCGGCAACACTGATGTAAAGGTCACCTCGCGCCACGGTCGCGAGCCAGCGAGCAACGTTCGAGTCGCAGCGTGACTTTCGGATCTCCGACAGAATGACCGTATCCAAAAGGTACTTCAAAACTCGATGTCGCGCATTTTGATCGGCGTGCGATCGATTTCCAGCTCACCGTCGAATTTCGGATAGTTCAGCAGAAATTCTGCGAGGCTGGGTTTGCGCTCATTCTCGAGCTTCTTCAGCCGTTCGTATTCCTCGGCGGCCACGACGACGACCGCCGGCTCGCCGCGCTTCGTGACGGTTTGCGGTCCGTCCCGGCGAGCGGCTTCCACGACCGCGCTGAACTTGTTCTTGGCATCCTGGAGCGACCACACGGCCCGGCGAGCGCCGAAGCCCTTCCTTGTCTCCCGCAATCCGGACTTGTCGCCCATGGCGGGCTCTCCTGGCTAGACAGATGGCTAGATAATCATATGCCTGGTGCGGTGACGGTTCAACTCCGGCCCAGCGCCGGCGCCAGCGCCAGCCGCGCCGCCAGGGCGGCGAGCAACCCTGCGGCGACCCGGTTCTGCCAGCGCCACCAGCCGGCGTGCCGCGCCAGGAACCGCCCCGCCTCGCCCGCCAGGGCGCCGACGATCAGGTTGATGAGGGTGCCGTTGAAATTGAAGATCATGCCCAGCACGATCAGCTTCGGCGCCACGTCGCCGCCGGCCGGATCGACGAACTGCGGCAGGAAGGCGAGGAAGAACAGCGCGACCTTCGGGTTCAGCACGTTGATCAGCGCGCCCTGCGCGAACACGCGCCACATTCCGGCCGGCGCGACATCGCGCGCATTCGGCGGCAGCTCGCCCTGGCGCCAGGTCGCCCAGGCGATCCACAGCAGGTAGGCCGCCCCGACCCAGCGGATCACCTCGTAGGCGAGCGACGACGCCATCAGCAGCGCGGCGAGGCCGAGCGCGACGAAGCCGGTATGCACCAGACAGCCGGCGCCGATGCCGAGCGCCGAGACGATGCCGGCCCGCCTGCCGCCGGCCGCGCCGCGCGCCGCGCAATAGAGCATGTCGGGCCCGGGGGTCAGGTTGAGCGCGAGGCCCGCGGCGAGGAAGGCGAGGAGCGAGGGAACCGTGGGCAGAAGATCGGTCATCGTCCTACTCCGCCGCCCGCCGCTCGCCCGTGTCGACCCGCCGCGCCGCCGGCGGTCCGTAGCCGCCGCCCGAGGGCGTCTCGATCACGAACACGTCGCCCGGGTTCATCTCTGCCTTGTCGCAGGCGGTGAGCTCGACGCGCGTGCCGTCGGTGCGCTCGACCCAGTTGCGTCCCGCCCTGCCCGGCTCGCCGCCATTGAGCCCGAACGGGCGGATGCGGCGGTGGTTGGCGAGGATCACGGCGGTCATCTTCTCGCGGAAGCGCACGCGGCGGATCGTGCCGTCGCCGCCCAGCCACTGGCCCGCCCCGCCGGAGCCGCGGTTGATGGCGAAGCTCTCGAGGATCACCGGGAAGCGCCACTCGAGGACCTCGGGGTCGGTCAGCCGCGAGTTGGTCATGTGCGTGTGCACGGCCGAGGTGCCGTCGAAGCCGTTGCCGGCGCCCGAGCCGCCGCAGATCGTCTCGTAGTACTGGTGCCGGTCGTTGCCGAAGGTGAAGTTGTTCATCGTGCCCTGCGCGCCGGCCATCACGTTCAAGGCGCCGTAGAGCGCGTCGGTGATGCATTGCGAGGTCTCGACATTGCCGGCGACCACGGCGGCGGGATAGCGCGGCCGCAGCATCGAGCCCTCGGGAATGACGATGTCGAGCGGCTTCAGGCAGCCCTCGTTCATCGGGATGTCGTCGTCGACCAGCGTGCGGAACACGTAGAGCACCGCGGCGCGGCAGACGGCCGAGGGCGCGTTGTAGTTGGTCGGCCGCTGCGGGCTGGTGCCGGTGAAGTCGATCCGGGCGCGGCGCGCCTGCTTGTCGATCGCGATCGCCACCTTGATGACGCTGCCGTCGTCCATCTCGTAGGCAAAGCCGCCGTCCTTGAGCACGTCGAGCACGCGGCGCACCTGCTCCTCGGCGTTGTCCTGCACGTGCTGCATGTAGGCCTCGACCGTGGCGAGGCCGAAATGCTCGACCATGCGCCGCAGCTCCTGCACGCCCTTCTCGTTGGCGGCGATCTGCGCGCGCAGGTCGGCCAGGTTCTGGTGCAGGTTGCGCGCCGGGTACTTGGCGCCGAGGAACAGGGCGGAAATCTCCTTCTCGCGGAAGCGCCCCTGCTCGACCAGCACCTCGTCGTCCAGCAGCACGCCCTCCTCCTCGACGACGCGGCTGTCCGGCGGCATCGAGCCCGGCGTCATGCCGCCGACATCGGCGTGGTGCCCGCGGCTGCCGACGAAGAACAGGATGGTCCTGTCGTCGCTGTGGAACACCGGCGTGATGACGGTGATGTCGGGCAGGTGCGTGCCGCCGTTGTAGGGCGCGTTCAGCACATAGACGTCGCCCGGCTTCATCGTGCCCGTGCGCTCGCGGATCACGGTGCGCACGCTCTCGCCCATCGAGCCCAGATGCACCGGCATGTGCGGCGCGTTGGCGATCAGCGCGCCGTCCGCCGCGAACAACGCGCAGGAATAGTCGAGCCGCTCCTTGATGTTGACCGAATAGGCCGTGTTGCCGAGGGTCACGCCCATCTGCTCGGCGATCGACATGAACAGGTTGTTGAAGACCTCGAGCATGACCGGATCGACCGTGGTGCCGATCGCGGCCTGGCGGCGCTTGGCGACCACGCGCCGGAGAACGAGGTGGTTCCGCTCGGTGACGCCGGCGCGCCAGCCCGGCTCGACCACGGTCGTGGCGTTGGCGTCGATGATGATGGCGGGCCCTTCGATCGCCTGGCCGGGCGCCAGCCGGTCGCGGTCGAACACCGGCGTCTCGTGCCGCCCGCCCTCGGTGAACATGGCGACGCGCGCCAGCGCCTCGGGCGCCGCGCTGGATGCGGAAGGCGGCGGCGCCTCGACCGACGGCTCGGAGCGGCCGACCACCTCGACCGAGGCGGCCTCGATCACGTGCGCCTTCTCGGGCATGAAGAAGCCGTATTGCTGCCGATGCGCCGCCTCGAACGCCCTGACGATGCCGGCGCGGTCGGCGAAGTCGACCAGCATCGGCGTGTCGGTGCCGGCATAGCGTACCAGCACGCGGCGCCGGACCTCGATCCGGCCGTCCGGCACGCCCTGCCGGCGCATCTCGGCCACGCCGTCGGCGGCGAGCGCGTCCAGCACCTTGGCGGCCTCGGGCACGGACGCGTCGTCCAGCGTCAGCTCGATGGCGCGCTCGCGCATGACGCGCTGGTCGGCGAGGCCCATGCCGTAGGCGGACAGCACGCCGGCGAGCGGATGGATATAGACCGCGGTCATGCCGAGCGCGTCGGCGACGAGGCAGGCATGCTGGCCGCCGGCGCCGCCGAAGCAGTTCAGCGTATACTCGGTCACGTCGTAGCCGCGCTGCACCGATATCTGCTTGATCGCGTTCGCCATGTTCTCGACGGCGATCCGGAGGAAGCCGTCGGCGACCTGCTCGGGCGTGCGGTCGCTGCCGGTCTTCTCCCTGATCTCGCGCGCCAGCGCCGCGAACCTGCGGCGCACGATGTCGTCGTCGAGCGGCTGGTCGGCGTGCGGGCCGAACACGCGCCGGAAGAAGGCCGGCTGGATCTTGCCTACCATGACGTTGGCGTCGGTGACGCAAAGCGGTCCGCCGCGGCGGTAGCAGGCGGGGCCCGGGTTGGCGCCGGCGGATTCCGGCCCGACGCGGAAACGCGCGCCGTCGAAGAACAGGATCGAGCCGCCGCCCGCCGCGACGGTGTGGATGCGCATCATCGGCGCGCGCATGCGCACGCCGGCGACCAGCGTCTCGAAGGCGCGCTCGTACTGGCCGTCGTAGTGCATGACGTCGGTCGAGGTGCCGCCCATGTCGAAGCCGATCACCTTGGCAAAGCCCGACTTGGTCGCGGTCCCGACCGCGCCGACCACGCCGCCGGCGGGACCCGAGAGGATCGCGTCCTTGCCCTGGAAGCGGTGCGCGTCGGTGAGACCCCCGTTCGACTGCATGAACATGAGGCGGACGTCGCCGAGCTCGGACGCGACACGGTCGACGTAGCGCCGCAGGATCGGCGAGAGATAGGCGTCGACCACGGTCGTGTCGCCGCGGCTGACCAGCTTCATCAAGGGGCTCACCTCGTGGCTGGTCGAGACCTGGGTGAAGCCGATGGCGCGCGCGAGCTCGGCCACCGCGCGTTCGTGCGCGGGGAAGCGGTAGCCGTGCACGAACACGATCGCCAGCGACCGGATGCCGGCGTCGTAGGCCGCTTGCAGGCCCTTGCGCGCCGCGTCCAGATCGAGCCCCGCCAGCACCGCGCCTTGCGCATCGACCCGCTCGTCGATCTCGACCACGCGCTCGTACAGCATCTCGGGCAGGACGATGTGGCGCGCGAAGATCTTCGGCCGGTTCTGGTAGGCGATGCGCAGCGCGTCGGCGAAGCCGCGCGTGATCGCAAGCGCGGTTCGCTCGCCCTTGCGCTCGAGCAGCGCGTTGGTCGCGACGGTCGTGCCCATCTTCACCGCCGCGATGCGCTCCGACGGGATCGCGGCGGCAGCGGCCAGCCCGAGCAGGTCGCGGATGCCCTGCAGCGCCGCGTCGCGGTAATGCTCCGGGTTCTCCGACAGGAGCTTGCGCGTGACCAGCGTGCCGTCCGGCCGGCGCCCGACGACGTCGGTGAAGGTGCCGCCACGGTCGATCCAGAACTGCCACTGGCCCAGGGAATCTCCAGTCGGGCTGGCGGAATCGGGCATCGGCTTCGGCTCCTCGCGCTTCGACCGCAACGTCACGAAAACATCGACGATTTGTTGACATTTTGTCAACGTGCTTCCATGCTGCGCGACGCACATTCCCGGGGGCAACGTGACGAAACCCGCCCTGTCCAAGGCCGTGCCGCTCGGCCCGATCGTCTCGTCGGCGCATCTCGCCGCCGGCGCGATGCCGTCGCTCTCCGAGCTCGAGTTCGGCCTGATCCTGCTCGGCCACGCCTTCAACCGCTGGATGGTGCGCTGCGCCGCCGCGGCGGGCGTGCCCGACCTGTCGGCGCTCGACGTCCTGGTGCTGCACACGGTCAACCACCGCGGCCGCGCCAAGCGGCTGGCCGACATCTGCCTCGTGCTCAACGTCGAGGACACGCATCTCGTGACCTATGCCGTCCGCAAGCTCGAGGCGCTGAAGCTCGTCGCCTCCGGCCGCAGCGGCAAGGAGAAGGCCATTGCGATCACCGCTTCCGGCCAGCAGGCCTGCCGCCGCTACCGCGAGATCCGCGAGGCCCTGCTGGTCAGGCCGGTCAAGGGCGCCGGCGTCGACGAGCGGCGCCTGTCGGAGATCGCCGCGACCATGCGCGCGCTGTCCGGCGACTACGACCAGGCCGCGCGCTCGGCCGCGAGCCTTTAGAGGCCGAGCGCTTCCGCCGCGCGTTTGGGCATCGACGTGCCGCGAAACGGGTTGACGATGGCAACCGCGCCGAAGCGGGCGCCATCCCCCATATCCTCGCTCAACAGCAGCGTGCAGCCTGCCTGCTCGATCGTGGCCAGCATGAGCCCGTCCCAGATGCTGAAGCGACCGGCTTTCGCGGCTGCAACCGCCCGGGTCAGGACACCGGGCTCCGGCCCGACAACGTCGAACACCTGCGAAAGCTCGTCGACTTCCCTAGCTGCATCGGTCCGACTCAAGGCGCCCTTGCGCGTCGTCGCACGATAGAATTCCGCCAGCGCCTGAATGGTCAGCACGCAGTCGGAGCTTGCTGCAGCCTTGACGATATCGACGGCGCGAGCATGGCGACTGCCGGATTGCGCGTCGGCGGAGTAGAAGAGGATACTCGCGTCCAGACTCAGACGCTCGGTCATTTCTTGCGGCCAACCCGTTCGATGCGCTCGTCGTAGAGCGACTCACGATCGAATTTTTCGCCGCCGAGGTTCCAACCCCGACGCATCCGCTTGATCATGCGGTCCAGCACGCGCTGCTGATGCGGCGTGAGGACGCGCTTGCCCCTCGGTGCGATCGGCGCAATGCGCGCCACCGGGCGTCCGTGCCGGGTAATGACGAACTCGCTGCCCTCTTCCGCCTCACGCAGCACGCGGGCGAACCTCTGGTTTGCCTCACGGGCGGTAATCGTCTTTTGCATCGATCGCACCGGAAAAAATGTACTACAAATATACTACTTTGCCCGACCGACGACAAGACGGTGATTGCCTGCCTCTTTCCGCGGAATCGTCCCGAGCGCGATGCCGCCGATGATCAGCAGCATCGCCACGACCACATAGACACTGAGCGGCTCGCCCAACGCCATCATCGACACGATCACGCCGACGACCGGCGTGCCCAGGATGCCGAGCGAGGTCGTGACCGCCGGCAGGCTGCGGTTGACCATGGTCATCGCCCAGTAGGCGAGCGCGTTGCCGACGAAACCGCCATAGAGGAAGCCGGCCGTGATCGTCGGCGTCCATTCGATCTTCGGCGGGCCTTCGACGACGAGCGCCATCGCGGTCAGGATCGCGCTGGCGAGCAGCGATTGCCAGAACACGAGCTGGAACGGAGCCGAGATCCAGCGATGGGCGCGGACATACACGATGCTGACCGCCCAGCACAGCGCCGCCAGCAGGATCAGGCCGTTGCCGACCAGGCC
>JAKLKW010000002.1 GCA_023150455.1 Alphaproteobacteria bacterium | reverse complement strand
GACGCGCGACGCGCTGTCGGCGGGGTAGGGGAGAACGCGAAAAAGAAAAGGGGCGCGGGGCACATGGGCCCCGCGCCCCGCGCCGGAGTGGCTGCGTGTCAGGCGCGCAGCTGGTCGCCGATCGGCAGGCGCCTGATGCGCTTGCCGGTGGCCGCGAAGATCGCGTTGGCGAGCGCCGGTGCGAAGGGCGGCACGCCCGGCTCGCCGACGCCGCCCGGCGGCTCGTTCCAGCCGGTCTCGACGATGTGGACGCCGATCGCGCGCGGCGCGTCGTCCATGCGCGCCATGTCGTAGTCGGTGAAGTTGCTCTGCTCCACCCGGCCGTTCTTGAACGAGATCTCGCCCTTGACCGCCAGGCTCATGCCCATGACGCACGAGCCTTCCATCTGCGCGCGCACGCGGTCGGGGCTGACGTAGGGGCCGCAATCGACCGCGACGGTGACCCGCGGCACGGTGAGCCTCCCGCGCTCGTCGACCGCCGCCTCGACCACGGTCGCGATGTAGCTGACGAAGCTGCGATGCACCGCGATGCCCAGGCCCTGGCCTTGGGGCAGCCTGCGTCCCCATTCCGCGCGCTCGGCCGCGCGCTGCACCACGCGCGTCAGGCGTCCCGTGTCGATCTTGTAGACCTCGCTCGACTCGCCGTTGTTCCAGTACGACTTGTCGGCCGTGGTCTTCGCCGGATCGAAGATGCGCGCGCTGCCGATCAGCTCGAGCAGGTAGTCCTTCGGGTCCTTGCCCGAAGCCGCCGCCAGTTCGGCGATGAAGGACTGGACGGCGAAGGCATGCGGGATGTTCGAGACCGAGCGGAACCAGCCGATCCGCGTGTGCGCCGCCGCCTCGCCGTTCTCGATCCTGAGGTTGGCGACGTCGACCGGCACGTCGACCAGCCCCATGCCCATCTCCAGCCCCGATTCGTGCTTCGGGTCGGGCATGAACAGCGCCATCAGCGACGGCGCCACGGAGTTGTGGCGCCACGCCACGACCTTGCCCGAGGCGTCGAGCCCGGCCTCGAGCCGCTCGGCCGAGACCGTGTGGTAGAAGCCGTGGCGGATGTCGTCCTCGCGCGTCCAGACCACCTTGACCGGCTGGCCGCCCATCTCCATCGACAGGATCGCCGCCTCGGTCGCGAAGTCGGCCTTGGACTTGCGCCCGAAGCCGCCGCCGAGCAGCGTGACGTTGACCGTCACGTCGTCGGCGGAGAGTCCCAGGCGCTTGGCGACGTCGTCGCGCGTCGCCTGCGGGCTTTGCGCGCAGGCCCAGACCTCGCATTTTCCATTGACGATCCGCGCGGTGGCCGCCGGCGGCTCCATGGTGGCGTGGGCGAGGTGCGGCAGATAGTACTCCGCCTCGACCTTCCTGGCCGCGCCGGCGAAGGCCTTGTCGAAGTCGCCCTGGTTGCGCACCACCTTGCCCGGCTTGCGCGCGGTCGCGAGCAGCTGCTGCTCGTAGGCCTTGGAATCGTAGACCGCGTTGGGGCCGTCCTCCCACTCGATCTTCAGTGCCGCGCGGCCCTGCATGGCCGCCCAGGTGTTGCGGGCGATCACCGCGACGCCGCCGAGCGGCTGGAACTTCACCGGCGCCGTCGGCGCCTCGATCTGCACGATCTTCTCGACGCCCGGCACCTTGGCCGCCGCGCTGGCGTCGACGGACTTCACCTTGCCGCCCAGCACCGGCGGCCGCGCGATCACGGCGTATTTCATGCCGTCGAGCCTGACGTCCTGGCCGAAGATCGCGCGGCCGGTCGTCATGTCGAAATTGTCGAGCATCGGCTGGCCCTTGCCGATGTAGCGGAACTGCGCCGGATCCTTGAGCTTCAGGCTCTCCTGGGCCGGCACGGGCAGCGCGCCGGCATCGGCCGCCAGCTCGCCGTAGCCGAGCTTGCGGCCCGAGGCCTTGTGGATCACCTCGTGGTTCCTGGCCTCCACCGCCGCGGCCGCGACGTTCCAGCGCTTGGCGGCGGCCTGCTCCAGCATCGCGCGGGCCGCGGCGCCGCATTCGCGCATCGGCTTCATGAAATGCCGGGTCGAGCGCGAGCCGTCGGTGTCCTGGTTGCCGTAGCGCTTCTCGTCGCCCGGCGCCTGGGCGATCTTGACGCGCGCCCAGTCGGCTTCCAGCTCGTCCGCCAGGATCAGCGGAATGCCGGTGCGCACGCCCTGGCCCATCTCCGAGCGGTGGCAGGTGATCGTCACGGTGCCGTCCGGGGCGATCGACAGGAACACGCGCGGGTCGTTGACCGTGCCGTTCGGCATGGCGTCGGCGCCGTATTTCTTCTGGTCCTGCGCCATGGCCGCGCCCAGCGGCAGGATGTGCGCGGCGAGCGCGAGGCCGCCGAGCGAGGCCGTGCCGGCCAGGAAGTGCCGCCGGCTGACGTTCTCGAGACAAAGCGTCCGTTCCATGTCACGCCGATGTCCTGGTCCGTCGGATTCGCCTTGTCCTTGAGCAGCGCCGCCGCCTGCATGATCTGGCCGCTCTGGCAATAGCCGCATTGCGGCACGCCCTGGGCGCGCCAGGCCTTCTGCACGCGGTGATCGCCCGCGGGGTCGAGCCCTTCGATGGTCAGCACGACCTTGCCGGCCGCCACGCTCATCGGCGTCTGGCAGGACCGCACGGCCTGTCCGTCGACGTGCACCGTGCAGGCGCCGCACGCCGCGACGCCGCAGCCGAACTTGGTGCCGGTCAGCCCCAGCTCGTCGCGCAAGAACCACAGGAGCGGCATCGACGGATCGCCGTCGTAGCTCCGCTCCTGGCCGTTGACCTGCAACCTGACCATGATGGCTTTCTCCCACCTCGAGGATTTGGTTGGTATTGCCGGATCGGGGCCGCGTATTGTCCCGCGACGTTCGCAGCACCCACAAATCTTATGCCGCTGCAAGTGGTCCGGCGTACACGACTGCGCGATTGCCTAGACGAGCGCAAATGATCACAGGAACGATTATTGTATCTGCAGTGGCAGTGCGTCGGCCGGGCGTCGTGACTCGTGACGACCGGCACTACAAGTCCTCCGAACACGAGCGCCGAAGACAGGCGCCACCCGCGCGACGTCCGTCGCGACCCGGGCACCGGGGGTGACCGGCGGCGCATTCGTCGATGAGCCGGGCGCGGCCGGAGCGGGTTGCTGGGTGGGAGGTCCTTGCTCAAATCCGAGGGAATTCTTCATCGCGCGCCCGGGAAGAATACCGGGCGGCGCTACACTTGGGGGAGTTGGAGATGACCAGACGCCTTTTGGGACTGGGCGCGTTCGCGCTTGCGGCGGCCGCCCTCGCCACCCTGCCCGCCGCCGCGCAGACGCTCGACAAGATCAAGCAGCGCGGCGTGATCGTGGTCGGCTCGAAGGCCGACTACAAGCCCTTCGGCTTCCGCGACCCGTCCGGCAAGATCGTCGGCTTCGAGCCCGACATGGCCGCCGACGTCGCCAAGAAGCTGGGCGTGAAGCTGGAGCTCGAGGCGGTGGTCTCGTCCAACCGCATGCAGTTCCTGCAGCAGGGCAAGATCGACCTGATGATCGCCACCATGAACGACAAGCCCGACCGGCGGCAGGTCGTCGGCATCATCGAGCCGCTCTACTACGCGTCCGGCGTCAACGTGCTGGCGGCGAAGAAGGCGGGCTTGAAGACCTGGGAGCAGCTCAAGGGCAAGAAGGTCTGCGGCATCCAGGGCGCCTGGTACAACAAGCCGGTGGCCGAGAAGTACGGCGCCGACTTCATCTCGTTCAAGGGCCAGGCCGAGGTCGAGACCGCGCTGCTGCAGGGCAACTGCATCGGCTGGGTCTACGACGACACCGCCTTCGCCGAGCGGCTGGCCGACGCGAAATGGAAGGACTACGAGATGAGCCTGCCCACGATCATGGAAGAGCCGTGGGGCCTGGCCGTGCGGCTCGAGGAGCGCGAGGGCCCATGGGGCAAGTTCATGTCGGACATGATCAAGGAATGGCACCGGACCGGCCGGCTGATCGAGCTCGAGAAGAAGTGGAAGATCCCGGCCTCGGCCTATCTGAAGAAGATGCACGAGGAGGCGAAGAAGGCGAAGAGCTGACGCGGGACTGAGCCGCCGGCGCTTCTCATCCTTCGAGGCTCGCTCCGCTTGCACCTCGGGATGACGCGTTTCATTGCGTTCGATTGAAACCGTCATCCTGAGGAGGCGCGAAGCGCCGTCTCGAAGGATGATGGACTCGATGCCGCATCATCACGAGACCCCGCGATGGACCTGACGCCGCTGTGGGAATGGTTCCGCTGGCTTTACGGCGCGACCGGCGTCAAGCTCACCATCTTCTACGACGCCTTCGACCGCCAGCGGTTCTTCGACGGGTTCCTGACCTCGGTCAGGCTCCAGGCCGCGTGCCTGGTGTCGAGCGTCGTCGTGGGCGTGGTCGGCGCCTGGCTGCAGGGCTCGCGTCTCAAGCCCGTGCGGCTCGCCGTGCAGGGCTACATCCAGTTCTTCCGCAACACGCCGCCGCTGGTGCAGCTCTACTTCTTCTATTTCGCGCTCGGCTACTACCTGTCCTACATGACGGACGAGGGCCTGCGCGTGGCGCTGGTGTCGAACTTCGCCTGGGCCGTGATCTGCCTGTCGCTCTACGCCGGCGCCTTCAACGTCGAGATCTTCCGCGCCGGCATCGAGGCGGTGCCGAAGGAGACGATCGAGGCGGCCGAGGCGCTCGGCTACAGCCGCCTGCGCGCCTACGTCTACATCCTGCTGCCGCTCGCCTTCCGCATCAGCCTGCCGGCGCTCAACAACAACCTGGTCAACCTCGTGAAGACCACCACGATCTCCTACGCCATCGCCGTGCCGGAGATGCTCTACGTCGCCAACCAGATCTGGTCCGACGAGGTCAACGTGCCCGAGATGATGAACGTCCTCCTGGTGATCTACGTGTCGCTGGTGGGCGTGGTGGTCTGGATCATGCACAAGTGGGAACGGGCGCTGCGCGTGCCCGGCTACGTGTCGTGAGGGCCGGCCCTTACGGCACGACCGACCTGCCGGTCCTGCTGCCGTTCCGCCCGGGTGCGCGGGGGGCGGCCGAGCCCGCGCCGGGGCTCGGCGCCGCCTGGGGCGTGGCGCTGGCGTTGGTCTTCGCGCTCTCCGCCGGCATCGCCGAGGCGCAAAGCGACGCCGGCCGGCCGTCGACGGTCGCGACCATCCTCAAGTGGACGCCGCTGCTCGCGCAGGGCTTCGCGCTCAACATCCTCATCAGCTTCCTCGCCATGGCGATCGGCACGGCGGCGGGCACGGTCCTGGGCCTGTGCCAGATCTCGCTCTTGCCGCCGGTGCGCACGGGCTCGTGGTTCATGACGCAGTTCTTCCGCAACTCGCCGTGGCTCGTGCTGCTGTTCTACTGCATGCTGCTGCTGCCGTTCGAGGTGAACGTCGGCGGCCACATCGTCCCGCTGCCGGACTGGTTCAAGGCGACGGTCGGCCTCGCGCTGCCGGTGATGGCCAACGTGTCGGAGCTGGTGCGCGGCGCCATCCGCTCGATCCCGTTCGGCCAGTGGGAGGCCGCCGACGCGCTCGCCTTCTCGCGCCGGCAGATCCTGTGGATGATCATCCTGCCGCAATGCGTGAAGCGCATGACGCCGCCCTGGATGAACCTGTACGCGATCCTGACCGTCGCGACGCCCTTGTGCTCGATCGTCGGCGTCAACGAGGCGATGACCTTGACCGGCGACGCGCTGGCGGCCGAGGCGCGCAACGAGCTGCTGGTGCCGATGTACGCCTACCTGCTGCTGTGGTTCTTCCTCTACTGCTACCCGATCTCGCGCGCCACGGTGGCGCTGGAAAAGCGGTTCGCGGTCAAATGAGTCCCGTTGGCAAATGAGTCCCGCCGGCCACGTCACGCGCACCGAGGCGCCGCTGATCCACATCGCCGACGTGCACAAGTCGTTCGGCAAGGTCGAGGTGCTGAAGGGCGTGTCGCTCGACGTCGCCAAGGGGGAGGTCATCTGCGTCATCGGCCCCAGCGGCTCCGGCAAGTCGACGCTGCTGCGCTGCATCAACGCGCTGGTGCCGATCGACCGCGGCTCGATCGTGGTGGACGGGCAGGAGGTCAACGACCCCAGGCTCGACAAGCTGCAGCTGCGGCGCAAGGTCGGCATGGTGTTCCAGCAGTACAACCTGTTCCCGCACCGCACGGCCATCGAGAACGTCATGATGGCGCCGATCCACGTCTTGAAGCAGGACCGCCGGGAGGTCGAGTCCCGCGCGCGGCGCCTGATCGCCAAGGTGCGGCTCGAAGGCAAGGAGGACGCCTATCCGGGCGAGCTGTCGGGCGGGCAGCAGCAGCGCGTCGCCATCGCCCGCTCGCTGGCGATGAACCCCGAGATCATGCTGTTCGACGAGGTCACGGCGGCCCTCGACCCCGAGACGGTGAAGGAGGTGCTGGTCACGATCCGCGAGCTGGCCGAGGAGGGCATGACCTGCGCCATCGTCACGCACGAGATGGGCTTTGCGCGCGAGGTGGCCGACCACGTCTACTTCACCGACCGCGGCGTGATCGTCGAGCACGGCCCGCCCAGGGAATTCTTCGCCCAAGCCAAGGATCCGCGCACGCGGCAGTTCCTGAGCCAGATCCTGTAGCGACCGTGGTCCTTCCCCGGCCGCCGTGGCAGCGTAACAGAGCCGGCCGAACACGCCGGAGAGCGCGACCCCATCGCGCCCCCTGCACCATGCCGCGGGACGCGATCGGCGACGACGGGACCGGCTCAGACGAATGCGGCGTGGCCCGTCATCTCGCGACCGACGATCAACCGGTTGATTCCCGAAGTGCCGTCGATGACCGTCAGCATCCGGCAGTCGCGCCAGCAGCGCTCGACGCCAGCCTCTTCCGACAATCCCATGGCGCCCATCACGTTCATCGCCGCGTCGCAGGCGCGGACCGCGGCCTCGGTGGCGAACACCTTGCTCATCGATGCTTCGCGCGCGGCATGAATCTCGTTGTCCATCATCCAGAGCGCCTGCAAGCAAAGGAGCCGCGCGGCGGCGATCTCCATCGCCGCGTCGGCGAGTGCTACCTGGATTGCCTGGAACTTCGCGATTGGTCGGCCGAAAGCGACGCGGTCTCTGGTGTACTGTGTCGCCAGGCCGAGGGCGTGATTGGCAATGCCTATGGCCGTGAGCCCGATGAACGGACGCGAGGCCTCGATGCCGCGGCCGAAGGCCTGCAAGGCCTCGCCCGGCTTGCTGACGCGGTTGGCGATCGGCGCCTCGACGCCCTGGAACTCCAACTCGGCGTACGAGACGTTGCGGATGCCGACCGAAGGGGTCTCGCGCGCGATCCACGGCGTCTCGCTGCGCTCGACGATGAGGCGCGTGTGCCGCGCCTTGGATGGCAGGCCCGGCTCGACCAACATCAGCGCCAGCAGATCGGCGATGCCGCCGAACTTGATCCATTTCTTCTTCCCGGTAATTCGATAGGAAGTCGGGCCCGGCACGCCTTCACAGGTGAAGCCGCGCGTGTCCGATCCGGCCTGTGGCTCCGTGATCGCGGAGGTTCCGATCAGATCGCCGGACAGCAGCTTGGGCAGCCAGCGCGCCTTCTGTTCCGGCGTGCCGACGCGGGCGATCAGGCGCGGCGGCACGACCTCGCCCAGCAGGAACGGACTCGCGCCGAACGCCTCGAGCAGCAGGCCGTAGTCGAGAAAGCTCAAGCCGGCGCCGCCCTGGTCGGGCGAGATCGTCGAGCCCAGATACCCGGTCGGCACGAGGCCCTTGTAGATGCGCGACACCTGATCGCGATTCAAGATGGCGCCGTCCTTCGCCTCGTCGACGATCGGCACGACGACGCGCGCCACGGCCTCGCGCGCGCGTTCCTGTAACTCGTGTTGCTTCTTGCCGAGCGCGAAGTCCATGCTGCACCGCCTATGACAACAAGCCGCGTGCGTCGGCGACGATCACGCCGTCGCCGGCCCTGCGGAGCATCAACGGATTGACCTCCAGATCGACCAGCCGGTCGCCCAGGTCGACGGCGAGGAAGCTGAGGCGCGAAATCACATCTGCCGCGGCCTTGGCATCCAGCGCCGGACGGCCTCGAATGCCCGCAAGCACCTTCGCCAGGCGCAGGCGCTTCAGCATCTCCAGCGCCTGTTCGTGCGAGACGGGCGCAAGCGCCAGCTCGATATCCGTCAGGAGCTCCACGAGAATGCCGCCGGCGCCGACCATCACGACAGGGCCGTATTGCGGGTCGCGGCGTATCCCCACGATAAGCTCTGCCTCGCCGCGCACCATTTCCTGCACCACGCAGCCTTCGATCGCAGAGTCTGGCAAGGCCTTGCGCACCGTCTCGGTTATCGCGGCAAAAGCCGCGCGCACGGCCGCATCGTCGGCCAGGTTCAGCTTCACCGCGCCGACATCGCTCTTGTGCACCAGATCGCGCGCCACGGCCTTCAGCACCACCGGGTAGCCGATTCTCCGCGCTACGGCCATGGCGGTCTCGGCGTCGGCGGCGACGGATTCCCGCGTGACCGGCACGCCGTAGGCCGCGAGCAGGCGCTTCGCTTCGGGCTCGGTCAGCCGTCCCGGGCTCGGATTCCCGGCTGGGGCCGCGAGCCCGGGCGGGCGCACCGGCGGTGCGGCGATTGCCTGGTCCAGCGTGCGATACTCGACCATGAGCTTCAGCACACGCAAGGCCTGGTCGAGACTGTCGAAATACGGGCAACCCACGGCGCGCAGGCCGCGGCGCGGTCCGTCGGCGGCCGAGCCGGGCGTCACCGAGAACAGCACCGGCTTGCCGGCGGCGAGCGCCGCCGTCGCGAGCTCCCGGGTGGTCTGTTCATAGAACGGCACGGTTGTCAGTACGACCAGGACGGCCGCGACGTCCGGGTCCTCGGCCAGCGGCGTCATCACCTTTCCGGCCGTCCCCGCGACGTCGCCGCTGCGCCGGCCGCCGAGATCGATTGGGTTGTCGGCCTGTGGGGGGATCAATACCTCCAGCAGCCGCTGCTTCGTCGCGGACGAGAGCTGCGCCAGCCGCATCCCGGCCTCGGTCGTGCGGTCGACCCCGATGCCTGCTCCGCCGCCCGAGGGCGACAGCACGCCGATCCCGTCGCCTGTCATGTTCGGCCAGCGCACGAGCAGATCGGCCAGGCACACCATCGCGTCCGGATCGTCGGTCAGGACCGCGCCATGCCGGCGGCAGGCGGCCTGCAGCACGCCGTAGGATCCGGCCAGGCTCGCCGTATGCGACTGGGCCGCGCGTTCGCCTGCCGGCGTGCGGCCGGTCTTTACGATCACGAGCGGTTTGCGGGCGGCGCGGCAGGCTGCGGCGCTGCGCAGGAACCGTGCCCCGTCCTTGAATCCCTCCACATAGACGCAGATTGCCTTGGTCCTGTCGTCGCCGACCAGATAGTCGATGAAATCGCAGATCTCGAGGTCAGACTGGTTGCCGAGCGAGACGCAGAGGCTGAACCCGATCCCGGCGTCGTGCGCGCGATTGAAGATCGAAACCATCAGCGCGCCGCTCTGGCTGACCAGGCCGACATGGCCGGTTTGGATCCGGTCGATCTCCAGAACCAGCGACGAGGTCAGCGCCATTTTGGCGAACGGGCTTATCAGCCCCATGCAGTTCGGTCCGACGATGCGCATGCCGGCATTGCGCGCGGTGTCCACCAGCGCGCGCTCCAGATCGCGACCCTCGTCGGTGCCGGCCTCGGCAAAGCCGGTGGTCATGATCACGCAGCAGCCGACCCCGGCTTCGGCGCATTCCCGCACGCCTTGCAGCAGCGCTGCCGCGGGCACGGCCAGAAGCGCGACATCGACCGGCCGGGGTGCGTCGGAGATCGTCCTGAAGGCCTTGATCCCCAGCACCTCGGTTCGGTTGGGGTTGATGGGCAGCACCCTGCCGGCGAAGCCGTGCCGGGTGAGGTAATGCATTACCCGGCCGCCGAACTTGTCCTTGTTATCCGACGCGCCGAACACGGCGACGGAGCGCGGATTGGCGATACCGCCGATGTCGAGCCGCGGCGCCGCGGCGCGCTGATCGGCCATGGGTCACTTTCCCCTGAAGACAGGCTTGCGCTTTTCCCTGAAGGCGCCGATGCCTTCCTTGGCATCGGCGGAGGCGAGGACTTTTTTCGCCCACTGCTCCTCCAGAATCGCGGCGCGGTCGGCCGTATCGCGGTACTGGCAGCGCACCGCCTCCTTGATCGCCCGGATCGCCAGCGGCGCGCCGGAGGCGAGGCGCGCGGCAATGCGCTCCACCTCGGCTTCGAACCTGTCGTCGGGCACGACGCGGCTGACGATGCCGAGTTCCAGCGCCTCGCGCGCGCCGATGTCCTCGCCCAGCAACAGCGTGTCGAGCGTCCGGTTGCGGCCGATATAGTGCACCAGCCGCACCATCCCGACGCTCCATGTCGGGATAATGCCGAGATAGACGTCGCCGGCGCGAAACTTGGCCGTCTCGGACGCGATCCGGATGTCGCAGGGCCAAGCGAGCCCGGTCCCGCCTCCGATGCACCAGCCGCGGACTGCGGCCACGACCGGCTTGGGATAGGTCTCGATGCGCTCGACGACGCGCCGGCCCATCTCGCGGAAGGCCTGCCCGGCTTCTGGACTATGGCGCGCCTCGTCCCCCAGGTCGGCGCCGGCGCAGAAGGCCCGCGTCCCGGAGCCGGTGAGCACGAGGCAGCGCGTATCGTCGCGTCCTTCCAGATCGTCGAATGCCGCCAGCAGCTCCTGCAGCAGCGCGGGCGTCACGACATTCAGCGTCGGCCGGTTGAGCGTGATGGTCGCCACGGCATCGCGGTGCGACAGGACGATGGTCTCGTAGGCCATGTGGGCCCTCCAGGGTGATTTCTACTTGGCGGCCGGGCGCAGGCCGCCGATGCGGTCGAGGATCAGGATCAGCACGAGCGACAGGCCGATCAGCATGGCGGAGATCGCCGCGACGGTCGGGTCGATCTGGTCGGTCAGGTAGTTGTAGATGCGGATGGGCAGCGTCTGGTACGCGGGGCCGGTCATGAAGATCACGACCGTGACCTCGGCGAAGGAAATGAGGAAGGCGAGCAGGAAGCCCGAGAGCACTCCCCGGGCGCAGATCGGGAACGTCACTCTCAGCAGTGTCCGCGTCCGCGTGGCACCGAGCGTCCTTGCAGCCCACTCCAGGTCCTCCGGTACCGCGCGCAGCTGCGCGTGGATAGGGCGCAGCGCGTAGGGCACGACGATCGCGATGTGCGCCAGCACCAAAGCCCAGAAGGTGTTGTAGAGTCCCAGCGAATTGACGAACTGCAGCATGGCGATGCCGTAGACCACGCCCGGCACCAGCAGCGGCGACATGAAGAAGGCTTCGAGCGCGCCCTTTCCCGGGAAGCGGAACCGCACCAGGCCGTAGGCGGCGAGGAATGCGAGGAAGGTCGCGATCGCCGCCGAAACGCCGGCGAGCCGGAGGCTCAGCAGGAAGGAGTTGAGGAATCCCGGGTAGTTGAACGCCTCGCGGTACCAGCGCAGCGAGAACTCGGTCGTCGGCAGCCGGAAGAAGGCAGCAGGCGTGAACGACATCCAGACGATCAGCACCAGGGGCGCCAGCATCACCGCAGCCATGACCCAATTGAAGACGCGCAGGATCATGGTGACGCCCCCTCGGGCCTGACGCGGCGGCTGCCGAAGGACGCGGTGCGCAGCGACAGCCAGATCAGCAGCAGCGAGATCGCCAGCATCGCCACGGCCATGGCGGAGCCGAGCGGCCAGTTGAGCTCGACCAGGTTCACCTCGTAGGCAAGAAAGGAGACGACCCGGGCCCGCGCTCCGCCCAGGAGCGCCGGCGTCGCGAACGCGGTCATGTTCATCGTGAAGTTGATGATCAGCCCGGCCATGAGCGCCGGCAACGTGAGCGGCAGGGTCACGCGGCGAAAGATGTCCCAGCCGCGCGCGCCCAGGTTGGCGGCCGCCCAGCGCAGGTTGGGGTCGAGGCCGCTCAACGCCGCCCACAGCGGCAGAAGCACGAAGATGAAATGCCCGTGCGTCAGGCCGATCACGATACCGGTCTCGTTGAGCATCAGGCGCATCGACGTCTCGATGATGCCCAGCGCCTTCAGCGACTGGTTGATGACCCCGTTCGCGCTCAACAGCAGCGACCAGCCGAAGGCCTTCACCACGACATTGACCAGCCATGGCGTCATGTAGATCAGCAGATAGAAGGCCTGGCCACGCGGCGACAGCCCGACGATGTAGAGGGCGACCGGATAGGCGAGCGCGGCCGTCAGCAGCGTGACGATCAGGCTGACGCGGATCGTGCGCCAGAGGATGCCCGCGTAGAAGCTGTCGGCCAGCTTGGCATAGTTCTCGAGGGTCCAGGTCGAGCGGTCGATGCCGGCACGGGTGAAGGGGTGGAAGCTGTTGACGGTCCCGTCGAAGAGCGGCCACAGGAAGCCGAGGGCCAGGACGATGCCGAGCGGCAGGACGAAAACGGCCGGCAGCCAGCGCGCGGCGCCCTGGCCCTGGATCGTGGCGTCAGTTCCGGACAAGGCAGACCCCGTCCTCGGGTTCCCACCCCACCGGCACGGTTGCGCCCGGCGACGGCCCCGGCGCCCCGAGATTCTGCGCCTGGGCAAGCAGGCGGTGCGCTCCCAGCGCCAAGCGGTAGATCGTGAGCCCGCCAAGATAGGTTACGTCCTCGACGGTTGCGGTGAAGCGATTGGCGTGGGGGCCGGCGTCCAGCCGTACCCGCTCCGGGCGCAGGATCACCACCAGTTCGCTTCCGACGGCCGGGGCGCGCCCGATCGAGGCGATCCAAAACCGGAAGCCATCGGACGCGGCCACCTGCGCCCGCGCGCCGTCCACGCGTTCCACGCGCACGGCGAAATGATTGATCTGGCCGGCGAACTCGGCGACGAACTGCGTCGCAGGCCGCAGGTAGATGTCCGCCGGCGAGCCGATCTGCTCCGCCCGGCCCTGGTTCATGACCGCAATGCGGTCGGAAAGCGCGAAAGCCTCCTGGATATCGTGCGTGACGAGGATGGTCGTAATCCCGACCGCGCGCTGGATGCGGCGGATCTCGACGCGCATCTCCTCCCGCAGCCTGGCATCGAGGTTGCTCAGCGGTTCGTCGAGCAGCAGCAGCGCGGGTCGCACGACCAGGGCGCGGGCGAGCGCCACGCGCTGCTGCTGCCCGCCGGAGATCTGCGCCGGAAGGCGCTCGCCCATCCCTTCGAGGCGTACCAGGCCAAGCGCCTCGACTACCCGCGATCGGATCGCCGCTTCCTTCTCCCGCCGCATCCGAAGCCCGAACGCGATGTTCTCGAAGACGGTGAGGTGCGGGAACAGGGCATAGCTCTGGAACACCAGGGCGGTGTTGCGTGCGTGCACGGGCACCCTGGTGATATCGCGCCCGTCGAGCGCGATGGTGCCGCCGTCCGGCTGCAGGATCCCGGCGATCGTGCGCAGGAGCGTCGTTTTGCCGCAGCCGGACGGGCCGAGCAGCGAGAAGAACTCCCCGTCACCGACGGCCAGGGACACGTCGTCGATCGCCTTCACCGCGCCGAAGTGCTTGCGCAGCGATTTCAGTTCCAGCGACATGTCGGAGGTGCTGCCTCCGGGCGGTCACAAGGTACGAGGACGGCGGCGCGAAAGCGTCGGCCGTCCTACTTGATCGTGGCGACTTCGCGCTCGAAGCGGGCATTCCACTCCGCCCGTTGCGCCAGCACCTTGGTGTAGTCGAGCTTCGCCAGGTTGTTCAGCTGATCGCCGGTCAGCACGCGGTCTTTCGCCTTGTCACCGACTTTCACTTCCTTGTTCATCGGCGTGTTGCCGAAACGCTCGGCGCGGTAGGTCAACACCTTCTCGCCGATCAGCCAGTTCAGCAGCGCCTCCGCACCGGCGGGGTTGGGGCTGCCCTTCATGATGCCGGCCACGGTCGGGCTAATGTAGGCGGGGCGCGGGACGACGACGCTGACCGGGATGCCCTTGCCTTTGATCTCCCAGCCCGAGGCGTTGCCGAAGACCGCGATCGACGCGGTCTCGCTTTCCATCAGCGTGCCGATCTTCGCGAAGGTGGTGGTCCAGTCGACGACGTTCGGCGCGACCTTCTTCAACGTGGCGAAGCCCGGGTCGATATTTGTCTCGCCGCCCCCGTTCATCCGCGCGAACTCGACCAGCGTGTAGAGACCGTAGGTGTTGCTGACGGGCGGAATGATGACGGTGCCCTTCAGTTCCGGCCGTAGCAGATCGGACCAGGTGGTCGGCGCCTTCCAACCTTTCTTCTTGAACATCTCCTCGTGGTAGATGATCGCGAGCACGTCTGCGTAGGTGTATACCCCATCGCCGCCGGGCATCTTCGCCATGTCCGCCATCTTGGACATGTTCGGAACCTTCGCCGGATCGATCTTGGCGAAGACGCCCTGGTCGGTACCCTGCATGAAGGCGATCAGATCGCACATCACCACGTCGACCTGCGGCTTTTCTTTCTGCGCGACGGCGGTTGCGATGATCTCGCTCGACGTTGCCTTCGGGACCAGAGTGACGGTGTAGCCGGTATCCTTGGCGAACTGGTCCGCCCATCCTTCCTTCTCCAGCATCGTCTGGACGGTGCCGCCCCAGCTGAGGAAGTACACCTGCTTCGACTTGTCCTGAGCCGCCGCGACTCCGCCGCCCGCGACAGCGAATGCCAAGACCAGCGCCGCGATGCTCCGCGTCGCTCCCCGAGACTGTGCCATCGTAACCCCCTCAAGAAACCGCTTTCAGACGCGGCCGGATCGTCGCCCCATGCTAGGCGATGCGGCGCGGTTAGGAAACCGTGATTTTCCGGCCGATGGGTCGACGCAGCTCTTGGCAATCCTTGAGAGTGCGCATGCTGTCCAGCCAATGTGGCCCGGCACAGCCGGGGCGGGCTTTCAGGCCTCGCCGCCGCGCGGCGCCAGGGCATCGGGCGCTGCCGGCGTCGGCGACCGTGATGCGAGCGTAGCGAAGGGTACGATCAAGCGTACCCGCCACCAGGTACTCGGCATCCAACGAGTCGAGGTCGCCGTGACGGCGCCGGCGAACGGGGTGGTCGAATATCGGTGACACGAGAATCGGTTGTGTGGTTCGGCGCCAACGCCAACAAGCCCCGATGCGCGATCGCGCCGGTCCCGGCCCGCCGGCGCCAAGGCCGGGGACTTGATTGCCGGACGTTGCGTCGGCGCCCGCTTGCGGCTACAAGTCCCCGCCATTTCAATCCGCTATCCCATTCGCAATCCGACCGGAGGGGCCGTATGGCCGCCTATCAGTACATCTATGTGATGAAAGGCCTGACCAAAGTCTATCCGGGCCAGCGCGAGGTCCTGACCAACATCTGGCTGTCGTTCCTGCCCGGGGCCAAGATCGGCGTGCTCGGCTACAACGGCGCCGGCAAATCGACCCTGCTGCGCATCATGGCGGGGATCGACAAGGACTACGCCGGCGAGGCCTGGGTCGCCGAAGGCGCCACGGTCGGCATGCTGACGCAGGAGCCGCAGCTCGATCCGGCCAAGAGCGTGTTCGAGAACGTGGTCGAGGGCATGTCCGGCACCAAGGCGCTGCTCGACCGCTTCAACGAAGTGAGCGAGGCGCTGGGGTCCGTCGAGGACCCCGACGAGATGACCAGGCTGATCGAGGAGCAGGCCGAGCTGCAGGAGAAGATCGACGCCGCCAACGCCTGGGAGATCGACCGCACGATCGAGATCGCCATGGACGCGCTGCGCTGCCCGCCCGGCGACAGCGCGGTCGAGCACCTGTCGGGCGGCGAGAAGCGCCGCGTGGCGCTGTGCCGCCTGCTGCTGCAGAAGCCCGACCTGCTGCTCCTGGACGAGCCGACCAACCACCTCGACGCCGACTCGGTCGCCTGGCTCGAGCGCTTCCTCAAGGAGTATGCCGGCACGGTCGTCATCGTCACCCACGACCGCTACTTCCTCGACAACGTGACCGGCTGGATCCTCGAGCTCGACCGCGGCAAGGGCATTCCCTACGAGGGCAACTACACGTCCTGGATCGAGCAGAAGCAGAAGCGGCTGGAGCAGGAGGGCCGCGAGGAGAGCGCGCGCCAGCGCACGCTGGCGCAGGAGCTGGAATGGGTGCGCGCCAGCCCGCGCGCGCGCCAGGCCAAGAGCAAGGCGCGCATCCAGGCCTACGAGGCGCTCTTGGCGCAGAGCAAGGACCGCGCGCCCGAGACGGCGCAGATCATCATCCCGGCCGGCCCGCGGCTCGGCCAGGAGGTGATCGACGCGCACGACCTGACCAAGGGCTACGGCGACCGGCTGCTGATCGAGAACCTCAACTTCCGCCTGCCGCCCGGCGGCATCATCGGCGTGATCGGCCCGAACGGCGCCGGCAAGACCACGCTGTTCCGCATGATCACCGGCCAGGAGAAGCCCGACGGCGGCGAGATCAGGATCGGCGAGACGGTGAAGCTCGGCTATGTCGACCAGAGCCGCGACACGCTCGCGCCCGACAAGACGGTGTGGGAGGAGATCTCGGGCGGGCTCGACCAGATCGAGCTTGGCCCCCGCAAGATGCCGAGCCGCGCCTATTGCGGCGCCTTCAACTTCAAGGGCGCGGACCAGCAGAAGAAGGTCGGCCAGCTCTCGGGCGGCGAGCGCAACCGCGTGCACCTCGCCAAGATGCTGAAGTCCGGCGCCAACCTGCTGCTGCTCGACGAGCCGACCAACGACCTCGACGTCGACACGCTGCGCGCGCTCGAGGACGCGCTCGGCGCCTTCGCGGGCTGCGCCGTCATCATCAGCCACGACCGCTGGTTCCTCGACCGCATCGCCACCCACATCCTCGCCTTCGAGGGCGACAGCCATGTCGAGTGGTTCGAGGGCAACTACCAGGACTACGAGGCCGACCGCCGCCGCCGCCTCGGGGCCGAGGCCGACCAGCCGCACCGCATCAAGTTCAAGCCGCTGACGCGCTAACCGGTCGGCGCGCCGTCCTTCGACAGGCTCGGGACGAGGAAGAGGCGACCGAGGCCTTGTCCGCAGCTTGTCGAAGGATCAGTTCTGCGCCAGCGCCTGGGCCTTCTGGTTCAGCTGGTCGAGCTTGGTGTTCAGCGCCGCGATCAGGGCGTCGACCTTGCCGTTGCCCTGCTGCAGCACGGCGGAATAGTCGGCGCGCTGCGCCACGGCCATCGAGCTGCCCTCGACCACGATGTCCAGGATCTTGTAGGCGCCGCGCGGCCGCTCGATGCGCCATTGCACCTTGACCGGGTCGCGGCCGGGCCGGACCACCTGGCTGTCGACGAAGGCGACCCGGCCGCCCTCGACGCGGGTCTTGTCCAGCTTCAGCGTCTCGCCGGCATATTCGTTGAAGCGCAGCGCCCAGGTCAGCAGCGTGACCTCCTCGAACACCCTGAGGTAGGTCTGGCGCTGCTCGTCGGTCGCCCGTGCCCAGGCGCGGCCCATGACGAACTGGGCGATGGTCGGCACGTCGAAGCCTTCGAGGAACAGGGCGCGAAACGAATCGACGCGGCGCTGGACCGGCATCGACCTGTCGTTCAGCACGCCGATGGCGCGGTCGGCCAGGTCCTTGATGAACACGCCGGCGCCGTCGCCGAAGGCGCTCTCGGCGCGGGCCTGCCCGGCAAGGACGAAGGTTGCAGCGGCGCCGGCCAATGCGGCGCGTCGGGAAAGGATCACGTCCACCTCTTCGATCGTGGTACGGCCGCCGCGGCGAATCGGATCGCAGGCGGGACCGATGGCGTCGCTACTCGAGCTTCGCCTGCTGCCTGAGCTTCTCGCGCTTGTCGCGCAGCGCCCGGATCAGCCCTTCGAACTCGCCGTTGCTCTGCTGGATCACGGCCGAGTAGTCGGCGCGCTGGGCGATCGCCAGGCTGGTGCCTTCGGCGATGATGTCGAGGATCTTGTAGCCGTCCTTGCCCTTCTCGATGCGCCACTCGACCTTGATCGAGCCCTTGCCGGGGCGGATGATCGAGCTCTCCAGGATCACCGCCTTGCCGTCCTCGCGCACCCTGTCGATTTCCAGCCTCTCGCCGGCGTACTGGTCGAAGCGCAGCGCCCAGGTCAGGATGGTGACATCCTCGAACACCTGCAGGTAGGCGGTCTTCTGCGGCTCGGTCGCGCGCTGCCACGAGCGGCCGGCGACGAATCGCCCGATCGTCGGCACGTCGAAGCCGTCGGCGAACAGCTGGCGGAACGTCTGGATGCGCTTGGGCGGCGGCAGGTCCTTCTGGTTCAGCACGGCGATGGTGCGGTCGGCGAGCCCCTGCAGGAAGCTCCGCGCGCCCTCCGCATGCTCGCTGGCCGCACGCGCATGCTCGGGCGGCGAAAGCAGCGCCGCTGCCGTCATCATCAGCAGTGCCATGCCGACGCCGCGGCGCGTCAACATGATGACCTCGCTACTGCGCCCGTTGCGAAATCTGATCCGCCCCGACGCCGCCCTTCTTGATGAACAGCGGGCTCGGCGGCGGAGCAGCCGGCGCCTCGGCCGGCTTCGGCGTCTGGAACATCGGGCTCTGCTCTTCGCCCGTGATCGTCGGCGCGAACGGCGTCGCGGTCGGCCGGCCTTGGCGGATCTCGTCGTCGCGGCGCTGGCGATACAGGCTGCGGATCGTCGCGTAATAGTCGATCGAGGTGCGCTCGACCTCGTCCAGCGCGTCGATGGCGCGCGAGCGCTGGTCGAGCGCGGTCAGCACCGAGCGCGCCAGCGGCCCGTATTCCGGCCCGTAGAGCTGCATCGCGATCGAAACTGGATCGATGAAGCTGTCGACGACGAGGCCGACCGTGTCGCGCGGGTTCGACGGCCCGTAGAAGGGCAGCATGATGTACCAGCCCTCCTGGAAGCCCCAGACGCCGAGCGTCTGCCCGAAATCCTCGTCGTGGAACGTAACGCCCATCACCTCGTCGGCGAAATCGATGAAACCGGCCACGCCCAAAGTCGAGTTGAGCGCGAATCGTTGCAGCGTCTGGCCGGCGCGGTCAAGCTCGCCCTGCAGCAGGTCGTGGATCAGAATCAGCGGCGAGCGCAGGTTGCGCAGGAAATTGCGAATCGCGTCGCGAACCACTTCCGGCACGCCGGTGCGGTACATGCCGGCGATGGGCCGGAAGAACAGCTGGTCCATCGCGTAGTTGACGTCGAAGATGTAGCGGTTGAACGGCTCCCAAGGGTCGTTCGCCTCTTCATAGGCGGCCCTGGCATCCGGATCGGTGGGCGGCCCGGCGCATCCGGAGGTCAGCACCATGGCCGCCAAGGCCGCTCCCATCAGACTGCGCTTCAAGCGTTCTTGCATTTCTTGTCTCTGACCAACTCGTCCAACACCAAGTCCCTACCGCGTTCTCCGATCCCGGCCCGCGGTTGTCCCGCGTGTCGTTGCGTTTCCGTCTCGCGTGGCAGCCCTGGCACGCACTCGGCATCCCCTTGCCAGTCGCTTCATACGGGCAAGGAGCGCCGTCGGACGGATATGGCCCGACGTCGGGTTAACGCCTATCACGTCCCTCCAATAGGGAGAATTGGTTTCCCGCAACCCTGTGTGTTTATTGACACCGTTGTTGCAGTTTTGCCGCGGCCTGGATGTGATCGCCGTCACTCGGGCTATTTTTTCGCTCGACAGGCATCGCAGAAATACATAAACATATTTTTATATCCTTCTGTCTAGATGAGCCCCGTTACGGTTTTGGCTATGGACGAGCTTTTGTCAGGCCTGCGCGCCGCCGCCGAGCCTTCCCGGCTCCGGCTTCTGGCGTTGTGCGCCCATGCCGAGCTGACCGTCAGCGAGCTGACGCAAATACTTGGCCAGAGCCAGCCGCGTGTCTCCCGGCACCTCAAGCTGCTGTGCGAGGCGGGGCTCCTGGACCGCTGCCGCGAGGGCACCTGGGTGTTCTATCGGGTGGCGCAGCACGGGCCGGGCGCCGAGCTGACACGGGGGCTGATCGACCTGATTCCCCCCGACGATGCCACGCTGGGCCGCGACCTGGCCCGGCTCGGCGACGTGCGCCGCGCGCGGGCCGAGGCCGCGGCGGCCTATTTCCGCGCCAACGCGGCGCGGTGGGACGAGATTCGCTCGCTCCATGTCGACGACCGGGTGGTCGAGGGCGCGCTGCTCGAAATGCTGCCGCGCCAGGGCATCGCCGACCTGCTCGACATCGGCACCGGCACCGGGCGCATGCTGGAGCTGTTCGCCGAGCGCGTGGAGCACGCGGTCGGCATCGACATGTCGCGCGAGATGCTGGCGGTGGCGCGTGCCAACCTCGACAAGACCGGCCGGCGCAACTGCCTGGTGCGCCAGGGCGACATGTACCAGCTGCCGCTGCCCGACCGCTCCTTCGACGCGGTCATCATCCACCAGGTGCTGCACTACGCCGACGAGCCGGCCGAGGCGATCGCCGAGGCGGCGCGCGTGCTCCGGCCCGGCGGGCGGCTGGTCGTGGTCGATTTCGCCCCGCACGAGCTCGAGCACCTGCGCAGCGAGCACGCCCATCGCCGCCTCGGATTCCGCGACGACGAGATCGCCGGCTGGTGCCGCGCGGCGGGGCTGGAGCCCGAGCCGGTCGTCCGCCTCGCGGGCGATCCGCTCACCGTGAACATCTGGCAGGCCACGGCCGCCGGCAACGAGAACGACGAGAAGCAAGAGCAGATGGCCGGAGCGCAACCGGCCAAGGGACAACCGGCCAAGGGACAACCGGCCAACGGACAACCGGCCAATGGACAACCGGCCAACGGACAACCGGAAGGGCGAAAGCGATGAGCACTGATGCATCGGGCCGGCGCGCGATCGATCTGTCGTTCGAGTTCTTCCCGCCCAAGACGCCCGACATGGAGCAGCGCCTGTGGCAGGCGATCCAGGCGCTGGCGCCCCTGAAGCCGCGGTTCGTTTCCGTCACCTACGGTGCCGGGGGCACGACGCGCGACCGCACCCATGCGACGGTCGCCCGCATCCGCGCCACGACCGCGCTCGAGCCGGCGGCGCACCTGACCTGCGTCGGCGCCACGCGGGCGGAGATCGACGCCATCGCCGTGCGCTACTGGCGTGCCGGCGTGCGCCACATCGTGGCGCTGCGCGGCGATCCGCCCGAGGGCCTGGGCGAGCGCTACACGCCCTTCCCCGGCGGCTATGCCTATGCCGCGGAGCTGGTCGAGGGCTTGAGGCGCATCAACGACTTCGACATCTCGGTCGCGGCCTTCCCCGAGACGCATCCGGAAGCCGCCAGCGCCGACGCCGATCTCGACAACCTCAAGCGCAAGATCGACGCCGGCGCCTGCCGCGCGATCACGCAGTACTTCTTCGACCCCGACATCTTCTTCCGCTTCCGCGACCGCGCGCGCGCCAGGCGCATCACCGTGCCGATCGTGCCGGGCCTGCTGCCGATCGCCAATTTCCGGCAGACCTGCAGTTTCAGCGAGCGGTGCGGCACGACGGTGCCGGCCGGGCTCAGGCGGCGCTTCGAGGGGCTCGACGCCGATCCCAAGGCGCGCCACGCGGCGGCGGTCGAGACCGCCGCGGCGATGGCGGCGGCGCTGATCGAAGGCGGCGTCGGCGCGCTGCACGTCTACACGCTGAACCGCGCCGAGCTGACGCGCGACATCTGCGCCGCCGTCGGCATCGTGGCGCAGGAACCCGCCGCGCCGCTGGCGTCGGCGGTCGGCGCCTGATCCCTCCCGCCCGGGGCATTCCCTCATGAGCGAATTCCTGGCCCTTCTGGCCGAGCGCGTGCTGCTGTGCGACGGCGCCGTGGGCACGCAAGTCCAGGCGCTGGACCTCGACGTCGACCGCGACTATCTCGGCCAGGAGAACTGCACCGAGATCCTGAACAAGAGCCGGCCCGACCTCGTGCGCGCCATCCATCGCGGCTATTTCGAGGCCGGCGCCGACATGGTCGAGACCAACAGCTTCGGCGGCTCGCCGATCACGCTCGCCGAGTTCGGGCTCGAGGGCGAGGCGTACGCGCTCAACAAGGCCGCGGCGCTCTTGGCGCGCGAGGCCGCCGAGGACGCCGGGCGCGACGGGCGGAGGCGCTTCGTCGTGGGCTCGGTCGGGCCGGGCACCAAGCTGCCGACGCTCGGCCATGTCGACTACCAGACGGTCGAGGACGCGATCTGGGTCCAGTGCGGCGGGCTGATCGACGGCAGCGCCGACGCGATCCTGATCGAGACCTGCCAGGACCCGCTCTACTTCAAGGCCGCGATCAACGGCGCCAAGCGCGCGCGCGCGGCGGCCGGCACGGCGACGCCGATCCTCCTGCAGGTGACGGTCGAGACCACCGGGACGCTGCTGGTCGGCTCCGACATCGCCGCGGCGGCGACCGTGGCGCACGCGCTCGACGTCGCCGCCATGGGGCTCAACTGCGCCACCGGGCCGCGCGAGATGGCCGAGCACGTGCGCTGGCTGGCCGAGAACTGGACCGGCCCGATCTCGGTGCAGCCCAATGCCGGCCTGCCCGAGCTGGTCGACGGCCGCACGCGCTATCCGCTGGGCGCCGAGGAGATGGCGAAGTGGCTCGAGCGCTTCGTCGTCGAGGACGGCGTCAACCTGATCGGCGGCTGCTGCGGCACGACGCACGAGCATATCCGCGCGCTCGACCGCATGCTGCGCGCGCGCGCAGGCGACGGCTGGCGCCCGGCGCCGAAGCAGCGCAGCGCGCGCTGGACGCCTTCGATCGCCTCGCTCTACGGCCAGGTGCCGCTCAGGCAGGAGAACGCGTATCTCTCGATCGGCGAGCGCTGCAACGCCAACGGCAGCAAGAAATTCCGCGAGCTGCAGGAGAAGGGCGACTGGCAGGGCTGCGTCGAGATGGGGCGCGAGCAGGTGAAGGAAGGCTCGCACGCGCTCGACGTGTGCACCGCCTTCGTCGGTCGCGACGAGATCAAGGAGATGGCCGAGGTGGTCTCGCGCATGCGCGGCTCGGTCAACGCGCCGCTGGTGATCGATTCCACCGAGTACGACGTGCTGGAGTCGACGCTCAAGCTCTACGGCGGCAAGCCGGTCATCAACTCGATCAACTTCGAGGACGGTGAGGAGCCGGCGGCCAAGCGCCTCGCGCTCGCGCGCCGCTTCGGCGCCGCCGTCGTGGCGCTGACGATCGACGAGAAGGGCATGGCCAAGTCGGCCGAGGACAAGGTCAAGGTCGCGCACCGGCTCTACGACTTCGCCTGCAACCGGCACGGCCTGCCGCCGTCCGACCTGCTGTTCGACCCGCTGACCTTCACCATCTGCACCGGCAACGAGGACGACCGCAAGCTGGGCCTGTGGACGCTGGAGGCGATCGAGCGCATCGCCAAGGAGCTGCCCGAGTGCCAGATCATCCTGGGGCTGTCGAACATCTCGTTCGGCCTCAAGCCGGCGGCGCGGCACGTGCTGAACTCGGTGTTCCTCGACCATGCGCTGAAGCGCGGCATGACCGGTGCGATCGTGCACGTCTCGAAGATCACGCCGCTGCACAAGATCCCGGCGGAAGAGGTCCAGGTCGCCGAGGACCTGATCTACGACCGCCGGCGCGACGGCTACGATCCGCTGCAGGCGTTCATCGCCCTGTTCAAGGACCGCCAGGCCGAGGCGAGCGAGAAGCGCGCGCGCGCCGAGACGGTGGAGGAGCGCCTCAAGCTCCGCATCGTCGACGGCGAGCGCCAGGGCCTGACCGACGACCTGGCGCTGGCGATGCAGACCTACAAGCCGCTCGACATCATCAACACGTTCCTGCTCGACGGCATGAAGGTGGTCGGCGAGCTGTTCGGCGCCGGCAAGATGCAGCTGCCCTTCGTGCTGCAGTCGGCCGAGACGATGAAGGCGGCGGTCGCCTGGCTCGAGCCGTTCATGGAGCGCGTCGACGGCCAGAACAAGGGCACCGTCGTGCTCGCCACGGTCAAGGGCGACGTGCACGACATCGGCAAGAACCTGGTCGACATCATCCTCACCAACAACGGCTTCAAGGTCGTCAACCTCGGCATCAAGCAGCCGCTCGACGCGATCCTGAAGGCGGCGGAGGAGCACAAGGCCGACGCCATCGGCATGTCGGGCCTCTTGGTCAAGTCGACCGTGGTGATGAAGGACAACCTCAACGAGATGACGCGGCTGGGCGTCAACACGCCGGTCCTGCTCGGCGGCGCGGCGCTGACGCGGCGCTACGTCGAGGACGACTGCGTGCGCGCCTATGCCTGCGGCCGCGTGGCCTATGCCGGCGACGCGTTCGACGGGCTCGACCTCGCGACGCGCGTGGTCGAGGGCCGCTTCGACGATCACCTGGCCGCGCGCCGGGCGGCCAACCAGAACAAGGCCAGGAACACGCGGCGGACGCTCGGCCGGGCGACCGACGCGGCGACGCGGCCGGTCGACTACGAGGAGACGCGCCTGCGCCGCTCCGAGCTCGCCGGCGGCGTCGAGGCGCCGGCGCCGCCGTTCTGGGGCGCGCGCATCATCGACCACACGCCGATCCGCGCGCTCGTGCCCTATCTCAACGAGCGCATGCTCTATCAGTTCCACTGGGGCTTCCGCAAGGAAGGCCGCACGCTCGAGCAGTACATGGCCTGGGCGCGCCAGGAGCTGAAGCCGATCCTGAAGCGCCTGATCGACGTGTGCGAGCAGCAGGACATCCTGCAGCCCAAGGCCGCCTACGGCTTCTGGAAGGCGGCGGCCGAGGGCAACGACGTGATCGTCTACGACACCGACGGATCGTCCGAGCTCTGCCGCTTCGCCCTGCCGCGCCAGGCGCGCCCCGAGGGCTTGTGCATCGCCGATTTCTTCCGCGACGTATCGCTCGGCCCCGACCGGCGCGACGTGATCGGCTTCCAGGTCGTCACCATGGGCCAGCGCGCCGCCGACGTGGCGCGCGAATGGTTCGCCGACAACCGCTACCAGGACTATCTCTACCTGCACGGTCTCGGCGTCGAGATGGCCGAGGCGATGGCCGAGTACGTGCACACGCGCATCCGCGCCGAGCTGGGCTTCGGTCACGAGGACGCGCGCAGCATGGACGAGCTGCTGCGCCAGTCCTATCGCGGCTCACGCTACAGCTTCGGCTACCCCGCCTGCCCCAGGCTCGAGGACCAGGCGCCGATCCTGAAGCTGCTCGGCGCCGGGCGCATCGGCGTCGAGCTGTCGGACGAGTTCCAGCTCCATCCCGAGCAGTCGACCTCGGCGATCGTCGTTCACCACCCGCGGGCGAAGTATTTCTCGGTGTGAAGCGCTGGTGCCGTTCATCCTTCGAGACGCCCGCGAAACGCGGGCTCCTCAGGATGACGCGAATGTATGGAGCTCAATAGAAACCGTCATCCTGAGAAACGAGCGAAGCGAGTGTCTCGAAGAATGATGCACTCGCTGCCGCGAATGGCTACGCCGCCTTCTTGCGGTTGGCCTCGAGCCGCGCGTCCACCAGCGCTACGATCGCGTCGATCGCCGGATGGCGCATGCCCTTCTGCAGGGCGATCTGCTGCACCAGCTTGTCGGCGCGCTCGATATGGGGCGCGCCGTTCTGCAGCGCGCGCGCGGCCGAGGCCGGGCGCGACAGGCTCTCAGCGGCGGCGGCGTACTTCTCGAACGGCACCAGGTCCGCGGGCGCGGCGCCCAGCTTGACGCACAGGTCGAACACGAAGTTGTAGACCGAGCGCGCCTCCTCGATGTTGCTGTGCACCGCTTCCTGCGCGGTGCGCATGCCGTCCTTGGTGATGCAGCGGTAGTTGCCGGCCAGCAGCATCGACCACTTCGCCAGCGGCACGAAGATCGAGTCGTGCACCTTCAGCTTCACCGGCAGCTCGATCTTGCCCTCCGGCGCGTCGAAGCGCACCGCCTCGATGTCCTGCTCGAGCTGCTGCAGGATCGCGGTGTGCTTCGGATTGTCGAAGCGCGCGACCTTGAAGTTGGTCGGCAGCGTCACCTGCAGCACGTTGACCTTCTCTTCCGGCGGACGGATCGCCTGCGGGTCCGGGCTGCAGAGCGTCAGCGTCGCCGGGTCGAAGCTGTCCCACACGCTGGCATCGGTGTAGGCGACCTTGAGCGCGTCGTAGTTCAGGCCCGGGATGCGCTTCACATAGGGCAGCGGCGGCATGTTCATGATCGACATGCAGGGCACGCGCGACCTGGCGACGGCGTCGAGCAGCTCGCGCACGCCGGGCGAGCGGTATTGCGGCTCCTGCATCGCCAGGCCGATCAGGTCGAAGTCCTTGGGATTCACGTCCGCGGGACCGGCCGCCGAAACCTTGCCCTTGAGCTTGCGCGAGTCGATCTCGACCGGGTCCTTGCGGCCGCGCACCGGCATGCGCACGCGGAAGCCCTCCTTGTTGATGAGATCGGCCTCGGCCGGCAGGCAGACCAGCTTCACGTTGTGGCCGCCGAACATCATCTTCGAGGCCAGCAGCGACCCGTAGGACGCGCCCAGGATCAGGATGTTGTAGGTCGCCGCCATGGCGTTCCGCTCCCTGGTGAACTTGCTCGATCGGAAGATTGACAATCCGGTCAACCGCCCGCGCCCGCAATCTATGAGGGCCGGGGATTGTATGCAATCCGGATCGCTTATTATTTATTCCTTCAGCGCCCGCTCGAGGAACTCCAGCCGGTCCTGGCCCCAATAGGGCTGGCCCTTGTAGACGTACCAGGGCGCGCCGAACACCTGGCCCTTGATCGCCTCGTCGGTATAGCGCTGGTACAGCGCCTCGACCTCGGGCGAGGCCGAGGCCTTGAGCAGCGCCTTGCCGTCGAGGCCGAGCGCCTTGGCGATCTCCTCCAGCGTGTCGGTATCGGCGATGTTGCGGTTCTCCTCCCACATCGCCCGCATGATCGCGTGCGACAGCGCCGCGACGTCGTGCCCGGCCCTGTCGGCGGCGATCGCGAGCTTGTTGGCCGCGGTCTGGTCGGCCGGGAAGAACTTCGGGTGCAGGTTCAGCTTGATGCCGAGATGCCTGCTCCAGCGCTCGAGCTCGACCAGGCGGTAGGCCTGGCGCTGCGGCGGTCGCTTGGCCACCGGCAGGCCGCCGGACTGCGGGAAGACCTTGCCGTAGTCGGTCGGCTTGAAGTTGACCTTGGCGCCGGCGGCCTTGGCCATCGCCAGCATGCGCTGGTGGCCCATGTAGGACCACGGGCTCTGGTGCGTGTAGTAATAGTCGATCGTCTTCGACGCCGTCTTCATCCGGTCCTCTCCGCCATCTTCGCTGCCTCGCGTTCGCGCAACACCTTGCGCTGGATCTTGCCGGTCGTGGTCATCGGCAACGCGTCGACGAACTCGACCAGCCTTGGATACTCGTGCGCCGCCAGCCGCGTGCGCACCCAGTCCTGCACGTCGCGGACCAGGCGCGCGTCCGGCGCCACGCCGGCCTTCGGCACGATGAAGGCCTTGACCGCCTCGGTGCGCACGGGATCGGGCACGCCGATCACGGCGGCCATGGCGACCGCCGGGTGCTTCAGCAGGCAGTCCTCGATCTCGGCCGGGCCGACGCGGTAGCCCGCCGTCGTGATCACGTCGTCGGCGCGGCCCTGGAAGCGGAAATACCCGTCCTGCTCGCGCCGCGCCGTGTCGCCGGTGACGAGCCAGTCGCCGACGAATTTTTCCCGCGTCGCCGCGGGATTGCGCCAGTACTCGAGGAACATCACCGGGTCGGGCCGGCGCACGGCGACGTTGCCCGGCTCGCCGTCCGGCAGCTCGTTGCCTTCGTCGTCGACGATGGCGACGCGGTGCCCGGGAATGGCGCGGCCCATCAGCCCCGGCTTCGCCGCCATGATGCCGGCGCAGTTGCCGACCACCAGGTTGCATTCGGTCTGGCCGTAGAACTCGTTGATCGTAAGGCCGAACGTGGCGCGGCCCCAGTCCAGCAGCTCGCCGCCCAGCGTCTCACCGCCGCTGCCGATCGAGCGCAGCTTGTAGGCATGGCGCTGCTGCGGCGTCTCCACCTGGCGCATCAGCTTCAGCGCCGTCGGCGGCAGGAAGGAGTTTCGCACGCCGTACTTCGCCAGCAGGAAGAACGCCTCCTCGGGATCGAACTTGCGCGCGCGATAGGCGAGCACGGGCACGCCGTGGTGCCAGGCCGGCAGCAGCACGTCGAGCAGCCCGCCGATCCAGGCCCAGTCCGCCGGCGTCCACATCAGGTCGCCTGCTTGCGGGAAGAACTCGTGCGGGAACTCGACGCCCGGCAGGTGGCCCAGCAGCACGCGGTGCGCGTGCAGCGCGCCCTTCGGCTGCCCGGTGGTGCCCGAGGTGTAGATGATCAGCGCCGGGTCGTCGGCGCTGGTGTCGGCCGCGGTGAACCGGTCCGACGCCGCCTCGACCAGCGGCCAGAACGGCAGCGGCTGGTCGCCGCGCGCGAAGCACAGGTTGGCCTCGCCCTCGCTTGCCATGTCGGTCACCAGCACCGTGCGCAGCTCGGGCAGGCGGTCGCGGATCGCGGCGATCTTGCTGAGGCCCACCGCGTCGGTCACCAGCGCCCGCGCGCCGCTGTTCGCCAGCCGGTACTCCAGCGCCTCGACGCCGAACAGCGCGAACAGCGGCACGGCGATCAGTCCCGCCTTGTAGGCGGCGACATGGGCGATCGCCGTCTCCGGCGACTGCACCAGCAGGATGGCGATCCGGTCGCCGCGCCCGAGCCCCTGCGCCAGCAGCGCGTTGGCCAGGCGGTTGGACAAGAGCGCCATGTCGCGGAACGAGTAGCGCCGCTCGGCGCCCGCCTCGTCGCGGTAGATCAGCGCCAGCCTGTCGCTGCCCGCATGCTTGTCCGTGACGTCGGCGCCGATGTTGAACCTCGCCGGCACGCGCCAGCGGAACCGCGCCACGGCCTCGTCGTAACTCTTTGCCGGTACCAGCATTTTTCCTCGCCGAGGGGATCATAGGCCGGGATGCGACAAGGGCAAATCCGGGTTAGGATGCGCGCCATGGCCCAGCGCACCTCACCGACCGCCCGACGCGCCGCCGAGCGCCGCGTGCGCTTCCGCGCGCCGCCGAAGCCGCTCTACGACCGCGACATGTATCGCTGGACGCGCCAGCAGGCGAAGCTGCTGCGCGCCGGCAAGTTGTCGGAACTCGACCTGGAGAATCTGGCCGAGGAGATCGAGAGCTTGGGAAAGCGGGATCGTCGCGAGATTCACAGCCGCTTGCGCCTCGTCCTGATGCATCTGCTGAAATGGCAATTCCAGCCGGACAAGCGGACGCATAGTTGGAGGGTGACCATCATCACGCAACACAGAGAAATTCAAGACATCCTCGAGCAGAGCCCGAGTCTCCGCCGCTCGCTCATCGTGCGATTCACGAGGACCTACGGCGAGGCTGTGCGGCAAGCGATCGAAGAGACCCGTTTGCCTCCAGGCGTCTTCCCCGCATCGCCACCCTACACGCTCGACCAGGCGCTCGACCCCGACTTCATGCCGAAGGACTGATCGCGCATGCCCGACGATGCCCGTTACCGCGAGTACCGCAACTCGGCCTGCCCGCACGACTGCCCGAGCACCTGCGCGCTGGAGGTCGAGCGCGTCGACGCGCATCGCATCGGCAAGGTGCGCGGCGCCGCCGCCAACGGCTACACGGCGGGCGTCATCTGCGCCAAGGTCTCGCGCTATGCCGAGCGCGTGCACCATCCGGATCGCCTGACCAGGCCGCTCAAGCGCGTCGGCGACAAGGGCCAGGGCCGCAGCGCCTTCGTCGAGATCGGCTGGGACGAGGCGCTCGACCGCACCGCCGAGGCGATGACGCTGGCCGCCGGGAAGCACGGCAAGGAGGCGGTCTGGCCCTACTACTACGCCGGCACGATGGGGCTGGTGCAGCGCGACGGCATCGAGCGGCTGCGCCACGCGATGGGCTACTCGCGGTTTCATTCCACGATCTGCAACACGCTGAGCGACGCCGGCTGGTTCGCCGGCAACGGCGCCAAGTGGGGCGCCGACCCGCGCGAGATGGCGGAGGCCGACCTGATCGTGGTGTGGGGCGGCAACCCGGTCGCGACCCAGGTCAACGTCATGACCCATATCGCGCGGGCGCGGAAGAGCCGCGGCGCCAGGCTGGTCGTGGTCGATCCCTACCGCACGGGCACGGCCGAGCAGGCCGACGTTCATCTGTGCCTGCGGCCCGGCACCGACGGCGCGCTCGCCTGTGCCGTGATGCACGTGCTGTTCACCGAAGGCATGGTCGACCGCGACTATCTCCGGCGCTACACCAAGGACGCCGACCGGCTGGAGCGGCATCTTGCGACGCGCACACCCGAGTGGGCCGCCGGCATCACCGGCCTGAAGGTCGACGAGATCGTCTCCTTCGCGCGGCTCTACGGCGGCACCAGGCGCGCCTATCTGCGGCTCGGCTACGGCTTCAGCCGCTCGCGCAACGGTGCTGCGCAGATGTTCGCCGCCTCCTGCCTGCCGGCGGTGACCGGCGCCTGGCAGCATCGCGGCGGCGGCGCGCTCTACGGCATGTCGGGCATCTATCGGATCGACAAGACGCTGATCGAGGGACTCGACGTGGTCGACAAGTCGAAGCGCCTGCTCGACCAGTCGCGCATCGGGCCGATCCTGACGGGCGACAAGCGCGATCTGCGCGATGGGCCGCCGGTCACGGCGCTGTTCATCCAGAACACGAATCCCGCGGTGGTCTGCCCCGAGTCGCTGAAGGTGCGCGAGGGCTTCCTGCGCAAGGACCTGTTCGTCTGCGTGCACGAGCAGTTCATGACCGACACGGCGGCGATGGCCGACGTCGTGCTGCCGGCGACCACGTTCCTCGAGCACGACGACATCTACCAGGCCGGCGGGCACACGCATCTGCAGGTGACCAGGAAGGTGATCGAGCCGGTGGGCGAGGCGCGCTCGAACCACGACGTCCTCTGCGCGCTGGCGCAGCGCCTCGGCGCGCAGCATCCGGGCTTCGAGATGAGCGCCTGGGAGATGATCGACCGCACGCTCAAGGCCTCCGGTCTGCCCGACGCCGAGACCGCGCATCGCATGGGCTGGATCGACCTCTCGCCCGACTACCGCACCGCGCATTTCCTCGACGGGTTCGGCTACGAGGACAGGCGCTTCCACTTCGCGCCGGACTGGAAGCGCTGGGGCCTCGACCACGCGAAGATGCCCGAGCTGCCCGACCACATGGCGACGATCGACGCGGCCGACGCCGAGCACCCGTTCCGCCTGGTGACCGCGCCGGCGCGGCAGTTCCTCAACACCAGCTTCACCGAGACGCCGGGCTCGCGCGCGCGCGAGGTGCGGCCGACCGCCAAGATCCATCCCGATGACTGCGCCGCGCTCGGGCTGATTGCGGACTCGCTGGTCCGGATCGGCAACCGGCGCGGCTCGGTCGTGGTCCATGTCGAGCCGTTCGACGGGCTGCAGCGCGGCGTCGTCGTGGTCGAGAGCATCTGGCCGAACGGCGCCTTCCGCGAGGGCATCGGCATCAACGTCCTGGTCAGCGCCGACGCCGCGCCGCCGAAGGGCGGCGCCGTGTTCCACGACACCGCGGTGTGGCTGAAGCCGACCAACTGACCGGCCGCCGCCGTCCGACGGCGTGGTAGACTTCGCCCCATGCCTGCCGATGACAAGAAGCTGCCACAAGAACGCGCCGCTACCGACAAGGCGGTCGCCGATTTCCTCGGCAAGGTCGCGGCCGCGCCGAAGCCGATGCCTTCCGGCGCCGTGCGCGGGCGATTGATCATCGCGCTCGACGCCACCGCCAGCCGCGAGCCGACCTGGCACCGCGCCTGCCAGATCCAGGCCGAGATGTTCGAGGTAACGGCGAGCCTCGGCGGGCTCGAGGTCCAGCTCGCCTATTACCGCGGCTTCGGCGAGTTCGAGGCGACCGCCTGGGTCGCCGACGCGCGCGGCCTGGCGCGGCAGATGACCGGCGTCGCCTGCCTTGCCGGCAACACGCAGATCCTGCGCGTGCTGCGCCATGCGCTGGCCGAGACGGCGCGCCGCAAGGTCAACGCGCTGGTGTTCGTCGGCGACTGCATGGAGGAGGACGTCGACCGCCTGTGCCAGGCGGCCGGCGAATTGGGCCTCAAGGGCGTGCCCTGCTTCATGTTCCAGGAAGGCGGCGACCCGATCGCGCGCCAGGCCTTCCAGCAGATCGCGCGGCTGACCGGCGGCGCCTGGTGCCCGTTCGACGCCGGCAGCGCCGACCAGCTGCGCGATCTCCTGCGCGCGGTCGCCGTCTTCGCCGCCGGCGGGCGCGCGGCGCTGGTCGATCACGGAAAGCGCCGCGGCGGGCTCGCGCTCCGGCTCACCCACCAGATGGGCGGCGGCCGCTAGGGCGATGTTCGTCTGGCTGATCGCCGGCATCGTTCTCGCCGTTGCCGTGATGCTGCTGATCCGCGGCGTCGCCGGTGCCGATCCCAAGCTGCTGGCAAAGCTGCTGCGCTGGCTCGCCATCGCCCTGGTTGTGGTCGTCGGCGTGTTCCTGCTCGCGACCGGCCGTTTCACGCAGGCGATCGCGGACGCGGCCGTGCTGGGGCTGCTGCTGACGCGCTATTCGGCCCTGTGGAGCCGGATCAAGTCGGCCATGGGGCCCAAGCCCGGCCAGCGCTCGGCGGTCGAGACGGAATGGATCACCATGGAGCTCGACCACGACAGCGGCCAGCTCGACGGCGACGTCAGGCAGGGGCGGTTCGCCGGAAGGCGCCTGAGCGCGCTGTCGCGCGACGAGCTGGTCGAGCTGCTCGAGGCGTGCAGGTCGGCCGATCCGCAGGGCGTGCCGCTGGTCGAGACCTTCCTCGACCGCGTGCATCCGGAGTGGCGCGGCGCCGAGCAGAGGGAAGAGGCCGCGACCAGGACCGGCGCCGGCGGCTTCGCCGAGGCGATGACCCCGGCCGAGGCGCGCCGCATCCTGGGCGTCGGCGAGGACGCCGACGAGGGTGCGATCAAGGAGGCGCACCGCCGGCTGATGATGAAGAACCATCCCGACCAGGGCGGCTCCACCTATCTCGCCGCCAAGATCAACCAGGCCAAGGACGTTCTGTTGAAAAAGCGGCGCTGACCTGTTGTGGTGGCCGGATGACCGCCGCCCCGCCCGGCCCGCCGGCCGCGCTCAGCACCGGCCGCAGCATCGCGCTGCTGGTCTCCTCGATCGTGCTGTTCAGCGTGATGACCGTTCTGGTGAAGTGGCTGGGCGTGATCTACGGCGTGGTGATCGTGTTCTTCGGCCGCGCCTTCTTCGCCCTGGTCCCGGTGCTGCCGCTGATGATGCGGCACGGTCTCGTGAACGCGCTGCGCAGCGAGCGGCCGGGCGCACACGCCTTCCGCTGCCTGGTCGGCGTGGTCGGCATGGCGCTGAACTTCTACGCGCTGACCGTCCTGCCGCTGGCCGACGTCGTGGCGATCGGCTTCACCGTGCCGATGTTCTCGACCGCGCTGTCGATCCCGCTGCTCGGCGAGGTCGTGCGCCTGCGCCGCTGGAGCGCGGTCGTGGTCGGGTTCGTCGGCGTGCTGCTGATCGTCCGGCCCGGCTTCGGCGGCAGCGCCGTGCTGTCGCTGTTCCCGCTCGGCGCCGCTTTGTGCAACGCCCTGGCGCTGATCTGGGTGCGCAAGCTGACCCGCACCGAGCGCAGCGAGACGATCGTGTTCTACTTCATGGCCAGCTCGGCCGTGATCTCGGGCGCGCTGCTGCCCTTCGCCTGGCGCACGCCGACGCTGCTCGACCTCGCGCTCCTGGTGCTGATGGGCCTGATCGGCGGCATCGCCCAGGTCATGCACACCTCGGCCTTCCGCTCCGCCCCGGTCGCGCTGCTTGCCCCGTTCGAGTACACCGCGATGCTGTGGGCCGTGATCGCCGGCTATCTCGTCTGGGACGAGACGCCGACCCTCTGGACCGGCGCCGGCGCCGCGCTGATCGTCGCGAGCGGCCTCTACATCCTGCACCGCGAGATCGTCGTCGGGCGGCAGCGGAGGAAAGCTAACGCCTGAGCACGGCCGCGATCGCCGCCGCCGCCGCCGTCATGCCCTCGTCGTTCCAGTGCGTGTCGTCGCGCCAGAACACGTAGCGGCCCTGCGGCAAGAGCGCCGTGGCGCGCTCCTTCAGCGCCGGCGTCAGGTCGATCGCCGGCACGCCGAGCGCGCGCGCGGTCGCCTCGACGAACTCCCATTGCCGATGCGGCAGAGCGGCGCCCGGCTCGACCCGGTCGGCATAGACGCGATAGCTGGTCGGCGCGAAGGCGACCAGCGCCAGCTCGTCGCGCACCGACCCGAGCGCCGCCGCGACCTCGGGCCAGTCGCAGGCCTGCGCGCGCTTCGTGACCGCGGTGTATTGCTGCAGGAAGCCCATCGGCTTCGGCCCGACCGCGCGCACCAGCACCGCGCGGTTGAGCTCGCCCGAGCCGAAGGCCGTGCGCGTCAGCCCGTAGAACAGGCGATAGGTCTCGAGCCGCGTCACCGGGCGCCAGCGCCAGGACGCGATCGTCTCCGGCGGCGGCGCCGTGGCCGGGCAGGTGAAGTCGTTGCCCTCGAACAGCAGCACCACGACGTTGCGGCCGCCGACCAGCCCGGTGTTCGCCTTGAGCCAGCGGACGCGCGCGGCGTAGTCGGGCACGTCGCCGGGGAAGCCGGCGTCGTAGATGTCGACGCCGTGCTCGCGGCGCAGGAGCTCGCTCAGGATGCGCTCCTGCGTCGTGCCGCTGCCCATGGCGAAGGAATCGCCGACCAGCACGTAGCGGCGGCCGTCCGGCCCGTGTGCGTCGCGGTAGCCGAGCCGGTCGGTCACGAAGACCACGTCGCGCGGCTCGACGATGTCGCGCGCGGTGCGGCCGGACAGCACGTAGAGGTCGCCGAACGGCATCTTGAAGTCGATGCGCTGGCTCGGCTTGTAGTGCGAGCGGCCGCCGTCGCGTGCGAACACGGCCAGCACTTCGTCCGGCCGGTAGTAGCTCGGGTTGGACCCGGCCAGGCGCAAGGCCGCCTCGGCCACGCCGAGGCAAAGCAGCAGCGAGACGCAGATGGCGGCGAAGGCGACCCGGCCGGCGGCCTGGCGCACGACGATGTAGATGAGGAAGGCGGCGACGGCGGCGAACAGGCCGGGGACCGAGAAGGCCGACAGCAGCGCCGCCATCAGCACGACCAACATGAGATCGAGCGGGGAAGGGCGTGGCGATGGCGCATCCATGGTCGCGCGGTTCTTAGCAAAGCCCGCCGCGGCCCGAAAGCGCGGCGATGTCGTCATGCCCACACGGTCCGCCCGGGTCGTGATCGCATCCGGTCCGCGTCTTCCGCGTCTCCGCGTGCGTCTTTCCTGAACGGTTCACGCGGATACGCCGCCCTTCGACGAGCTCAGGGGCGCGGAGCGAGCCTGCGTTGCTCGTCCCGACGAGGGGGCGCAAGGAGCGTCGGCGATGCAATGCCAGGATGCGAGGAACGCCCGCGGTAGCTCGCGCAGGTCCGAGGCGATGATCACGGCGCCGACCAGCAGCATGAGCGGCCGCGGCAAGGTCTCGAATTTCGCGGCCGATCGGGCGAATGGGCGGGGATGGTGGGCGATGCAAGGATTGAACTTGCGACCTTCCCCGTGTGAAGGGGACGCTCTCCCGCTGAGCTAATCGCCCGTGCCGAAAGCGGCGGCAGAGGGCGGGATATACGTCGCGCCGGAAGCCGGAGTCAAGGCAAGCGGGTCGCTGGGCCAGGGGGAATTCGCCGCCCCGCGCTTCGCGCGAACGTGATGCGCCCTGGATGCCGCCCCGTCTACCATCGCGCCATGCATTCCTGGAAACACGCGCTCGCGCCGGTGCTGCTGGCCGTCGCCTGCCACGGCGCCGCGGCGCAGGAGGCGGGCGCGCCATCGGCCAAGTGGCGCCTGGACTACGAGGCCTATATCGGCGGGTTCCGCATCCTGTCGATCGTCTCGGCGGTGCGCTGGGACGCCGACGACTACGACATCGAGGTGGCGGCGCTGACGCGCGGCGTGGTCGGCTGGATCGGCGACTGGCGGGGCAGGGGCGTTTCGCATGGCACGGTGGACAACGGCCTGCTGCGGCCGGCCCGCAGCCGTTCCGACACGACGTGGCGCGGCGAGACGCGCTTCACCGACGTGACCTACGCTGCGGACGGATCGGTGGTGACCGCGGCGAAGCCGAGCAACGAGGAGGACAACCGCGATCCCGTTCCGCCGCAATTGGCGCGCAACACGATCGACATCCTGAGCGCCCTGGTCGCGCTCGTGCGCAAGGTCGGCGCGACCGGTCGCTGCGACGGGTCGTTCCCGGTCTATGACGGAAGGCGGCGCTACGACCTCAGCGTGTCGGATGCCGGCGAGGCCACGCTGGAGAAGACCAGCTACAGCCTGTTCGCCGGCCAGGCGCGCAAGTGCGAGGCCGTCATGCGCCGGCTGGCGGGCTTCTGGAAGGAGAAGGATCCGCGCCGGCAGGCGGCGCCCGACGCGGACAAGCCGGTCGTCGTCTGGCTCGCCCCGCCCAAGCCCGGCGCGCCCAGCCTGCCCGTGCGCGCCGAGGCCGAGCTCGCGCTCGGCACGCTGGTACTGCACCTGCGCGCGGCGGAGTGACAGCTACCGCCCGCGGGCGCGGCGCAGCAGGTGCTGGTGCTGGATCGCCTGCAGCACGCCGAACCAGAGATTCTGCCGGCAGGCATTGATCGCTCCGTCCACGCCGAGCTGCCGCACCAGGTCGGCGGCGAGCTTTTCGGGGGTCTGGCTGTCGTTGGCGGCGGGCGGGAAGGGCAGGGACACCTTGGGACTCCTGTCGGGGCGTTCGCGGCGGCGTTTCATAAGTGCCGTGCCGGGCGTTCGTCAATGCGTTTCATGCATGATAGATATGCCTCTGTCGCATGATGTTTGCCAGCGCTTCCGGCAGACATGCGAACGCCTCGATGGTGACGATTCCATCGAGGTCCGCGGCGGCCATGCGTTCGCGGCCGTATCCATAAAGGGCGGCAATGGCGCGCATTCCCGCGCCGCGGGCGGCGGCGAGGTCCTGCGGGCCGTCCCCGACCATGATCGCCCGGGCGGGCACCGACCCGGCCGCCCCGACCGTCAGGGTCAGGTGCCGCGGGTCGGGCTTGTGCAGGCCGAACCGGTCCCCGCCCGCCACCGTGCCGATCCAGCCCGCCAGCCCGAGGCTTCGCAGGATACGGAGGGTCGCGGCCTGCGGCTTGTTGGTGCAGAGCGCCAGCCGCCAGCCCAATTCCGAAAGGCGCGCCAGCAGGTCGGCGACGCCCGGATAAGGCCGCGTCCGCTCGGCCGAGCGCGGCTCGTAGTCGGCGTGGAATCGCGCCAGCAGCGCGGCGAACGCGCCCCGCTCGGGCATGTCGCCGGTGGCGGCCAGACCGCGCTCGACCAGCTTCGTCACTCCGTCGCCGATCATGGTCCGCACGCGGTCCTCGGGCAGGATGGCGCGGCCTTCCGAGGCCAGCAGCCGGTTCAAGGCGTCGGTGAGGTCGGGCAGGCTGTCGATCAGCGTGCCGTCCAGGTCGAAGATCAGCGTATCCGTACGGGAGTCGGGGGCCGGAATCGGGGACAAGTTTCGTAACAATCTGTGATCGTTAGACTCTTGGCGGCTCGGGTGGCTTTGTGTCATGGTCCGCCGCGCCATGACCCCGTGCTTCTATACCAAGCTCCGGTCATCGGTCATTCCTCTTGTCGGGGCCCGGGCCCCCTGGTCCGTTCGCCCAGGGGCCGTTCCCCCAAGGGCCGTTGCATGACCCAGCGCGCCGCCCGCCAGCGCGAAACCGCCGCCGTGATCCTTGCCGCCGGCAAGGGGACGCGGATGAAATCCGACCGGCCCAAGGTGCTGCTGCCGATCGCCGGCCGGCCGGTGATCGGCCACGTGCTGGATGCGGTGGCGACGCTGAACCCGGCCCGGACGGTCGTGGTGACGGCACCCGGCATGGAGGCGGTCGGCCGCGCCGTGGCGCCGGTGCCGACCGCGATCCAGCCCCAGGCCCGGGGCACCGCCGACGCGGTCAAGGCGGCCCGCGCGGCGCTCGCCGGATTCGCGGGCGACGTTCTCGTCCTTTTCGGCGACAACCCGTTCATGTCGGCCGAGACGCTCGGCCAGCTGCTCGAGCGCCGCGCCGCCAGGGACAAGCCTTCCGTGGTCGTGGTCGGCTTCAAGCCGGACGACCCGCTGCGCTACGGCCGGTTGGTCACCGACCGCGCCGGCCGGCTCACGGCCATCGTCGAGTTCAAGGACGCCACGCCGGCCCAGCGCCGCATCCGCCTGTGCAACGCGGGCGCCATGGCCGTCGACGGCCGGCATCTCTTCGCGCTGATCGACGCGATCGGCAACGCCAACGCCGCGGGCGAGTACTACCTGACCGACATCGTCGCCGTCGCGCGCAAGATGAAACTGGCCTGCGCCGCGATCGAGCGCCCGGCCGAGGAGTTCATCGGCATCGACACGCGTGCCCAGCTCGCGCTCGCCGAGCTTCACATGCAGCAGCGCCTGCGCGCCCGCGCGATGGAAGGCGGTGCTACGCTGACCGATCCCCGATCGGTGTTCCTCTGCGTCGATACGCGGATCGGCCGCGACGTCACGATCGGGCCGAACGTCGTGTTCGGCCCCGGCGCCGTCGTGGCCGACGGCGTGGAAATCCTGCCCTTCTGCCACATCGAGGGCGCCGTCATCGAGGCGGGCGCCCGCATCGGCCCCTTCGCGCGCCTCCGGCCCGGCGCGCGCATCGGCCGCGACGCGCATATCGGCAACTACGTCGAGGTCAAGAACGCCGTCATCGAGGACGGCGCCAAGGCCAACCACCTCTCCTATATCGGCGATGCGCGCGTCGGCGCCGACGCCAATGTCGGCGCCGGCACGATCACCTGCAACTACGACGGCTTCACCAAGGCGCATACCGACATCGGCGCCGGCGCCTTCATCGGCTCGAACACCGCGCTGGTGGCGCCGGTCAAGGTCGGCGACGGCGCCATCGTCGGCGCCGGCAGCGTCGTGACGCAGGACGTGCCGGCGGACGCGCTGCGCATCGAGCGGGGCGAGCAGCGCACGGTCGAGGGCTGGGCGGCGAGGTTCCGCGAGCAGAAGGCCCGCGAGACGGGGAAGACGGCCAAGCCCCGCGCCAAGGTGCCAGTGGACGAATAGGCGAAGGGATAGGCAGCGATGTGCGGCATCATCGGCATCATCGGCAAGTCCGACGTGGCGCCCCTGATCCTCGACGGCCTCAAGCGGCTGGAGTATCGCGGCTACGACTCCGCCGGCATCGCCACGCTGGTCAACGGCCATATCGACCGCCGCCGCGCCGAGGGCAAGCTCGGCAACCTCGACGCGCTGCTGCACGCCCAGCCGCTCAAGGGCAGGATCGGCATCGGCCACACGCGCTGGGCCACGCACGGCGCGCCGACCGAGCACAACGCGCACCCGCACGCGACCGACCGCGTCGCGCTGGTGCACAACGGCATCATCGAGAACTTCCAGGAGCTGCGCGACGAGCTGACGCGCGCCGGCTGCAACTTCACGACCGAGACCGACACCGAGGCGGCGCTGCAGCTGCTGACGCATTACCTGCGCAGCGGCAAGACGCCGCGGCAGGCGATGGCAGAGGCGATGAAGCGCCTCAACGGCGCCTTCGCGCTCGCCGCCATCTTCGCCGGCGAGCACGACCTGATGATCGGCGCGCAGCGCGGCGCGCCGCTGGCGATCGGCTACGGCGACGGCGAGATGTACCTGGGCTCGGACGCGCTGGCGCTGTCGCCCTTCACCGAGCGCGTCGCCTATCTCGAGGAAGGCGACTGGGTCGAGGTCACGCACAGGACCGCCGTGGTGCACGACGAGGACGGCAGGGTGGCCGAGCGTCCGGTCGTGCGCACGCAGCTGTCGGGCGTGCTGACCGGCAAGGGCAACTACAGCCACTTCATGCTGAAGGAGATCTACGAGCAGCCGCAGGTGATCGGCGACACGCTGACGCAGCTCGTCAATCCGGCGCTGCGCAGGGTCGTGCTGCCGGACCTCGGCATCGATTTCGCAAGGGTGCCGCGCGTGACGATCGTCGCCTGCGGCACCGCGTCCTACGCCGGGGTGGTGGCGAAATACTGGTTCGAGCAGATCGCGCGCCTGCCGGTCGAGGTCGACGTGGCGAGCGAGTTCCGTTACCGCGAGGCGCCGATGCCCCAGGGCGGCCTCGCGCTCTTCATCTCGCAGTCGGGCGAGACCGCCGACACGCTGGCGGCGCTGCGCTACGCCAAGGCGCAGAAGCAGTACGTCTTGAGCGTGGTCAACGTGCCGACCAGCACGATCGCGCGCGAATCCGACGCCGTGCTGCCGACCTTGGCCGGGCCCGAGGTCGGCGTCGCCTCGACCAAGGCCTTCACCACGCAGCTGACCGTGCTCGCCTGCCTCGCCATCCAGGCGGCGCGCGCGCGCGGCGCGATCGACGCCGGGCGCGAGGGGCAGATGACCACGGCCTTGAGCGAGGTGCCGAGCCGCGTGGTCGAGGTGCTGCGCCACGACGAGCGCATCCAGGAGATCGCGCACCGCATCGCCGAGGCGCGCGACGTGCTCTATCTCGGCCGCGGCACGTCCTACCCGATCGCGCTCGAGGGCGCGCTGAAGCTCAAGGAGATCTCCTACATCCACGCCGAGGGCTACGCCGCCGGCGAGATGAAGCACGGGCCGATCGCGCTGATCGACAAGGCCGTGCCGGTGATCGTGATCGCCCCGCGCGACCAATGGTTCGACAAGACCGCGTCGAACGTCCAGGAGGCGCTCGCGCGCGGCGGCCAGGCCGTCCTGTTCAGCGACGCCGAGGGCGTGGCGCGGCTCGGCGACAAGGCGCTCTACGCCATCACCATGCCCGACATCGACCCCTTCGTGGCGCCGATCCTCTACGCCGTGCCGGTGCAGCTCTTGGCGTATCACACCGCCGTGCTGAAAGGCACCGACGTCGACCAGCCGCGCAACCTCGCGAAGAGCGTGACGGTGGAGTAGGATCGCGGGCGACGGAGGCGAACATGCCCGAGCCGCGCATCAGGATCCCGAAGGGAGAGCTTGCCGCGTTCTGCAAGAAATGGAAGATCGCGGAGCTGGCGCTGTTCGGCTCGGTCCTCACGGACGAGTTCCGGCCCGACAGCGACGTGGACGTGCTGGTGATGTTCGAGCGGGACCTGGTGCTCGACCTGACGCACTTCCTCGACACGAAGGAAGCGCTCGAACGCCTGTTTGGGCGTCGCGTCGATCTCATGACGCGGCAGGCGATCGAGCGCAGCCGGAATCCACTGCGCAAGCAGCACATCCTCGATTCCGCCCAGACCGTCTATGAAATGGCGTGATGCGGACTACCTGGCTGATGTCGTCAGGGCGGCCGAGCTCGTCGCGTCATTCACGGACGGTTACAGCTTCGAACGGTTCCTGAAGGACCCGCTGGTTCAATCGGCCGTCTTGCGCCAGCTCCAGATCGTCGGCGAAGCCTGCCGACGGATATCCGCCGAGTTTCAATCTGAACATCCCGAAATCCCGTGGCAGAAGATCGTCGGCATGCGCAACGTTATTGTCCATGACTATCAGGACGTCGAGTTCGAGGTGGTCTGGTCGGTGGTGACCACGTTCCTGCCCGACGTGCGGGCGAAGATGAGCGCGATTCTCACCGCCATTGGCGGTGGTTCTTTGAACTGAATCAGTAGCCGGAGCCCGGTCCCTGTTTGCTGAGCAGCGCAACGGATCGCGAAGCGATCCGTTGCGGTTGGACCGCGTTCTCTCGTGAGCTAACCTCCCCTGACGGTCGCGCGGTTCGACCGGGTGGTTGCGGTTGGACCGCGTTCTCTCGTGAGCTAACCTCATGATCCGCTAAGGCCCTGGTAACAGGGCCTTTTTTCCCTTCCGGGTCGCCGTTTGTTCGCAGCCACATACATTAGAACAACACGAACTGTTCCGGGTTTTTCCGGGTAGGTTCCTTCACTCGTCCGTCGAATGTAACGATGTTCTCATACTGTTTGTCGGTCAGGTAGACGATGTGAATCTTGCCCGTGCTTGGCACCTCCTTCTCGACCTTCTTTGTGTAAGCCTCTGACTGTTCCTTTCCGGCACAAAATCGCATGTAGACCGAGTATTGCGACATTTGGAATCCCTGGTCGAGGAGGAACTGGCGGAATTTCGTTGCAGCCTTGCGCTCTTTTTTCGTGCCGACCGGCAGGTCGAAGAGGACCATCATCCACATTAGGCGATAGCCGGTCAGCACGGCCTCGACCGCTCACGAATCGTCGGCCGAAGCAGGCAGCGCTGGCAGGTCCAGCGGCAAAGGTGCCAAGGGAAACTCCAAGTCAGGCTTTCCGCTAGCGAAGGCGGCAGCGAGCGACTGTGCAAGTCGTTCAACGCACGTATAGAGCGGGGTGCGTCCCCGCTCCGTCTGGAGATCGAGCGCGGCCACCGACGCCAGATACCGCTTAATCTCCTTGGTGACGCTCTCGTGTCCCATGTCCGCGGCGCGCGCCACCAGCAGATCGACCATTGGCCTGAACGGCTCCATCAGGTCGTCAGCCAAAGGCAGGTCCTCGCTCTTGTGACTGATCCCGATCGCCGGATGCAGACCGGCGCCGCAGACTGCGCGCGCCGTCGCCGACCGCAGGACCGCATAGCCATAGTTCAGCATCGAATTGGCTCCCGGAGCCTCGCGGTCGCGGCGGAAATCGGCGCCGAACAGCAATGGCCAATAGCGACGTGCTGCCTGTGCCTCCATGTTCTCCGGATCTCCTGACCCTACGCGTCGTGCCATCAGATCGAATCCGCCCGCACCGTCGCGGCCGAGAGCGGCAAGAGTCGCGCCCTGAAGGCGAATCTTCTGCTGAACCACGCGTTGCCACAGGCGCTTCGCAAGCGGCTTTCCGGCGACGATTTGCGACTCGATGCGGCTGCGTTGTGCGTGATGGGCCACGACCGGCCATAGCCAGGCCACCGGGCTATGGTTGGCGCCGCAGACGACCACCCCCGCGCCACGTTCGGCCAATCGCACAATCAGGTTGTTGCTGTACGTGCAGCCGTGGGCATTGACAATCACGGCGCCGATGTCGTCGAGCGGGACTCTTCCAAGCTCGGCGCCATCGGTGCTCACCGTCATGAAGCCGCGATCGACCGCTAGATGGCGTCCATCCTCTGCGATTTCAATGATGCGCCCGAGCATGTCGGATCACTTCGGCGGGCCGGGATCGTGCATGTGGCCGAGGAAGTCCACCGTGACGCGCCGAAGGCCCATTTCCTTGAGTTTGTCGTAGTTCGCGAACGTCCACTTGAATTCGCCGTCGCGATACCGATCGGCGAGGTTGGTGTCCTCGTGCCCTGCGAGCTGCAGGTAGCGGTCCCACAGCGATACGACGCGCATGGTCCGTTCCTCGCCGTCAACTGTGGCACGCACCAGATCGTTCTTGTGAAAGATTGCGACGAGACGGTTGCCAGCTCCGTTCCGACGCCATGAAGGCGCAAAATCGGGCCTGTTCGCGTCGAATACGGTAATGAGGTCTCTGCCCCATGATCCATCCGGCCTTGCGAAAACTTCGACGCGATGGTTGTCGCCGGCGCTATACGCTTTGTATGGGTGGCCAGTTCGATCGCGGACAGCAATGATCGCTGCTTCGGATTTCACGAGTCGCACACGCCGTATGCCCTCCTTTCGGCCAAACTCGGCCAGGGCCGCCCTGAAGTCCTTGGCGCCATCCTTGCGTCTCTGCTTGCGCTCGCGCTTGGTGCGATCCAACTCGGCGGCGGCCCGCTCGATCGCATGCGCGTCCTTCTTGCGCCGCGCCTCCGCGAGTTTGGCCTTGGCCCGTTCGATGCCTGAGTCGTATGCGAGCAATCTGCCGAGATGTCGTTTGAGCTTATCGCGGATCACCGGGTCGCGAACGCGGTCGATCTCGCTCTCGCTCAGCGCCTCGATCGGCTTGCGCGCGACGACGTTGCCGCCTTCGCGCTCCGCCTCTTCGACCAGCCCGTAGGCCGTCTCTTCGTGCAGCTTGCCTTTGGCGCTGTGGTCCGGCCGATGGGAGACCACGACGCGCTGCAGGGCGGACTTCAGTTCCTCACGGAAGCCTTCGTAGGGATCAGGCATATCGTCGATCAGGCGGTCCCTTGATTTCTCGGCCGCCGTCGCGATCCGCTGAAGCAGAGAGCGATCGGTAAGCCCGGTGACGAAGGCGTCGATCGCATGATGGCGATGGTCGGCGCGGTTCTTGCGGTTGTGGTCGCCAAGCAGCGAGTTGAGGCCCCATTTGCGGCGCAAGAGCGCGGTCATCTGGCCGGGGATCACCCAGGTCTTGTCGGGGTCGCAGATCTTCCACAGATACTGACGGGTGACCCGGGCGAGGTAGGCGGTGTCGACGAGTTGCCGCGCCAGGAAGCCGCCGGTTCGCTCGATATCGTCGAGCATTTCCTTCGGCAGCGCGCCTTCCTGCCGAGCCGCGTCGCGTCTGATCCGACTCTGAACCAGCTCAATCGCGTCGGGCCGAAACCGCCACTGCTTGGCTTTCGGCAGCGCGGACGCGCGCAGCATGATCTGGGGCCAGTTGCAGGGTCGGCCGTCGACCATGGGATTGCTGCCGAACGCTTGATGGGGCGTGAGGTTGCCCTTGAAGCGGTTGGCTTTGCGCAAAGATACGGTCAGGTTGCTCGGGTTGTCGTCGAGCGTCAGGGTGAAGGGAAGGATATGCTCGGTCTCGACGTCATCGCTGAACAGGCGGCTCAGCGAGATCTGCTCGCCAGTGTAAACGCATTTGCGATCGCTCGGGTCATTGGGGTTCAGTTCTTCCCAGAGCCGCAGGCGCAGCAGGGACTCGCCGCGCTCGGGTAAGCCGATTTCGGCCAGCTTCGCGCGCCGCTGATCGTTTTTCCTCTGGTTTTCCGCCTGGCGTTTGTCGATTTCCTCGCGGCGCTCGCGTGACAGCTTGAGGTCACGTGCAAGCTCGACGACGATTTCCTCCGGGTGGCCGTAGCGATCAATCAGGGCGTTGACGAGCTTGCGTAGCTGGCCCAATCCAATATGGACGGTTGGATTCGCAATACGCCCGAAGTCGCGCTCCCATTGCGGCGCCGAGTCGCTGCGGACCGGCGCCATGTATCGGCGCAGCACCTCGCCATAGTAGGGCAACGCCGGCAGGATCGTGGCGTCGCGGAAATCGGAGTGGTGCTTGTAGCGAGTCCGTTGCACCGCGTCGCTGTAGCGAATCGGGTTGCCACTCCCGTCGAAACCTGTCCGCATGATCGGTACGATCTCTTCCAGCGCCTTGGTGCCGAGACTGCCGTAACCATCTACCAGCCGCACGTTGGCGACCTTCTCGGCCGCCTCCGGCGACAGGTTCCAATACTCGACGCCGATCCGAACCGCTTCGTCCTCGTCTTCCTCGTCGAGCAGCTTCTGAGCGATGGTGTGGCGTTCGATGTCCGCCAATCCGTCCCACCATCGGGGGCCGAAGCATTCCTTGTGGGCGAGGCGGACCGACGTGCTATCTCCTTTCAGGTGATCGCGACGTTCGCTTTCAAGATTGAAGGCCCAGACGGCCTCGATGTGCAGCTCCTTGCGGATGCGCTTGAAGGTCAGCCTTTCCGTGCGTCGCAACAGCGCGAGCAGGTGGTCCCGCTCCCTGAGCGTGAGCCGGCGCGAGTTCGAAGGATTGCGCTTGTCGACCAGTTCGAGGTTGGCAAGCTCCTGCAGGATGCGAAATTCCTGCACGATGGGCAGGGCAAGCGGCGCCCGCTTGTCGTCGGGATCAAGCGTGCAGGGGCCAGGATCGACCGGCTTGAGCTGCCGCTGATGAAAGATGACGTGCCGGATCCGTTCGCGCGTCTCACTGGTCAGCGCGGGAAGATGGCGTCTCTGCGCCTCCCAAAGCGCGTCGAATTCGTCCTCGACCATGCGCCGCAGGGGGTAGAAGTCGTATTCGTTCCGCCCTTTCACGGCACGCGGACGGGCCCGCACGCTGTGAGCTTCCGCCGAGCTCAACGGCTCCCATGAGAGGCCGTTGTTTCGCGCGCGATACGTCTTGTAGAGGTATTCCCCGAGCGTGCGGGCATTCGGCTTGTCCGGTCCGATCAGCGCCGCGGTCGCCCGCGCCGAGCCCTTCATGTCCTGGGTTTCCTTGGCGCTGGCTTCGTCCTTGCCGCGATCGGTCTTGCGGTTGCTCTTGAAGCCGCGGCGCTGATTTAGGTGGAACAGGACACGGCCGAACTCGTGGGGCGAGAGCGCGCGCTCGAGACCCTCTGCGCGCAGGCGCCAGGGATCGAGCTTCTCGAGTTCCTTGCGTGCGGCAGGATCGCTCGGCATGAGGCCGAGACGGTCGAGCGCCCGCATGAGAGTCATCTGCCGCATGAGGAACCGATCGCGCCGCCTGCGTGCGCTGCGCGGCTCGCGCCGCGCCTGCGCCAGCGAGGCTCCAGATTGCGGGTCCCGTCCATCGCTAAAGATACGGACCCCAACCCGGCGAATGCCAACCGGATGACGGCGCCCTTCCCTATCCGGCTTCGACAGGTCGAATGCGCACCAGCCAAGTGAATTGGTGCCGACATCGAGCCCGAGGCGCCACGGTATGCTCTTGCGTGTCCTCTCCGCGCGCATGTCTTCCCCCAAGCTGCGCGAGTCAACGGGGAGCTGGTTTCCAACTCCTCATTGCTTCACGGGCGTATACTTGCGTCGCCGCACTTCGTGAGCTTCGCCAGAATTGGCACGGCTGTACCATACGCATCCGTGATTGATTGCTGCCGTTGATCCGTTCCACAAAAATTGTAGCCTGACCGACGCCCAGGAGTCCATTGACAGTCGGTTTGCTGCGGGGCAACGTTAGATTGAACGGACGGAAGCGAATAGACTGTCAGTTAGCTCACGAGAGAACGCGGTCCATCCGTTAACAAGCGTCCCGGCTTCGGCCGGTGACGCACAAAATGCAAGGGCGGCTCCGGCCGCCCTTTTGCTTCTCACCCCGCCGGCACCAGCACCGCGCGGCCGACGAGCTTGCCTTCCTTCAGCTCCTGCAGGCACTGGTAGGCCTCGGGCAGCGGGCGCTTGGTGATGGGCAGCGCCGGCGGCCGGGCGCGGCGCACGAGGTCGAGCAGCTCCTTCATCTCGGCCGGCGTGCCGACATAGGAGCCCTGGATGTTCATGGCGCGCATCGGGATGTAGGCGGTCGGCAGGGTGATCTCGCCGCCGAACAGGCCGACCACGACCAGCTTGCCGCCCTTGGTCAGGCAGTCGGTGCCGAGCTTGACCGTGTCGCCCGAGCCGACCAGGTCGACGGCGCCCCAGACGCCGTCCGGGCAGTGCCCCTGGATCTGCTTCACCGCGTCGGCGGCGCGGCCGTCGACCACGGCGAGCGCGCCGGCCTTCTTCGCCGCCTCGCGCTTGACCGCGTCGATGTCGACTACGATGGCGCCCTTGCCGCCCATCTTCTTCAGCAGCGACAGGCACATGAGACCGAGCCCGCCGGCGCCGATGATGACGATCGGCTGCTCCTGCGGCACCGAGCCGAGCTTCTTCAGCGCGCCGTAGGTCGTGATGCCCGAGCAGGCGAGCGGCGCCGCGACCTCGGGCGCCAGGTCGCCGATCTCGTAGAGATAGCGCGGATGCGGCACCAGCAGATGATCGGCATAGCCGCCCGGACGATGCACGCCGAGGAAGCTCGCCTTGAGGCACAGATTCTCCTCGCCGCGCCGGCACACCATGCACTGGCCGCAGCCGATCCAGGGATAGGCGAGCCGCCGGTCGCCGATCTTGACGCCTTTCGCCTCCGGTCCCATCGCCACGACCTCGCCGACATTCTCGTGGCCCATGGTCAGCGGCAGCTTCATGCCGCGGTCGGTCAGCTTCAGCTTCTTGCCGCCGCCGAGATCGTAGGAGCCCTCCCAGAAATGCAGGTCGCTATGGCACACGCCGGCCGCCAGCACGCGCAGCAGCACCTCGGTGCCCGCCGGCTGCGGCGTCGGCCGCTCGAACAGCTTCAGCGGGCAGCCGCATTCGGCGACGTCGTAGCTCTTCATCCCTGGTCCTCCTCGCGGACGGATTGACCGATCTGGCAGCCGCTGGCGGTCAGCGACAATTGCTCGGGATTGCCCGGCCGGATCGCGCGCGTCCAGGCGTGCGCCGGCCAGGACGCGTCGCTGCCGTCGAGCAGGAACTCGAGGCGGCCGCCGTTTCTGGTCGCGGCGCGGAACACGTCGAAGCAGTGCGGGCCCGGCGGCGCCATGGTCGGGTAGACGAAGCACACGACTGCCTCGCCGCCGGACTCGGCGACCCACCAGCGCCCGGAATGCGGGCAGCCGTCGAAGTAGCCGGCCCGCCCGTCCGGCGCGTAGTACTCGATGAACTTGCTGTTGTCGGCGTAGCGCCCGTAGAAGGTCCGGTCGACGAACAGGCGCGTGAGCTCGGCGCGGTCGGTGATCGGCGTGCGCTCCTCGTTGTCCGTGATCGCCCCGGCGTCGCGGGCCCCCGGCGCGAACGCGGCGAACAGCAGGCCGAGCGCCACCATCAGGGTGCGCAGCATGGTCACGGCTCCTTTCGGCATAGCGCGCTATCCATAGCAGAGTTCCGCCGGACGGTTAACACGGGACGCGGGCGGGACTATGATGCCGGCAACCAGCCAGATTTCGAGCATCCGAACCCGGGAGAACGCGACCATGGCACCCAAGGACGATCCGGAGACCGCACCCCCGACCCTCAAGGACATGAAGCTGTTCCGCCAGCAGGGATACATCGACGGCAAATGGGTCGACGCCGACGGCGGCGCCGCGGTGGCCGTGAACAACCCGGCGACCGGCCAGATCCTCGGCACCGTGCCGCGCATGGGCGCCGGGGAGACAAGGCGCGCGATCGAGGCCGCCAACAAGGCCTGGGGCCCGTGGAAGGCCAAGACCGCGAAGGAGCGGGCGGCGATCCTGCGCAAGTGGTTCGAGCTGATGCTCGCCAACACCGAGGATTTGGCGGTGCTGATGACCTCGGAGCAGGGCAAGCCGCTGGCCGAGGCCAAGGGCGAGGTCGCCTATGCCGCCTCGTTCATCGAGTGGTTCGCCGAGGAGGGCAAGCGCGTCTACGGCGACGTGATCCCGCAGCACCAGTCCGACAAGCGCATCGTCGTGATCAAGGAGCCGATCGGCGTCGTGGCGGCGATCACGCCGTGGAACTTTCCGGCGGCGATGATCACGCGCAAGGCGGGCCCGGCGCTGGCGGCGGGCTGTACCTTCGTGTGCAAGCCGGCGACGCAGACGCCCTATTCGGCGCTCGCCATGGCCGAGCTCGCCGAGCGCGCCGGCGTGCCGAAGGGCGTGTTCAACGTGGTCACCGGCAGCGCATCCGAGATCGGCGGCGAGATGACCTCGAACCCGATCGTGCGCAAGCTCACCTTCACCGGCTCGACCGAGATCGGCAAGAAGCTGATGCAGCAATGCGCCGGCACGGTGAAGAAGATGGGCCTCGAGCTCGGCGGCAACGCCCCCTTCATCGTGTTCGACGACGCCGACCTCGACCAGGCGGTCGAAGGCGCCATGGCCTCGAAATACCGCAACACCGGCCAGACCTGCGTGTGCGCCAACCGCCTCCTGGTGCAGGACGGCGTGTACGACAAGTTCGTCGACAAGCTGGTCGGCGCCGTGAAGCAGCTCAAGGTCGGCAATGGCCTGGAGTCGGGCGTGACGCAGGGACCGCTGATCGACATGAAGGCGGTCGAGAAGGTCGAGGAGCACATCGCCGACGCGACGAAGAAGGGCGCCAAGATCGTGACCGGCGGCAAGCGCCATTCGCTCGGCGGCACGTTCTTCGAGCCGACGGTGCTGGCGAACGTGAACCCGCAGATGGCCGTCGCGCGCGAGGAGACCTTCGGGCCGCTGGCGCCCGTGTTCCGCTTCAAGGAGGAGAAGGACGCCGTGCGGCTGGCCAACGACACCGAGTTCGGCCTCGCCGCCTATTTCTACAGCCGCGACATCGGCCGCATCTGGCGCGTGGCCGAGAGCGTCGAGTACGGCATCGTCGGCATCAACACCGGCATCATCTCGACCGAGGTGGCGCCGTTCGGCGGCATGAAGGAGTCGGGCCTCGGCCGCGAGGGCTCGAAGTACGGCATCGACGACTTCGTCGAGATCAAGTACCTGTGCATGGGCGGGATCGACCGCTGACCCGATAGAACCGTCAGCATTCAGCTTTCAGCGGTCGGCCAGAGGCTCTATCTTTGGCTGACGGCTGAGAGCTGAGGGCCTCATGGACTACGATCTCTTCGTCATCGGCGCCGGTTCCGGCGGCGTGCGTGCGGCGCGCATCGCCGGCGGCCATGGCGCCAAGGTGGCGCTGGCCGAGGAAAGCCGCGTCGGCGGCACCTGCGTCATGCGCGGCTGCGTGCCGAAGAAGTTCCTGGTCTACGCCGCGCATTTCGCCGAGGACTTCGAGGACGCGCGCGGCTACGGCTGGACCGTGGGCAAGTCCAAGCACAGCTGGAAGAAGCTGATCCGGAACAAGAACGCCGAGCTCGACCGGCTCGAGGCCGCCTATGGCGGCATGCTCGACCGCGCCCATGTCGCGCTGATGCGCGGGCGCGCCCGCGTGACGGGTCCCCACGAGGTCGAGATCGGCGGCAAGCGCGTCGCTGCGCGCAACATCCTCGTCTCCACCGGATCCCGGCCGTTCATCCCCGAAATTCCCGGCCGCGAGTACGCGATCACCTCGAACGAGGCGCTCGACCTGCCGAAGCTGCCCAGGCGCATCGCCATCGTCGGCGGCGGCTACATCGCGGTCGAGTTCGCGGGCATCTTCAACGGGCTCGGCGCCGAGGTGATCCTGGTCTACCGCGGCGAGATGATCCTGCGCGGCTTCGACCACGATGCGCGCGCGCATCTGCAGGCCGAGATGCAGAAGAAGGGCATCGACATCCGCCTGGGCCGCGAGCCGGTAGCGATCGAGAAGAAGGGGCGCAAGCTCGTCGTCCGCTTCCACGACGACACGGGCCTGGAGGACGAGGGCGTCGAGTGCGACACGGTCATGTACGCGACGGGCCGCAGGCCCAACACGCGCGGCATCGGGCTCGAGGAGCTTGGGCTGGCCATGGCCGAGAACGGCGCGATCAAGGTCGACCAGTGGTCGCGCTCGTCCGTGCCGTCGATCTTCGCCGTCGGCGACGCGACCGACCGCATCAACCTGACGCCGGTCGCGCTGATGGAAGGCCATGCCTTCGCCGACACGGTGTTCGGCAACCTGAAGCGCCCGGTCGACCACGAGAGCGTGCCGATGGCCGTGTTCAGCCAGCCGCCGGTCGGCAGCGCGGGCTTGAGCGAGGAGCGCGCGCGCGAGAAGGGCTTCCGGGTCGACATCTACCGCACGACCTTCAAGGCGATGAAGCACACCATCAGCGGGCGCGACGAGCGAACCATGATGAAGCTGGTGGTCGACCGGGCGTCCGACCGCGTGCTCGGCGCGCACATGGTCGGGCAGGACGCGCCCGAGATCATCCAGGGCATCGCCATCGCCGTGAAGGCGGGCCTGACCAAGGCGGCGTTCGACCGCACCATCGGCATCCACCCGACCGCGGCCGAGGAGTTCGTCACGCTGCGCCAGAAGGTCCCCGATGTGGAGGCCGAGGCCGCGGAGTAGCAACACGCTGGAATTTCGGCAAATTTCCGCGTATTAGCATGGTCCCTTGCCCCGCCGGGAAGCGCGGGGCTCCTGGAGTTCGTGTCATGGCGCAACCGTGGTCGCCCGATAGCTGGCGGCAGCAGCCGGTCCGGCAGGTGCCGGACTACCCCGACGCCGAGGCGCTCGCCGAGGCCGAGCAGCAGCTTGCCATCTTCCCGCCGCTGGTGTTCGCCGGCGAGGCGCGCGACCTGATGAAGTCGCTCGGCCGCGTGGCCGAGGGCAAGGCCTTCCTGCTGCAGGGCGGCGACTGCGCCGAGAGCTTCGCCGAGTTCCGCGCCAACAACATCCGCGACACGTTCAAGGTGCTGCTGCAGATGGCGGTGGTGCTGACCTTCGGCGCCGCCTGCCCGGTGGTGAAGGTCGGAAGGCTCGCCGGCCAGTTCGCCAAGCCGCGCTCGGCCCCGACCGAGACGCAGGGCGGCCAGACGCTGCCGTCCTACCGCGGCGACATCGTCAACGGCATCGAGTTCACGCCCGAGGCGCGCAGGCCCGACCCGCAGCGCCTGATCCGCGCCTACAACCAGTCGGCCGCGACCTTGAACCTGATCCGCGCCTTCGCCCAGGGCGGCTTCGCCGACCTGCACAAGGTGCATCGCTGGAACCTGGATTTCGTGTCCGGCAGCCCCCAGGGCGAGCGATACCGCGAGCTGGCGGACCGGCTCGACGAAGCGCTCGCCTTCATGGAGGCCTGCGGCCTGACCGGCGAATCCTCGCCGCAGATCCGCGAGACCTCGTTCTACACCTCGCACGAGGCGCTGCTGCTCTGGTACGAGGAGGCGCTGACGCGGCGCGACAGCCTGACCGGCGACTGGTACGACTGCTCGGCGCACATGCTGTGGATCGGCGACCGCACGCGCCAGCTCGACGGCGCGCATGTCGAGTTCATGCGCGGCGTCAAGAACCCGATCGGCATGAAGGTCGGGCCCTCGACCACGCCGGACGAGCTGATCCGGCTGATCGACGCGCTGAACCCGGACGAGATCCCCGGCCGGCTGACGCTCATCAGCCGGATGGGCGCCGACGAGGTCGAGAAGCGCCTGCCGGCGCTGGTGCGCGCGGTCAAGCGCGAGGGCCGCGCGGTCGTGTGGGCCTGCGACCCGATGCACGGCAACACGGTCACCTCGCCGACCGGCTTCAAGACCCGCGCCGTCAACCGCATCCTTGCCGAGGTGCGCGGATTCTTCGGGGTCCATGCCGCGGAAGGCACGCATGCCGGCGGCGTGCATTTCGAGATGACCGGCCAGGACGTGACCGAGTGCATCGGCGGCGCCCAGGCGATCACCGACGAGACCCTGAAGGACCGCTACCACACGCATTGCGACCCGCGGCTGAACGCGAGCCAGGCGCTGGAGCTGGCCTTCACCATCGCCGGGGAGCTGAAGCGCGCGCGCGGCGCCGAGCGGCGCCTGGCGGTGGCGGCGGGGGAGTAGCGGTGAGGGCTCGTCCTTCGACAGGCTCAGGACGGGGTTCCTCTTTCTCCTCATGCTGAGCTTGCCGAAGGATGCGTCTCCGGGGGGACACATGCGGCCGGGCATCGACGACATTCCCGCGCTGACCGACAAGTATTTCCTGCGCACCAGGGACATCGTCGGCCGCTTCGGCGACGTGCGCGCGACCTACGCCGTGTTCATGCGCCGGCCGGTGATCTCGGCGCCGCGGCTCGCGGTCGAGTGGCTGCGCCAGGTGGCCGAGCAGCGGCAGACCCGCTTCGACATCGAGCTCAACTTCCCCGAGGGCAAGTGGGTCGGCGCCGGCGAGCCGATCATGTACATCGCGGGCTCGCTCTATCATCTCTCGGATCTCGAGACGATCTACCTGCAGCTCCTGGGCCCGGCCTGCGTCGCGGCCTGGAACGCCTTCACCATGTGCGTCGACCTGCCCAAGGCGCAGTTCCTCGCGATGGACGCGCGGCACTGCGCCGGATCGGACATGGCCGCGCTCATGGCCTATGCCGCCTCGGTTGGCTCGAAGCGGGCGCAGGTGAAGGTGGGCGCTGCGGGCTTCATGGGCAACGCGACCGACGCGACGGCGCATTTCTTCGGCCGCGAGTCCGGCTACGGCACGATGCCGCACGCGCTGATCGGCTATGCCGGCTCGACCGTGCGCGCGGCCGAGATGTTCCACGAGGTCTTCCCCGACCAGCCGCTCTACGTGCTGGTCGACTATTTCGGGCGCGAGCTCAGCGACGCGCTCGATGTCTGCCGGCGCTTCCCCGAGCTCGCCGCCGACGGGCGGCTCGGCGTCAGGCTCGACACGCCGGGCGGGCGTTTCGTCGAAGGCCTCGACCCGCCGGGCTCCTATGCCGTGCTCGAGCGCAACGTGCCCGAGGCGATCCGCGGCTACCGCTCGGAGCAGGACCTGCGCTACCTGGTCGGCACAGGCGTGTCGGCGGCGGCGATCTGGCACCTGCGCGAGGCGCTCGATGCCGCCGGCTTCGACAAGGTGAAGCTGGTGGCCTCGTCCGGGTTCAACCCGGCCAAGTGCCGGGTCATGGCGATCGCCCGCGCGCCGGTCGACATCATCGGCACCGGTTCCTACCTGCCGGAGAAATGGTCCGAGACCTATGCCACGGCCGACATCGTCGAGTACGACCACACGCCGCGCGTCAAGGTCGGCCGCGAGTTCCTGCTGCGCAAGAAGACCTGACGGGCACGCCACGGCGATGGCGGACGCGGCGGCGACCGTCGGGGAGGCGCTGAAGCGCGCCATCGGCCTGCATCAGGCGGGCAGGCTCGCCGAGGCCGAGACGCTCTACAAGGCGATCCTCGACGCCGCGCCCGGCCATTTCGACGCATTGCACCTGCTCGGCGTGATCGCCTCGCAGACCGGCCGCCACGCGGAGGCCGAGCGGCTGATCGGCCGGGCGCTCGGCGTCCGGCCCGACGTGGCGCCGGCGCAGTACAACCGCGGCAACGCGCTCCTCGAGCTCGGGCGGTACGCCGAAGCGCTCGCCTGCTACGACAAGGCGATCGCGCTCAAGCCCGACTATCCCGAGGCGCTCTATCATCGCGGCAATGCGCTGCTGGCCCTCGATCGCTTCGACGCGGCGCTCGAGAGCTACGATCGCGCGCTGGCGATACGGCCCGGCCTGCCCGAGGCGCTCAACAACCGCGGCAACGTGCTGAAGGCGCTCGCGCGCCCGGAAGAGGCGCTCGCCAGCTACGACCGGGCGCTGGCGCTCAGGCCCGACTATGTCGAGGCGACCTACAACCGCGGCATCCTGCTCGAGGAGAGCGGCCGTCTCGACGAGGCGCTCTCGTGCTACGACCGGGTCGTCGCGCTCAAGGCCGATCATGCGCTCGCGCTGAACAGCCGCGGCAACGTCCTCACGGTCCTCAGGCGCCACGAGGACGCCGCGCAGTGCTTCGCGCGCCTGGCATCCGTCGCGCCCGAGTTCGACTACGCGCTCGGGCGCGACTTCCACGCCCGGCTGCAATGCTGCGACTGGACCGACTATGCCGGCAGCGCGCGGCGGATCGAGGCGGCGGTCGGGCAGGGCAGGCGCGCCGTGCTGCCGTTCTCGCTGCTCTCCATGCCGTCCTCGCCGATGGACCAGCTCGCCTGCGCGCGCGCCTTCGCCGCCGACCGCTATCCGCCGGCGCCCGATCCGTTGTGGACGGGGCAGCGCTACGCGCATGACCGCATACGGCTCGCCTATGTGTCGGCCGACTTCCGCGACCATCCCGTGCCGATCCTGATCGTCGGCCTGTTCGAGCAGCACGACCGCGCGCGCTTCGAGGTCACGGGAATCTCGCTCAATCCCGAGGACGACAGCGCGATGGGGCGGCGCATCCGCGCCGCGTTCGACCGCCATGTCGACGCTTCGCGCATGGGCGACCGCGCGGTCGCCGAGCAGGTGCGCGCGCTCGAGATCGACATCGCGGTCGACCTGTCCGGCTTCACCCACGGCAACCGCACCGCCATCTTCGCGCACCGGCCGGCGCCGGTGCAGGTCAACTACCTGGGCTATCCCGGCACGATGGGCGCGCCGTACATGGACTACATCGTCGCCGACGCCGCGGTGATCCCGGCGGCGGAACGCGGCGCCTTTGCCGAGCAGGTGGTGCATCTGCCGCACAGCTACCAGGCCAACGACTCCAGGCGCGCCATCGCGGAGCGCACGCCGACCCGCGCGGAAGCCGGGCTGCCGGAGACGGGCTTCGTGTTCTGCTGCTTCAACAAGAACTACAAGATCGCGCCGGGCACGTTCGACGCCTGGATGCGCCTGCTGCGGCAGGTCGATGGCAGCGTGCTGTGGCTGCTCGAGAGCAGCGAGGCCGCGACGCGCAACCTCTGGCGCGAGGCCGAGCGGCGCGGCGTCGACGCCGGGCGCATCGTGTTCGCGCCGCGCGTCCGGCCGGACGAGCATCTCGCGCGCCACCGGCTCGCCGGCCTGTTCCTCGACACGCTGCCCTACAACGCGCACACGACCGCGAGCGACGCGCTGTGGGCCGGCCTGCCGCTCGTGACCTGCACGGGCGGCACCTTCGCCGGCCGCGTCGCCGCCAGCCTGCTCGGCGCCGCCGGAATGCCGGAGCTGATCACCTCGAGCGACGCGGAATACGAAGCCCTGGCGCTGAAGCTGGCGACGACGCCGGCGCTGCTGGCGGAATTGAAGGCGAAGCTCGCGCTGAACCGCGCGACCTGCCCCCTGTTCGACACGGCGCTGTTCCGCCGCCACATCGAGCAGGCCTACGTCGCGATGCGGGAACGCAGCCAGCGCGGCGACAAGCCGCAGGGATTCGCGGTGCCGGCGTAATTTCCATTTCGGTCCCCCCGTCCCGCAAGGGGAGGGGGGACGAAGATGGAAGCGACTCCGCCCCTACGGCTTCACCTGTTCGCCCAGCCAGTCGATCGCGGCCTGCACGCCGCCCTTGCCGTGCGGGATGCCGAGGGCGTTCAGGCCGACCTCGACGGCGCCGAGCGTGCCCAGCACCATCGGCGCGTTGACGTGGCCCATGTGCGCGATGCGCAGCGCCTTGCCCGTGAGCGCGCCGATGCCGATGCCGATCACCACGCCGCACTTGTCGTTGCAGTACTTGCGCAGCTGCTCGGGATCGCGCCCGCCGTTCATCAGGATGGTCGTCACCGTGTCGGAGCGCTCGCCCGGCTCGGCGATGTTGAAGTTGAGCGCCTGGCCCTCGGACCACACCGAGACGGCGCGGCGCACCGCCTCGGCCAGCAGGCGGTGGCGCAGGAAGATGTTCTCGAGCCCCTCGGCCCAGATCATGTCGAGCGCCTTGCGCAAGCCGAACAGCAGGTGCTCCGGCGGCGTGCCGGCGTATTTCATGTAGTGCTCCTCGCCCTCGCGCGCGGTCCAGTCCCAGTAGGGCGTGCGCAGGTCGGCCTTGGGATGGATGGCGCGCGCCCGCGCGCCCGCGGCGACGAAGCCCAGGCCCGGCGAGGTCATCAGGCCCTTCTGTCCGGCCGAGACCGCGACGTCGATGCCCCATTCGTCCATCTCGAACTTCATGCAGCTCAACGACGCGACCGTGTCGACCATCAGCAGGGCCGGATGCCCGGCCGCCTTGACCGCGCGCGATATCGCCGGGATGTCGTTGACCACGCCCGAGGCGGTGTCGACCTGCGCCACCAGGATCGCCCTGATCTCGCCCGCCTTGTCCTTCTTCAGGCGCTCCTCGATCTCGGCGGGCCTGACGGCGCGGCGCCAGTCGCCCTTGAGGATCTCGACCTTGATGCCCAGCCGGTCCGCCGCCTCGCCCCAGCCCAGGGCGAAGCGGCCGCTCTCCAGCACCAGGATCTTCTCGCCGCGCGACAGCACGTTGGTGAGCGCGGCCTCCCACGCGCCGTGGCCGTTGGCGATGTAGATGTAGCTGCGGCCCTTGGTGCGGAACAGCCTGCTCAGGTCCGCCAGGATCGAGTCGGTCATCTGCGGCAGCCCGCCGCCATAGATGTCGACCGCCGGCTGGTGCATCGCCTGCAGCACGGCGTCGGGGATCGTGGTCGGTCCGGGGATGGACAGGAATTCGCGGCCGGCGCGCACGGTCATCGCGGGCGGTCCTTTCGGGAATGAGAAGGCGGCGCGGGCCAGTGGCCAGTGAAGCCCTTGGGGCCGCGGAGGCGCAGAACATATTGATCGGCGCCCGGCCTGTCCATGACCCGCAATGTGACGGTGACAATCATCGGCGCCGACACTGCGCGACGATTGTGGCCAATCTCCGGACGGCGTCCCTCAAGGCGGCCTCGGCGAATCCCGCATAGCCGAGCAGCAGGCCCTGCGGCGGCCGCTTCAGCTGGCTGTAGGACGACAGGGCGGGCGCCACCAGCCCGGCCGCGGCGACCCGCGCCGACAGGTCGCAATCCCTGATGCGCAGACCGGGCGACAGGCGCGCGACGAGATGCATGCCGGCCTCGGCCGGCGCGGCGATCAGCGTGCCGTCGAGCTCGCGCGCCAGCAGTTCCAGCAGTTTCTTCTGGCGTCCGGCATAGAGCCGGCGCATGCGCCTGACATGCGCGGCGAACTGGCCCGATGCCATGAACTCGGCCAGGGCCGGCTGCGCCATGATCGAGGCCTGTGCCGGGAGCCGCGCCAGCGCCGCGCGCAGCCGCGGCAGGATGGCCGGCGGCGCGACCACGTAGCCGAGCCTGAGCGCGGGAAACAGCACCTTGGAGAAGGCGCCCGCGTAGATCACGCGGCCGCGCTCGTCGAGGCTCATCAGCGCCGAGAGCGGCCGGCCGGCGTAGCGGTATTCGCTGGCATAGTCGTCCTCGACGATCCAGCCTTCCTGCTGGCGCGCCCAGTCGAGCAGCTCCAGGCGGCGCGGCAGCGGCATGGTGTGGCCGAGCGGGTATTGATGCGACGGCGTGATCACCGCCATGCGCGCGCGCGGCGCCGTCGCGCGCGCCAGACGCGGGTCGAATCCCTCCGCGTCGATCGGCACCGGCGCCGGCCGGAATCCGTGCGCCGCCAGGACGCGGTGGAGCAGCGGATAGCCCGGGTCCTCGAGCCACACAAGGTCGCCGGGCGACAGCAGGGCCCGCCCGACCAGCGCCATGCCCTCGGTCATGCCGGAGAACACGAACACCTGCTCGGGTGCGCAGGCGATGCCGCGCCAGGCGCCGAGATGCTCGGCGATCGCGCGGCGCAGCGGCAGGTGCCCTTGCGGATCGGGATTGCCCATGCGGTCGAGCGGCGGGTCGCGCCACGCCGTCCACATGGCGCGCGCCCAGTCGCGATGCGGGAACTGGTCGAGCGCCGCGGCATTGGGATGGAACGGCGGCTGCGGCCGGCGCGCCGGCTCGGGCGTCGCGTCGCGCGGCGGCGGCGATGCGCGCGCGTTGACTTGCAGCAGGTGCTCCGGCGTCAGCGCCGCGACCTGGGCGCCGGCGCCGACGCGCGACTCGATGTAGCCCTCGCTCTGCAGCAGCTCGAACGCGCTGACCACCGTGCCGCGCGAAAGGCCGAGCTCGCCCGCCAGCGCCCGCGTCGCCGGCAGCCGGTCGCGCGCGCCGAGCCGGCCGCTCAGGATCAGCCCGCGCAGCTGCCCGTAGAGCTGCAGATAGGCCGGCTCCCGCGCCCGCGCATCGACGGCGAGCGACAGGATCGGGGCATCGGCGGTCGGCCGGGGCATGGCGTCTCCGGGAAATGGACCATGCAGTATATCAGAAATTGGCTCTTTGCCATGGACCAATCGCGGCCTATCCAGGACGCGCCCTTGCCGCAGGAGAGGCCGATGTCCAGAGCCAGCGCCGTCCCGTCCGAGCGCACGCGCGTCAAGCGACTGCCCGAGCGCGGGTGCTACGACCGCGCCGCGATCGACGCCGTGCTCGACGCCATGCCGCTCGCGCACGTCGCCTATGTGCTGGACGGCGCGCCCATCGTGACTCCGACGCTGCAGTGGCGCGAGGGCGACCACGTCTACTGGCACGGCTCGGCCGCCAGCCGCATGCTCGAGGCGGCGGAGGACGCGCCGGTCTGCATGGCCGTCACGCTGATGGACGGGCTGGTGCTGGCGCGCTCGGCCTTCCATCACTCCGTCAACTACCGCTCCGTCATGCTGATGGGCCGCGCCGCCAAGGTCGCCGATCCGGCCGAGAAGGAGCTGCGCCTCAGGAACTTCGTCGACGGGCTGTTCGCCGGCCGCTGGGACATGCTGCGCCCGGCCAACCGGCAGGAGCTGAAGGCGACCACGGTGCTGACGATGCCGATCACGGAAGCCTCGGCCAAGCTGCGCGCGGGCCCGCCCAAGGACGACGATGAGGACTACGCGCTTCCCATCTGGGCCGGCGTGCTTCCGATCCGCCTGACCGTCGGCCAGCCGATCGACGACCCGCGCAACAAGCCGGGCCTGAAGCCGCCGGCGCACGTGACCGGGTTCTCGATTGGATAGCGCCACGGCGGCCGGCCGGCACGGCGCGGCCGTCATCCGCCCGCTCGCTGCCGCCGACCGTGCGCGCTGGGAGGTCCTCGCGCGCGGCTACAAGGCGTTCTACGAGACCGTGCTGCCCGATCGGGCCTACGACGCGACCTGGCGGCGGCTGATCCGGAACGAGGACGTGCACGCCCTGGGCGCTGATCTCGACGGCAAGCTGGTCGGCATCGCGCATTACCTGATTCATGCGGCCGCCTGGACCGAGGACGTCTGCTATCTCCAGGACCTGTTCGTCGACGAATCGGTACGCGGCCGCGGCGTGGCGCGCGCCCTGATCGGGCACGTGGCGGCTGCGGCGAAGGAGCGCGGCGCGATCAAGCTCTACTGGCAGACCAAGCAAGACAACGCGCGGGCCCGCGCGCTCTACGACAAGGTCGGGCGCTTCAACGGCTTCATCCGCTACGACTACGCCATGCCGTAACCCGCCCGCCGCAAGTGGCCTTCCCCGGCGTTCCACGCTAGTCTGCCGGCGCCATGACCGACTCCCTCAAGATCGCGCTGGCGCAGATCAATCCGACCGTGGGCGACGTCGACGGCAACGCGGCGAAGCTGTTGGTTGCGCGCGCCGAGGCGGCGAAGCAGGGCGCCGACCTGGTCGTGCCGGGCGAGCTGGTGATCTCGGGCTATCCGCCGGAGGACCTGGTGCTGAAGCCGGCCTTCCAGGAGGCCTGCGAGGCGGCGACGGCACGCATCGCCGCGGCCACGGCCGACGGCGGTCCGGCCGTGCTGATCACGACACCCTGGCGCGAGGACGGGTCCTTGCACAACGCGGCGCTGCTGGCCGACCAGGGCCGCATCCAGGCCAGGCGCTTCAAGGTCGACCTGCCGAACTACGGCGTGTTCGACGAGAAGCGCGTGTTCCGCGCGGGCCCGATGCCGGGGCCGATCATGTTCCGCGGCGTGCGCCTGGGCGTGCCGATCTGCGAGGACATCTGGACGCCGGACGTGCCGGAATGCCTGATCGAATCGGGCGCCGAGATCCTGGTCGTACCGAACGGCAGCCCGTACGAGAGCGACAAGCAGGACCAGCGCATCAACCTGGCCGTGGCGCGCGTGACGGAAACCGGCCTGCCGCTCGTCTACGTCAACCAGGTCGGCGGCCAGGACGAGCTGGTGTTCGACGGCGGCTCCTTCGTGATCGGCGTCGACAAGCGCCTCAACGCCATGCTGCCCAGCTTCCGCGAAGACCTGGCGGTCACCGACTGGCGGCGCGGCAACGACGGCAAATGGATCTGCGTCGAGGGCCCGCTCAGCAAGCCGGCCGACGGCCTGGTCGCGATCTACCATGCGATGATGCTGGGCCTGCGCGACTACGTGGACAAGAACCGCTTCCCCGGCGTGATCCTCGGCCTGAGCGGCGGCATCGATTCGGCGCTGACTGCCGCCGTCGCGGTCGACGCCCTGGGGCCCGAGCGCGTGCGCGGCGTGCGTTTTCCCTCGCCCTATTCCAGCGAGCACAGCCTGGTCGACGCCGAGGAGACCGGCAGGCTGCTCGGCATGCGCGTCGACACCGTGCCGATCGAGCCGGCGATGCAGGCCTTCGACCACATGCTGCGGCGGCTCTACAACGACCGCGCGCCCGACACCACGGAAGAGAACATCCAGGCGCGCGTGCGCGGCGTCGCGATCATGGCGCTGTCGAACAAGCTCGGGCACATGGTGCTGACCACCGGCAACAAGTCCGAGATGTCGGTCGGCTACGCCACGCTCTACGGCGACATGTGCGGCGGCTACTCGGTGCTGAAGGATGTCTACAAGATGACCGTCTTCGCGCTGGCGCGCTGGCGCAACCAGCACTTCCCGGAGGGCGCGCGGGGACCCGACGGCCGCGCCGTCCCCGAGCGGTCGATCACCAAGCCGCCCTCGGCCGAGCTCAAGCCCGGCCAGCTCGACGAGGACTCGCTGCCGCCCTACGAGAAGCTCGACGACATCCTGAAATGCCTGATCGAGCAGGAGATGGCGCCCGGCGAGATCGCGGCGCGCGGCCACGACATGGCGACGATCGAGCGCGTGCAGCGCATGCTCTACCTCGCCGAGTACAAGCGCCGCCAGGCGCCGCCCGGCGTCAAGATCTCGCGCCGCGCCTTCGGCCGCGACCGCCGCTACCCGATCACCAACGCGTTCCGGCCGAAGTCGTGATGGCAACGGCAGGATCGATGTTCCTGATTTCCGGTCCCCCCTCCCGCCCCTTCGCCAAGCTCAGGAGAGAGGGACGGATCTGAAACTCGAAGTTTCGAGACACCATGCCCCTCTTCCTCCACAACACGCTCGGCCAGAAGAAGGAAGCCTTCGTCCCGCTCGATCCGGCGCATGTGCGGATGTACGTGTGCGGGCCCACGGTCTACGACCGCGCGCATATCGGCAACGCGCGGCCGGTGGTCGTGTTCGACGTGCTGTACCGGCTGTTGAAGCGCCTCTATCCGCGCGTCACCTATGTGCGCAACATCACCGACGTGGACGACAAGATCAACGCGGCGTCGAAGCAGCGCGGCGAGCCGATCGAGGCGATCACCGGGCGCACGGCGCGCTGGTACCGCGAGGACATGGGTGCGCTCGGCGCGCTGCCGCCCGACGTCGAGCCGCGCGCGACGCAGCACGTCGGCGAGATGATCGCCATGATCGCGGTGCTGGTGCAGCGCGGCCACGCCTACGAGGCCGAAGGGCACGTGCTGTTCAACGTGCCCTCGATGCCGGAGTACGGCCAGCTGTCGCGGCGGTCGACCGACGACATGATGGCCGGCGCGCGGGTCGACGTGGCGCCCTACAAGAAGAGCCCGTTCGACTTCGTGCTGTGGAAGCCGTCGACGCCGGACCTGCCGGGCTGGGACAGCCCATGGGGCCGCGGCCGGCCGGGCTGGCACATCGAGTGCTCGGCCATGGCGCGCAAGTACCTCGGCGTCACCTTCGACATCCACGGCGGCGGCCAGGACCTGATCTTCCCGCACCACGAGAACGAGATCGCGCAGAGCCGCTGCTGCCACGACGCGCCGATGGCGCGCTACTGGCTGCACAACGGGTTCCTGTCGATCGACAGCGAGAAGATGTCGAAGTCGCTCGGCAACATCGTCACGGTCAACGACCTCCTGGCCGAGGACATCGCCGGCGAGGCGATCCGGCTGACCCTGCTGGGCGCGCAGTACCACCAGCCGATGGACTTCAGCCGCGAGGCGCTGCGCCAGTCGCAGGCGACGCTCGACCACCTCTACACGACGCTGCGCGCGGCGGCCGACGTCGCGCCGGCGGACGGCGACGACGTGCCGCTCGACGTGCTGGCGGCGCTCGAGGACGACCTCAACACGCCGCTCGCCATCGCCCACCTGCACGAGCTGGCGACCCGGCTCAACAAGGCGACGACGCCGGCGGAGAAGGCGCGCGCCAAGGCGGCGCTGCTCGCGTCCGGCCGGCTGCTCGGCCTGCTCGCGGCCGAGCCGGAGGCGTGGTTCCGCCGCGGCGCCGCGGGCGAGATGCCACCCGAGGCGATCGAGCGGGCGATCCAGGCCCGCGCCGCCGCGCGCAAGGCGCGCAACTTCGCCGAGGCCGACCGCGTCCGCGCCGAGCTCAAGGCCGCCGGGGTCGATCTGGAGGACACGCCCAAGGGCACGATCTGGCGCCGCACGCGCTAGCCTCGTCCGCGGCGCGCGCCCATTCGCGCAAACATTCGATCCGCATTTTGCGCGTCTGCTCGACGACGCACTGTCGTCCCCTGCGACGACGAGTTGCGCCTCGCGCCGACGTGAGGCGAAGCGCCCCTGCCGGTTGCAACGATCACAGAGTTGCCACGTTCATGAGTCGGGACATCGGCTCTGATTGACCCACGATGTTCAACGCAGGAACAGCGGACAACGATCCGCCTCATCCGGGAGGAAACCATGCATCGCGTGCAGGAGCACCGGTTCGATGATCTGACTCGAGGTCGTCCACGGCCGATCGAGCGGCTTCCGGAGGTCAGCCGGCGCTCGTTCCTGGCCAAGGCGGCGACGCTGGCGGCCGTGACCGGCATGTCCGGCACCGCCTTCGCGCGCAATTTCGGGGCCGATGCCGGGCCGACGCGCTATCCCGATCCCGACATCGTCGCGCTCGACAAGCGCTTCAAGTACAAGCTCGGCAACACGCCGATCCAGCGCCTCTACACCGGCACGCTGTGGGCCGAGGGCCCGGCGTGGAACGGCGTCGGCCGCTACCTCTTGTGGAGCGACATCCCGAACGACGAGCAGCTGCGCTTCATCGAGGAGGACGGCCACGTCTCGCGGCGCTTCCGCATGCCGTCCGGCAACTCGAACGGCAACACGTTCGACTACGAGGGCCGGCAGATCGCCTGCGAGCACGGCAACCGCCGCGTCGTGCGCTACGAGCACAACGGCACGATGACGGTGCTGGCCGACAAGTCGCCCGACGGCAAGCAGCTCAACGCGCCCAACGACGCGGTCGTGCATCCGAACGACCGCTCGATCTGGTTCACCGATCCCGGCTACGGCAGCCTGATGGAGTACGAGGGCCACCGCCTGAACAAGGACGGCAGCGTGCAGCCGTTCCAGAAGGAGGCGATCTACCGGATCGACGCGCAGGGCGGCAAGATCGAGAAGGTGGCCGACCAGCCGTTCAAGCCGAACGGCCTGTGCTTCTCGCCCGACTACAAGAAGCTGTACGTCGCCGACACCGGCGCCTCGCACTACCCGGCCGCCAAGAACATCATCTGGCAGTTCGACGTCGACGGGCAGAAGCTGCACCACCCGCGCAGCTTCGCCAGCATGGAGATGGGCGGCAAGTCGGGCTTCGCCGACGGCATCCGCGCCGACGAGGACGGCAACATCTGGTCGTCGGCCGGCTGGGTCGGCGACGGCTATGACGGGGTGCACATCTTCGCGCCGTCGGGCGAGCGCATCGGCCAAATCCGCCTGCCCGAGATCTGCTCCAACGTCTGCTTCGGCGGCGCCAAGCGCAACCGGCTGTTCATGACCGCGAGCCAGTCGCTCTACAGCGTGTTCGTCGAGACGCGCGGCGTGCACATCACCTGACCGAACGATCCCCTCCGATCCTCGGGCCCGTGGGGCACCCCCAGCCCCGGGCCCATTTTTTTGCCTCGTTGCAGACCAGACCAGACCAGACTAGACTAGACTAGACCAATGGCAAAAATGGTGAATATCTACGAGGCCAAGACCCAGCTCTCGCGCCTGGTCGACGAGGCCGCTCGCGGCGAGGAGGTCGTCATCGCCCGCAACGGCAAGCCGGTGGCCAAGCTGGTGGCGGTGGACAAGGCGCCCACGGGCAAGCGGCCGCTGGGCTTGGCGCGCGGCCAGATCTGGATTGCGCCCGATTTCGACGAGACGCCGGAAGAGCTCATCGCCGCGTTCGAGGGCGAAGAGCCGAAGTGAAGCTGCTGCTCGACACCCACATCCTGCTGTGGCTCCTGAACGAACCCGAGGCGCTGACCGAGGCGGAGCGGGCCGCAATCGCCAATACGGACAATTCGGCGTTCGTCAGCGCTGCCAGCCTATGGGAAATCGCCATCAAGCAGGCCGCCGGCAAGCTCAAGCTGCCCGGTCCGGCGCCGGAATGGCTGCCGCCGTTTCTCGACCGGACCGGCTTGGAACCCCTGGCGATCGACCGCACACACGCTTTGACCGCGGGGGCACTTCCGGCGTACCACCGTGACCCGTTCGACCGGATGCTCGTCGCGCAGGCGCTGGTGGAGCGGCTGTTCCTGGTGACGCGCGACCGCGCGCTGACCCGATACGGAGCGATGACGCTTGAGCCCTGACGATCCGCACCGTCGCGACGCCGATCCGGCACGGCAGATCCGTGCCGAGGCGGGAGCGCGCGTCTATCTCTACGACACGACGCTGCGCGACGGGGCGCAGACGCAGGGCGTCGATTTCGGCGTGGCCGACAAGATCGCGATCGCCGAGGCGCTGGACGGACTCGGCATCGACTACATCGAGGCGGGCTGGCCGGGCGCCAACCCGACCGACGACGCCGTGTTCGAGACCATGCCGAAGCTCGCGCGCTCGCGCATCGTCTCCTTCGGCATGACGCGCCGCCACGGGCGCAGCGCCGCCAACGACCCCAGCCTCGCGGCCGTGGTCGGCGCGCGCGCTTCCGCCGTGTGCCTGGTCGGCAAGACCTGGGACTTCCATGTCGACGTCGCGCTCGGCGTCGCGCGCGACGAGAACCTCGCCATGATCCGCGACAGCGTCGCGCACGCGACCAGGCAGGGCCGCGAGGTGCTGTTCGACGCCGAGCATTTCTTCGACGGCTACGCCGCCAACCCGGACTACGCGCTCGGCGCGATCGAGGCGGCCCATCAGGCCGGCGCGCGCTGGATCGTGCTGTGCGACACCAACGGCGGCACCTTGCCGGACCGCGTCGAGGCGGTCGTGCGCGCGGTCGCGGCGCGCATCCCGGGCGACCATCTCGGCATCCACTGCCACAACGACACCGAGAACGCGGTCGCCAACTCGCTCGCCGCCGTGCGCGCCGGCGCGCGCATGGTGCAGGGCACGATCAACGGCCTGGGCGAGCGCTGCGGCAACGCGAACCTCGTCTCGCTGATCCCGACCCTGATGCTGAAGATGGGCATGACCACCGGCATCGCGCCCGAGCGGCTGCCGCGCCTGGCCGAGGTCTCGCGCCTGCTCGACCGGCGCCTGAACCGCGCGCCCAACCGTCACGCGGCCTATGTCGGCGAGGCCGCCTTCAGCCACAAGGCGGGCCTGCACGCCTCGGCCGTCGAGAAGGATCCGGCCAGCTACGAGCACATCCGGCCCGAGCTGGTCGGCAACCGGCGCCACGTCGTCGTCTCCGACCAGGCCGGGCGCGCCAACATGGCGGCGCGGCTGCGCGACATCGGCCTTGAGGTCGATCCGCAGGACAAGCGGCTCCTGCGCCTGCTCGAGGACGTCAAGGCCAAGGAGTACCAGGGCTACGCCTTCGACGACGTGCCCGCCAGCTTCGAGCTGCTGGCGCGCCGCGCCTTCGACGCCGTGCCCAGGTATTTCGAGCTCGACCGCTTCCAGATCGCCGTCGAGCACCGCCACAACGCCAAGGGCGACCTCGTCACGGTCTCGCAGGCCACCATCAAGATCGACGTCGCCGGCGAGCACCTGCTGATCGCCGCCGAGGGCAACGGCCCGGTCGACGCGCTCGACGCGGCGCTACGCAAGGCGCTGGAGCCGCATTACCCGGCCCTCGCGACCATGCGCCTGGTCGACTACAAGGTGCGCATCCTGACGCCGCAGGAAGGCACCAAGGCGGTGACGCGCGTGATGATCGAGAGCGCCGGCGCGATGGCGGGCGGCGAGGTCCGGCACTGGACCACGGTCGGCGTGTCGCCCAACATCATGGACGCCTCGTTCAACGCGCTCGAGGACGGCATCACCTGGAAGCTGTTCCACGACGGCGCCAAGGCGGCGTGAAGCCGCGCGCGCCCAGCGCGCGGTCCGCGTCTAGAGATGCGAGTACATGGCGCGGCCGCCGACCGGCATCGGCGCCCGCAGGATGGAGCCGCTGTCGGACTCGGTGATGAAGAGGGTCTTGCCGTCCGCGCCGCCATAGGCGACATTGGTCGTGTGGTCGCCGCGGCATGAGTTGACCCTGAGGATCGGTTCCCCACGCGGACTGAACAGCCAGACGGCGCCGAGGCCGACATGGGCGACCGCCAGGTTTCCGGCGTCGTCGATGGCGAGGCCGTCCGGGCCGGTGCCGCCCGACATCCGGATGAAGACGCCGACCTTGGCGACGCCGCCGTCGCCGAGCAGCGGCACCCGCCAGACCGCGTTGTCGCGCGTGACGGCGAGGTAGACGATCTCCTCGCCCGGATCGAGGACCAGGCCGTTGGGGCTCGGCACGTTGTCGAGCAGAAGGTCGATCCGGCCGTCGGCGCGCACGCGGAACAGGCGGCCCGTCGGATCCTGCAGGCCGGTCAGGCCCTGGTCGGTGAAGTAGAGATCGCCGTTGCTGGCGAACACCAGGTCGTTCGGCGCCTTCAGATGCTCGAGGCGGAACCGCTCCAGGAAAGGCCGGACCTGCCGCGTCTGCGGATCGACCGTCACGATCCCGCGTTTGTAGTCGGCGACGAAGATGCGTCCGTCGCGATGCAGCTTGAGGCCGTTCGGCCAGCCGTCGTATTCGACGAAGGTTTCGAACGCGCCGCCCGGATCGACGCGGAAGATGCGCCCATGGGGAATGTCGACGCAGTAGAGGTTGCCGCCGCGGTCGAAGGACGGACCTTCGAGCAGCGAATGCGCCGGAACGCGCCCCGGATGCTGCTCGACGAACTCCGAATGCCGGCCGTCGCGCCTGAGCGCGGCCGGCAGCTCGGCGAAGACCTCGGCGGTGATGGAAGGCGGCGCCGCAAACACTTCCGTGGGCTCCTTGGATGGCTCAACCGCCGCGCATCGTGCGCGGCAGGAACAGCGCGATGTCGGGAAGGAAGTAGAGCACGAAGCTGAACAGCGAGATGATCACCGCATAGGGCAGCGCCGCGCGCGCGATCTGGCCGAGCGGCGTCTGGCGCGAGATCGTCTGGATCGCGAACAGGTTGAGGCCCATCGGCGGCGTCAGCGCGCCGAGCTCGATGAAGATGATCATCACCACGCCGATCCAGATGCCGTCAAAGCCGAGCGCCGTCATCGCGGGGTAGAGGATCGGCACGGTCAGCAGCATCAGCGACAGCCCGTCCAGGAACATGCCCAGCACGAGGTACATGAGATAGAGCAGGCAAAAGAACACGAAGGGGCCGAGCCCCGAGGAGACCATCGCGTTGGCGACGCCGCGGCCGATGCCGGACTGCACCACGGCGAAGCTCAGGAACTGGGCGTTGATCGTGATGAACATGACGATGCAGGTGGTCACGACCGTGTTGCTCAGCGCCGTCCACATCGCCGGCGGGCGCAATTCGCCCAACGTCAGTCCGAGGACCAGGGCGAGCGCGCTGCCGAACGCCGCCGCCTCGGTCGGCGTCACGAAGCCCCAGTACATGCCGGAGAAGATCAACCCGATCAGCGCGGTCACCGGCAGGACGTTGAGGAAGGCGACGGCAAGCCCGCGAGCCGTGACGCTCGGGCGCGCCTCGGGCGCCAGGCCGGGCGTAACGGCGACCCGCACCAGGACGTAGCCCATGAACAGGCCGGCCAGGATCAGGCCCGGAACGACGCCGGCCATGAACAGGTCCAGCACCGACTCGTTGGTCATCGAGCCGTAGACGACCATCGGAATGCTCGGCGGGATCAGGATCCCCAGGCAGCCGCCGCCGGTCAGCGTGCCCAGGGTCAGCTTGTCCGCGTATCCTCGCGCGCGCATCTCCGGCAGCGCGACGGTGCCGATGGTGAGCGCGGTGGCCACCGACGAGCCGCACAGCGCGGCGAAGATGGAGCAGCCGACGATGTTGGAATGCGCCAGCGCGGCCGGCACCGGCGCGAGCAGTCCGGAGACGCCGGCATAGAACTGCTTCGACAGGCCGCTGCGCAGGATCACCTCGCCCATCAAAACGAACAGCGGCACGGACACGAGCGTGAAGCTGGTCGTCGTGTTGAACACGATGTCGCCGAGGCTGCTCCACAAGCCCGTCCCGGCGACGAGCGTGATGCCGAGAATGCCGACGATGCCCATGGCGGCGCCGATCGTGACGCCGCCCAGCAGCAGGGCGGCAAGCACGACGCCGTAGGCCAGCAGCGCCAGGTGCCAGGTCATGCGGAGCGGGTGTCGGAGTGGCGACTCGAGGGACTGAGCGTCGCGGCGACATGGGTCAGGAGCCGTTCGGCGTAGGCGAGGCTCAGCAGGGCGAACGCCGCCGGCATGACAAGCTGCGGCAGGTAGAGGGGGGTCTGCGAATATTGGCTCGACACGGCGTGAAACCGCCAGGTCGTCAGGACCAGCGTGCAGGAGGCGTGGAGGGCGATGGCCGAGACGACGAGCCCGCCGAGCGCGGCGAAGGCCAGCGCGGCGGTGTGCCAGCGCCCCGACAGCCGGTTGACGGCGAAGGCGACGTTGAGGAACGCATCGGTGCGCATGGCGTAGAGGAAGCCGCTCAGCGTGAGCCAGCAGAAGAGATAGCCGCTGTACTCGTCCGAGACCAGCGTCGACCGGCCGGAGGTCGCCCGCAGCGCGATCTCGAAATTGATGAGCAGGAACAGGGCGGCCAGCAGGACGTTGGAGAAGGCGAGGAGGCCGCGCGACAGGCCGTCGAGCATCGCCCGGACGGTCGTCAGCATCGGCGCTCCCCCAAGATCCGTCGCGCCGGCTATTTCAGGCAGATGGGCGAAACGTCGGCGAGGAGCTTCTGCGCCACCGCGCCGCCCTGCTTGGCCCAGTTCTCCCAGATCGTCTTGGTGAGCGACCGGGCGCGGGCGTTGTCCTCCGGCGTGGGGGTTACGAGTATCTCCCCCTTCTCGACCAGGCGCTTGCGCGCCGCGGCCTCCGCGTCCTCGATCGCCTTGCGGTATTTCGGCGCCCACTCGGCGCTCTTGGCGCGGATCGCCGCCTGCATGTCCGCCGGCAGCTTGCGCAGCTCGGCCTGGTTCACCGCCACGATCTGGTGCGACATGTGGAAGTCGAGCATGTAGCCGTACTTCGCGACTTCGTAGAACTTCCAGTCGTAGGCCGGGACGGCGGCGGTGATCGCGCCGTCGACGACGCGGCGCTCCAGGGCCGTGGTCACCTCGGCCGCGGTGATCGTGGCGGCGGAGGCCCCGAACATCTGCAGCATGTCGACGTGCAGCCGCGACCAGTTGCGGATCTTGCGGCCTTTCAGCTCGTCGATCTTCTTGATCGGCTGGTTCAGCCAGATCTGCTGCGGCGGCATGGTCCAGTGGATCAGCGAGCCGATGCCGAATTTCTCGTGCAGCGCCGTCTCGACCGTCGGGCTGACCTTGCCGGCCGCCTCGAAGAAGGTCGCGAAGCTCGTGCAGAGGAAGGGCAGGTCGAAGACGTTGAGGCCCGGCAGCTCGCCGACGTTCAGGCCGACGGCAAGGTCGCCCATCTGCACCTGGTTGGTCGCCACCACGCGCAGCACGTCGGAGAACTTGTACGGCAGCTCGCCACCCGCATAGACGGTGACCTTGAGCCGGCCGTTGGTCGCCTTGCCGAGGTCTTCGGCAAAGGCGCGATGGGTCGCGGTCGGCAGGTCGTTGGCGCCGAAATAGGTGAAGAACTTCCACTCGAACTCGGCCGCGGCGGCCGGCACGGACAGCATCGCCCCGGACAGCATCGCCAAGGTCGCCACCGCGGCGCCGGTGGCCTGCAAGCGCTTGAGCATCGGTTTCCCCCTTGAAATCGCGGTGTCTCGCCCGCTGAGCGCCGATCATATACAGTCTGTATACAAGATGTCAATCCGCCCAAACCGTTGAATCGATGGAGTGATAATGTTAGGAAACAGGCCATGGATTCGGATGACATATCGACGGTGGGCGCGCGGGTGCGGCGTCGCGCGGCCGCCAGCCCGCGCCATGCCAAGCGGCTTCACGCGGACGACGCGACGCTTGCCGAGGCGGCCTATCGCAGCCTGACCGACCAGATCGTCGAGCTCTCGATTCCGCCCGGCGCGCTGGTTTCGGAAGCGGTGCTGAGCCAACGCCTGGGCCTTGGGCGCACGCCGATCCGCGAGGCGACCAAGCTGCTGGCGCGCGACTATCTCGTGACCCTGCTGCCCAAGCGCGGCATCCAGGTCAGCGTCATCGACGCGAGCCAGATGCTGCTGATCCTCGAGCCGCGCCGCTGCCTCGAGCCGACGCGCTATGGGCGCGCCGCGCGGCGCAGCACCGAGGCGCAGCGCCGGCAGTTCGCCGTGCTGGCCGAGCAGCTGGAGCGGGCGCGCGCCGCCGGCGATTTCCGCGCGCAGGTCCGCATCGACGCCGTATTCGACGACCTCGTGGACGAGTGCGCAGGCAACCCGTACCTGACCGATGCCCTGAAGCCGCTGCACGGCATCGTCCGGCGGTTCTGGAACATGCATGCCGGTACGACCGGGTATCAGGGCGTCATCAGCCGCCACACGGCGATCGTGCGCGCGGTCGCGAGCGGGGATGCGGTCGCAGCGGCCGCGGCGACCAACGAGCTGCTCGCCTACAACGAGACGCTGCTGCGCGCGATGATCGAGTGATCCGGCGCGGCTGAAACAGCTCGAGCACGAAGCGGTTCCAGCCGCCCGGCCCGCGCTTGCGCCCATCCGGCATCGGGCGGCCGGCCGAGGCGCCGGGACCGGCGGCCCACAGCGTCAGGTCGCCCCGCTTGAGGATCGCCATGTTCGGGCCGAATTGCCGGCTGGGCGTGAAGTCGAGCGGGCCCGTGCAGAACGCCGCCGCCGCTTCCACGTCCTGGACGACGTAGCTGACAGACGCCATCTCCATCCTCCGCGTTTGAACGGCGGTGGATGGTGGCATGGGCGCGGCCGCGTTAAGGTGCGGCCATGGCGGGCACCGACAGTCGCAAGCAGCAGAAGGCCGAGTCCATCGGACCAGCCGTCATCCTGGTCAATCCGCAGCTCGGCGAGAACATCGGCGCGGCCGCGCGCGCCATGCTGAATTGCGGCCTCGGCGACCTACGCCTGGTGGCGCCGCGCGACCAATGGCCGAACGAGAAGGCGGTGGCCGCCGCCTCGGGCGCCGATGCCGTGCTGGACCAGGCGAAGCTGTTCGCGACCACGGCCGAGGCGATCGCCGACCTGCGGGTCGTCTTTGCCACCACGGCGCGCGAGCGCTACATGGTGAAGCCGGTGCTGACGCCGCGCGCCGCCGCGGCGGAGCTGCGCGCCCGCGCGGCGGCGGGATTGCGTTGCGGCCTCGTCTTCGGGCCCGAGCGCATGGGCCTTGTCAACGACGACCTGGCGCTGGCCGAGGCGCTGATCCGCATCCCGCTCAACCCCGGCTTCTCGTCGCTCAACCTCGCCCAGGCCGTCTTGCTGGTGTCCTATGAATGGTTCACCGCCGCCGACGCGACGGCGCCGCGCGAGGACCGCTACGGCCAGTCGCCGCCGGCGGGCAAGGAAAAGCTGCTCAACTTCTTCCTCATGCTCGAGCACGAGCTCGACCAATGCGGCTTCCTGCGCGTCGTGGACAAGCGACCGAGCATGGTGCGCAACATCCGCAACATGTTCCAGCGCGCGGGCCTGACCGAGCAGGAGCTGCGCACGCTGCACGGCATGATCGCGTGCCTGACCGACTGGCGCGCCGGCACCGACGAGCTGGGCGAGCCGGTCAGGATGCGGCGGTACAGACGCAAGGCAAAGGCGGGGCAGAAGTAGGGTCTGCACGCCCACGACAACAGCCACGGTTTGGCCATTGGCCGATCTATGCCGCGCGGCGGCGTGCGTCCTTGCGTCGGGGCGCCGGCCGCCCGGCGTGCCGCTTGCCGGTCATCTCGAAGCCGATCGCCTTCATGACGGCCAGCGTCGTCGCCAAGGTCGGATTCCCTCTTTCGCTAAGCGAGGTATAGAGCTGCTCGCGTGCTAGTCCCGTTTCGCGGGCGATCCTGGTCATGCCCTTGGCCCGCGCCACCACGCCCAGTGCCTTGGCGATGTAGTGCGCGTCGCCGGTCTCGAAGGCGTCGGCGAGAAAGACCTCGATCGCCTCGTCGGACGTCAACGCGTCGGCGGGGTCGTACCTGTACAGCCTCTTCGCCATCTCACTCGCTCCATTGCGCAGCCAGCCGCTTCGCCAGCCGGATGTCCCGCGTCTGCGTGCTCTTGTCTCCGCCGCACAGAAGAACCACCAGATCCCGGCCGCGCCGGCAGAAATAGATCCGGTAGCCGGGACCGAAGTGGATTCTCAGTTCGCTGACGCCATTTCCGACCGATGCAACATCGCCGGCAAGGCCATTTGCGAGGCGGAACAGGCGGGCGGCGATCGCGGCTCTTGCTCGTTGGTCCCTCAGCGCCCGTTCCCACTTGCGGAACGCGTCGGTCTGTTTGATCTGGACCATGGCGGAGTGTAATTTAATAATTACAAGGTGTCAATTGCCACGCGGTGAAGTTTCGGCCTGCGCTCCGCGACTTCCTCGCCTTGGGCGCGGCTCGCCTTCCGGCTCTGCTAGAACTGCGTCGCCTCGATCGCCTGATTGCAGGCATGCGAAGCGGGGGAAGACACTCTCCTGCGGACGATTGCTGCGAAACAGCCGTCTGCCCTGCCGCACCCCCGCCGTTCCCCGGTTTGACATACCCGGTTCGTTCCTCTAGAACCGCGCCTCCTTCCGAGAAAGCGGGCAGCCATATCGGTTAACGACCGGGCGGCCCCGTCCTCCGGGTCCCTCGGGACCGCGGCTGGAACTATCGGGACAACAATGGCTTAGGCATAAGGACGACCATGAGCAAGCGTCAGGAATCCAAGTACAAGATCAACCGCCGTTTCGGCCAGAACCTGTGGGGCCGGCCGAAGAGCCCGGTCAACCGCCGCGAATACGGGCCGGGCCAGCACGGCCAGCGCCGCAAGAAGCCGACCGATTTCGGCACCCAGCTCGCGGCCAAGCAGAAGCTCAAGGGCTACTACGGCAACATCGGCGAGCGCCAGTTCCGCCGCCTCTACGAGGAGGCGGTGCGCCGCCGCGGCAACAACTCCGACATCCTGATCGGCCTCCTGGAGCGCCGGCTCGAGACGGCGGTCTACCGCGCCAAGTTCGTGCCGACCGTGTTCGCCTCGCGCCAGTTCGTCAACCACGGCCACGTCAACGTCAACGGCAAGCGCGTCAATATCGGCTCGTACCAGCTGAAGGAAGGCGACCTGATCGAGGTGCGCGAGAAGGCCAAGAAGATGGGCCTCGTGCTCGAGGCCGCGCAGTCGACCGAGCGCGACGTGCCGGAGTATCTCGAGGTCGACCACAACAAGATGAGCGCCAAGCTGGTGCGCGTGCCCGTCTTGAGCGACGTGCCCTATCCGGTGCAGATGGAACCGCACCTGGTGATCGAGTTCTACTCGCGCTAAGCGCTCCAACCCTCGCCCGCCGCAGGCGGGCGAGGGGCGCTGCCTCACACCGGCCTCGTCCCCGCGATCATGGTGCGGTGGAGCAACCGCCTGCTGCCGTCGTAGTCGTTGACGGCGTAGTGCAGCGTCGCGCGGTTGTCCCACAGCGCGAGCGCGCCCGGCGTCCAGCGGAAGCGGCAGGTGAACTCGGGCCGCGTCACGTGCTGGTAGAGATAGTCGAGCAGCGGCCGGCTTTCCGCCTCGGTCATGTCGGCGAAGCGCAGCGTGTAGATGGCGTTGACGAACAGCGCCTTGCGCCCGGTCTCCGGGTGCGTGCGCACGACCGGATGCGAGACCTCGAGGTCGGCCTCGGGCCGGTTGCGCTCGATGCCGATCGAACGCGAGGTGCGCAGCTCCTTGCCCGGGCCGTATTTCGTGCCATAGGGCTTGCCGACATGGATCGCGCGCAAACCGTCGAGCATGCGCCGCATGCCGGGCGACAGCGCCTCGTAGGCCGCGTACATGTTGGCGAACAGCGTGTCGCCGCCGTATTCCGGCACCTCGAGCGCGTAGAGGATCGAGCCGAGCGGCGGCTCCGCGAGCGAGCTGAAGTCGGAATGCCAGGCGTTGCCGAAGGTGCTGACGTTGCGCTCGTCCGCCTCCTTCAGCACCTTCACGATGAAGGGATAGCCCTCCATCGCCTCGACGAAGGGCGTCTCCATCGGCGGGCCGAACAGGCGCGTGAACGCCACCTGCTGCTCCGGCGTCAGGCGCTGGCCGCGGAAGAACAGGACCAGGTGCTCGTGGAAGGCGGCGATGACGGCGTCGATCGTCGCGTCGTCGAGCTTCCGCGACAGGTCGACGCCGGCGATCTCGGCGCCGAGCGCGCCGGCGACCGGGCGGACCTCGATCGCCGCGCGGCGCGGTGCGCTTGCGATCATGCGCGGATGTCAGGCGTGCCCGGCTTCGCCGGACAGGCCCGTCAGCATGCGGGGCGCGATGCCGATCTTGGCCAGCGCGCGCTCCCACTTGGACTCGAGCTCGCCGTCGAACACGATGTCCTCGTCGGCGGGCGCGCTGAGCCAGGCATTGGCCTGCAGCTCGCCGTCGAGCTGCCCGGCGCCCCAGCCGGCATAGCCCAGCGCCAACAGGCAGCGACGCGGGCCGCCGCCGCCGGCGATCGCCTTCAGGATGTCGATCGTCGCCGTCAGCGCCAGCCCGCCGGGCACGACGGTCGTGCCGGAGTCCTTGAAGTCGTCGGAATGCAGCACGAACCCGCGGCCGGACTCGACCGGGCCGCCGAAATGCACCCGGATGGTCTGCTTCAGGTTGTCGGTGTCGATGTTCAGCTGCTGCAGCAGGTCGGGGAAGGTGATGGAATCGACCAGCCGGTTCACCACCAGCCCCATGGCGCCCTTGGGATTGTGGACGCACATGTAGATGACCGTCCGCTGGAAGCGCGGATCGCGCATTTGGGGCATGGCGATCAGCAGGTTTCCTGTCAGGTAGCCGGACGACGGGTCGTGCACGGGCATCACCTCGTTTCCTCGAGCCTAGGCCGCGACTGCGGCATTTCGTCCCCGCCATGTCCCCCCAACACGGCAATGTGAGGCATCCGGGACCTCGTGAAAACTATATATGTGCTGCCGGTTGCTCGCCAATGCGGGCAAACCGGGAGAAACAGGCGTAATACGCGTGCTCGAGGCACGGAAATCGGCGGAATGCGGCGCTGGATTCACCATGTTTTGGCTTTGTTCGCGCTGGCGGCGGCCGGCGGCGGCATGGCGCCGCAAGCTGCGTTGGCCGCTTCCTCCGCCTGGGGCCAGCACGAGTTCGCGCGCGTGCGATTCGTGGCCGCCACCGGCGCGGTAGGCGACCTCGCCGAGCTGCGCCTCGGCCTGCAGTTCCGCCTGGAGAAGGGATGGAAGACCTATTGGCGCTCGCCCGGCGATGCCGGGCTGCCGGCGCAGGTCGACTGGACCGGCTCCGAGAACCTGGCGCGCGCCGACATCCTGTGGCCGGTGCCCGAGCGCCATACGCTGCTCGGCATCGAGACGCTGGGCTACGAGGACGAGGTGCTGCTGCCGGTCATAGCGCGCCCCGAGCGGCCGGGCGAGCCGATGAAGCTGCGCGCCGCCATCGACTATCTCGTGTGCGAGAAGATCTGCGTGCCGGCCCGCGCCGAGCTCAAGCTCGACCTGCCCGCCGGCCCGCCGACGCCGTCGCCCTTCGTCGACCTGATCGACCGCTGGCGCGCCAAGGTGCCCGGCGACGGCCAGGCGGTCGGCCTTTCGATCGAGCGCGCGGCGCTGGTGCGCGAGGCCGAAGGGGCGGTGCTGGCGATCAAGGTGGCCGCGCGCGAGCGCCTGACCGCGCCCGATCTCTACATCGAGGGACCGGCCGGCCTGCGCTTCGACAAGGTCGAGTCGCGGCTCGAGCCGGACGGGCTCGGCGGCATCCTGACCGCGCGGGTGCTGGCCGACCGCGGCAAGCCGGAAGACCTGCTGACCGCGGGCGTGACGCTGACGCTGATCGACGCCGGCCGCGCCATGGAGGCGCAGCGGGCGGTCGTGCCGGGCACTTCCGGCGACATCGCCACCTCGGGCGACGTCGGGGCGCTGGCCGGCATCCTGCTGATCGCGCTCATCGGCGGCCTCATCCTCAACCTGATGCCCTGCGTGCTGCCGGTGCTGTCGCTGAAGCTCCTGGCCGTGGTCGGCCATGGCGGCGGCCAGCGCGGCGAGGTGCGGCTCGGCTTCCTCGCGTCGGCCGCCGGCATCGTGGCCTCGTTCCTGCTGCTGAGCCTGGGCGTGCTGGCGCTGCGCGCGGGCGGCATGGCGGTCGGCTGGGGCATCCAGTTCCAGCAGCCCGGGTTCATCGCCGCCATGGCGGTGATCGTCACGCTGTTCGCCTGCAACCTGTTCGGCTGGTTCGAGATCGGCGGGCCGCGCTGGGCCTTCGCCGCGGCCGAGAAAAGCGGCGCGAGCCACGGCCTTGCCGGGCATTTCCTCACCGGCGCGCTCGCCACGCTGCTGGCGACGCCGTGCTCGGCGCCGTTCCTCGGCACGGCGGTCGGCTTCGCGCTGTCGCGCGGCGCGCTCGAGATCGTCGCGGTGTTCCTGGCGCTGGGCCTCGGCCTGGCGCTGCCCTACCTGCTGGTGGCGGCGTTCCCGGGCCTCGCCACGATGATGCCGAAGCCCGGGCGCTGGATGCTGCATCTGCGCCGCGTGCTCGGCCTCGCGCTCGCGGCGACCGCGGCCTGGCTGGTGCTCGTCCTGGCGACGCAGCGCGGCCTCGTCGCGGCCGGCGTGCTGGCGCTGATGCTGGTCGCGCTCGCGCTCGGCTTCGCCTTCGCCGCGCGCCTGCCGCAGGCGCTGCGCCGCATGGCACCGGCGGCGGTCGCGGGGTTCGCGCTGGCCACCGTGGCGCTGGCGGTCCTGGCGCCCGCTTCGATGCGCGGCGGCGACGTGGCGGCAAAGGACCGGCACTGGCAGAAATTCGACGAGGCGGAGATCGCCGCGCTCGTCGCGCGCGGCAAGGTCGTCTTCGTCGACGTCACCGCCGACTGGTGCATCACCTGCCAGGCGAACAAGGCCTTCGTGCTCAACCGCGGCGAGGTGGCGAAGCGGCTGGGCGGCGACGACGTCGTGCCGATGCGCGCGGACTGGACGCGGCCCGACGCGACGATCGCGCGCTACCTCGCCAAGTTCGGCCGCTACGGCATTCCGTTCAACGTGGTCTACGGGCCCGCCGCGCCGCAGGGCATCGCCTTGCCCGAGCTGCTGACGCAGGAGTCGGTGCTGGCCGCGGTCGACCAGGCCGGCGCCGCCTCCGCCCGCCCCATCGCGACGCGGCGGTGATCCGGTAGGGCCGCGCCGGGCTGGACAGGGCAACGGCAATTCCTATCTATTGTCGGCCGTGGGACGGGTCGCCTTGGTCCGACAGCGGGCGCCCTGGTCCGATCGCAAGTGTCCGTGTTTCGGGAGGGTGGAATGACCATCAAGGTTGGAGACAAGATCCCGTCGATGACCCTGCACTTCAAGGGTCCGGACGGAATCCAGGAGATCAAGACCGACGACATCTTCAAGGGCAAGACGGTCGTCATGTTCTCGCTGCCCGGCGCCTTCACGCCGACCTGCTCGGCCAAGCATCTGCCCGGCTACGTGCAGCAGGCCGACGCGCTGAAGAAGAAGGGCGTCGACAAGATCGTGTGCCTGTCGGTCAACGACCCCTTCGTCATGGACGCGTGGGGCAGGGACCAGAAAGTCGGCGACAAGGTGTTCCTGCTGCCCGACGGCAGCGGCGCCATGACCAAGGCCATGGGCATGGAGTTCGACCTGACCGCCCGCGGCCTGGGCGTGCGCGGCCAGCGCTACTCGATGCTGGTCAAGGACGGCGTGGTCAAGACGCTGCACCTCGAGCAGCCCGGCCAGTTCGAGGTCTCCAGCGCCGAGAAGATGCTGCAGGACCTGTAAGAGGGCCTGATATCTCGAACGGCGGCCGGGCCGGCGTGAAACGCCGGCCCGGCCGCTTCGTTTTCGGACTACGCCGCCGCCTTCGCCCGCGGCCAGGCGCATTCGGCGAGCGTGGTGCGGTCGAGCTCGCTCAAGAACGCCTCGCGCGCGGCGCCGAGCCGGCGCTTGAGCCGGCAGGCAGGCGTGAGCACGCACTCGCCGCCGTCGGCGCGATAGCATTCCACCAGCGCGGCATGCGCCTCGAGCCGGCGCACGATCTCGCCGATCGTGATGTCCTCCGCCGGCCGCGCCAGGCGGAAGCCGCCGCCGGTGCCGCGCTGCGTCGCGACGATGCCGGATGCCGCCAGTTCGCGGATCACCTTGGTCAGGTGGTTGCGCGAGATGCGGAACTCGCGGGCGATCGCGTCCGTCGTGTAGACGCGCTCCGGGTCGCCGGCCGCGCGCATCAGCGCGCGCAGGCCGTAGTCGGTGAAGGAGGTCAGGCGCATGGCGGCGCTCCGGATCGATGTTGCCGCCGCCGACTATCGCATGCTAAATAGACATTCCAAATACCTATTAGGGGTCACGATGACAGCGGCCGAGCGGCGGGCACGGATCACCGCGGACATCGTCCGGCGCACCGGCATCGACGACGCGATGATCGAGCGCCTGGTGCGGGCCTTCTACGACAAGGTGCGGGGCGATGCGTTGCTCGGGCCGGTGTTCGACGCGCGCATCCGGGACTGGGAGCCGCATCTGCGGCGCATGTGCGCGTTCTGGTCTTCGGTCGCGCTGATGAGCGGGCGCTACCACGGCCAGCCGATGGGAAAGCATCTGCCGCTGCCGGTCGATGCCCGGCATTTCGACCGCTGGCTGGCTCTGTTCGAGGAGACGGCGCGCGCGGTCTGCCCGCCGGCGGCGGCGGCGCATTTCGTCGAGCGGGCGCACCGCATCGCCGAGAGCCTGGAACTCGGCATCGCCGGCCAGAAGGGCGTCTTCCTGATGAAGGGGCAGCGCCTGCATCGTCCCGACGCCGAGGTCTTCCTGCCCGACGGCGAGGCCGCGGCATGACAGGCGAAGACGACGACCGGCCGGCCTGCCTCGCCTCGCCGCCCTGCTTCATGCACGAGGTCGATCCCGCCTACATGGGCCTGGCGGCGGCGGCCGATCCGCGCCAGCGCGCCGACGTCCTGCGCTGGCGCAAGGCCGAGCGCGAGCGGCTGATCAAGGAACGGCTGGCGATCGCCAGCGACCTGCGGCGTGCGCACGACGACAAGATCGCGGCGAACCTGGAGACCGCGATCGGCGACGTGGCGGGGCTGATCGTCAGCGCCTACTGGCCGTTCCGCGGCGAGCCGGACCTGCGCGCCTTCCTCGAGCGCGTCGTCGTGCGCGGCGGTCGCACGGCGCTGCCGGTCGTGATCGCGCGCGGCCAGCCGCTGGTGTTCCGTGCCTGGTCCAGGGGCGACAGGCTGGAGCGCGGCGTGTGGAACATCCCCCAGCCCGCGAGCGATGCCGAAGCCGTGCTGCCCGACGTGGTGATCGCGCCGGTGGTCGGCTACGACCCGGCCTGCTATCGCCTCGGCTATGGCGGCGGGTTCTTCGACCGGACGCTGGCTGCCATGCCCAGGAAGCCCCGCGTCCTCGGCGTCGGCTATCGCCGGCAGGCGATCGCGACCATCTACCCGCAGCCGCACGACATCCCGATGGACGCGGTGGTCACCGAGGACGGCGTCGTCGCGCCGGGTTGACGCAAGCGCCGGCATCTGACGGAATTCCGGCACGAACGAAAGCCATCGTGACGGAGGAGACCAGCCATGCCGGACATTCCCGCCACCCTCAAGACCTACCAGGCCCACATCGACGGCAAGTGGGTCGATGCCGCCTCCGGCAAGACGTTCCAGACCATCAATCCCTACACGGGCGAGCCCTGGGCGCTGATCCCCGAGTGCGACAAGGAGGACGTCGACCGCGCCGTCAGGGCGGCGGCGCGCGCCTTCGAGAGCGGCCCGTGGCCCGGCATGACCCAGACCGCGCGCGGCAGGCTGCTGCGCCGGATCGCCGCGCTGATCGAGAAGCACGCCCAGCACCTCGCCGAGATCGAGGTACGCGACAACGGCAAGCTGATCTCGGAGATGCACGCGCAGACCAAGTACCTGCCCGAATGGTTCAACTACTACGGCGGTCTCGCCGACAAGATCCAGGGCGCGGTGGTGCCGGTCGACCGCCCGGACCATTTCACCTACATCCTGAAGGAGCCGGTCGGGGTCTGCGGCTTCATCATCCCGTGGAACTCGCCCTTGATGCTGGCGGGCTGGAAGCTGGCGCCCGCGCTCGCGGCCGGCTGCACCGTGGTGATCAAGCCCAGCGAGTTCACCTCCGCCTCGCTGCTCGAGTTCATGCGCCTCGTGATTCAGGAGGCCGAGGTGCCGCCCGGCGTGATCAACGTCGTCACCGGCTACGGCGCCGTGGCGGGCGAGCCGCTGGTCACCCATCCGCTGGTGTCCAAGGTCGCCTTCACCGGCGGCACGCTGACCGGCGCGCGCGTCAACGAGCTGGCGGCGAAGACGTTCAAGAAGGTCTCGCTCGAGCTCGGCGGCAAGTCGCCCAACATCGTGTTCGACGACTGCGTCCTCGACGACGCGGTGAGCGGCGCCATCTCCGGCATCTTCGCCGCCACCGGGCAGACCTGCATCGCCGGCTCGCGCCTGCTGCTGCAGGAGACGATCCACGACAAATTCGTCGAGAAGCTGGTCGCCATGGCGAAGACCGCCAGGCTCGGCGACCCGAGCCTGCCGACGACGCAGGTCGGTCCCGTGACGACGCCGCCGCAGTACCGGAAGATCCTCGGCTACATCGACATCGCCAAGGGCGAGGGCGCCAAGTGCGTGCTGGGCGGCGGTCCGGCGCCGGCGGCCGAGGGCGGCGGCACCTATTTCGTCAAGCCGACCATCTTCACCGGCGTCGAGAACAGGATGCGCATCGCCCAGGAGGAGGTGTTCGGGCCGGTGCTCTCCGTCATCAAGTTCAAGGACGAGGAGGACGCGGTCCGCATCGCCAACGACATCGCCTACGGCCTCGGCGCCGGCGTCTGGACGCAGTCGGTCCGGCGCGCCCACACCATGGCCCGGCGCATCAAGGCCGGCACCGTCTGGGTCAACACCTACCGCGCCGTCAGCTTCCTGATGCCCTTCGGCGGCTACAAGGCCTCGGGCCTCGGGCGCGAGAACGGCATGGAGGCGATCGAGGGCTATCTGCAGACCAAGAGCGTGTGGATCAACAACGGCCCCGGCGGCGGCAACCCGTTCATCATGAAGACGGCGTCGTGATCTTCCGACCCTCGCGCGCCTGCGGCGGGCGAGGGGTTTCTACCCGATCCCCGCCGCCTTGATCGCCTCGCGCGCGAGCCGGTCGGCGCGCTCGTTCTCGGGGTGCCCGGCATGGCCGCGCACCCAGTGGAACTCGACCTTGTGGTGCTGCATGGCGCGCTCGAGCCGCTGCCACAGGTCGATGTTCTTGACCGGCTTCCTGTCGGCGGTCTTCCAGCCTTTCGCCTTCCACGCATGGATCCATTTCGTGATGCCGTCGCGCACATAGGTGCTGTCGGTCCAAAGCCGCACCGGCACGGGGCGCGTCAGCGCCTCGAGCGCGGCGATCGCCGCCATCAGCTCCATGCGGTTGTTGGTGGTCGGCTGTTCCGCGCCGCTCAGCTCCCGCTCCTTGCCGCGGTAGCGCAGGATGGCGCCCCAGCCGCCCGGACCCGGATTGCCGCTGCAGGCGCCGTCGGTGAAGATGTCGACGACCTCGTCCTCATGCTTGGGCTTGGACATCAGATTCCATAGGCGCCGGGCCCTGGGACGCGCCGGTGGAAGCGCAGCTTGCGCGCGTATTCCAGCGGGTCCTTGGGCTTGACGAAGGCGCCGGCGGGATGGTTGAGCCAGTCGTAGAGCCGCGTCAGAAGGAAGCGCAGCGCGCTGCCGCGCGCCAGGATCGGCAGCGCCGCCGTCTCCTCGGCCGAGATCGGGCGCACGGCGCGATAGGCCTGCAGCATCAGGAGCGCCTTGGTCGCGTTGAAGTCGCCGTCGCGCTCGAAGCACCAGGCGTTGAGGCAGATCGCCAGCTCGTAGGCGAAGGCGTCGTTGCAGGCGAAGTAGAAGTCGATGATGCCCGAGACCCTGTCGCCCAGGAAGAACACGTTGTCGGGGAACAGGTCGGCATGGATCACGCCCGCGGGCAGGCCCGCGGGCCAGCGCGTGCCCAGGAAGTCGAGCTCGTCGCGAATCAGCGGCGCCAGATCGGCGGCGACCTCGCCCGCGCGCGGCAGGCAGGCCTCGGCCAGCGGCCGCCAGCCCGGCAGCGAGAGCGCGTTGACCCGCTCGAGCGCGAAGCCGGCCCCGGCCAGGTGCATGCGCGCCATCGCCTCGCCCAGCAGGCGGCAATGCATTGGCGTGACCTGGCGCGGCCACATGCCGTCGAGGAAGGTCACGATCGCCGCCGGGCGGCCGCACAGCACGCGCAGCGCCTTGCCGTCGCGTGCGTGCAGCGGGGTGGGGCAGGCGATGCCGTTGCGCGCGAGATGCTCCATGAATCCGAGGAAAAACGGCAGGTCCTCCGGCTTCACGCGCTTCTCGTACAGCGTCAGGATGTAGGTGCCGCGCTCGGTGCGCAGCAGGTAGTTCGAATTCTCGACGCCCTCGGCGATGCCCTTGCAGCTGGTCACCGCGCCGATGTCGTACTCGGTGACGAATCCGGCCAGCTCCTCGTCGCTGACCTCGGTGTAGACGGCCATGTCAGGCCGGGCCTGGCGCGGATGCGGATGATTCGGGCGATTCGCGGGGTACGCTCTCCGGTGCTCGTCCTTGTGCTTGCATCGCCCAGACCCTAATGTCGGCCGCATCGGCATGAAACGGGGCGCGGCGGCCGGGGGACACTACTAGGCGCCGCCTGCAATGAAAAGGGCGCGAAGGAAAGGGCGGGGGCATGACGACGGGCGCGATCCCGGCGCAGAAGGCGCCATACGGCGTGACGGTGGAAGCGGGCAGGACGTATTGGTGGTGCGCATGCGGACGCAGCAAGAAGCAGCCGTTCTGCGACGGTTCGCACAAGGGCACGGGCCTGAACCCCGTGCAGTACACGGCCGCGGCCACGGCCGAAGTCTGGCTCTGCGGCTGCAAGGCGACCAAGGCGCAGCCCTTGTGCGACGGCACGCACAACACGCTCTGACCCCGGTGCGCGGTCTCGCCCGCCGAACCGCCGCGCTGTTCCTCTCGGCGCTCCTCGTCTTCGCCGCCCAGCCGGCCTTCGCCGACGCGGAGGACTGCCCCGATGTCGGGCTGGTGCCCGAGCTCACCCGCATGACCAAGTTCAGGGACGGGAAGGCGCGCACGCTCGACGACATCCAGTACGACGTGGTGGTGCAGTCGACCAGCCAGCCCGTGTGCCGCGAGAAGGACCGGCGCGTCCATGTCACGCTGCAGATCGCCTTCGCCGCGCAGCGCGCCCGGCCCGATCCCGGCGGGCGGATCGAGTTCTCGTACTTCGTCGCGATCCGCCACCGCGTCACCGGCGAGATCGTCGCCAAGGAGGTCTTCCCGGTCGGCGTCAACTGGCCGCAAGGGCGCACCAGTGCCGTGCTCGAGGAAGAGCTGGAGCAGGTGACCATCCCGATCCGCAAGGACGAGAAGCCGATCTACTACGCCATCCTGGTCGGGCTGCAGCTGACCGAGGAGCAGCTCGCCTACAACCGCGCGCGCCGCGGCGAGGCGGTCCAGCCGCGCGCTCCCGGCAGCCCGCCGCCCGGCGGCGGCCTGCCGACCCTGCCCGGCATGGCGCCGACGGGTGCCGCCGTGTCTCCGCCCGGCGCGCCCGCGCTGCCCGGCAGCGGCGCCAGGCCCACGCTCCCGACTCTGCCGCAACAGCAGAACTGAGCGCATGTCGATGACGGACGCCGTGATCCCCACGGCCGAAATTCGGCGCCTCGATGCGGCGGCCGCCGCCGAACGAATCGACGGGCTCGTCGAGGTCCTGTGCGACGTGGTCGACGGCGGCGCCTCGGTCAGCTTCCTGCCGCCCATGGACCCGGCGCTCGCGCGCCGCTTCTGGGAGGGCGTGATCGCCGCGGTCGACGGCGGCGGGCGCGTGCTGCTGGTGGCGGAGAGCGGCGCCGGCCTGCTCGGCAGCGTGCAGCTCGACCCGAGCGCGACCCCGAACCAGCGTCACCGCGCCGACGTGATGAAGCTGCTCGTGCACCGCCGCGCCCGCCGCCTCGGCCTCGGCCGGCGGCTGATGCTGGCGCTGGAGGACGAGGCGCGCCGCGCCGGGCGGTCGCTCCTGACGCTCGACACCTGGACCGGCAGCCCGGCCGAGGCGCTCTACCGCTCGCTCGGCTACACGCTCGCCGGCGTGATCCCCGGCTACGCCCTGGCCGCCGGTGGCACGCTCGAGCCGACCTCGGTCATGTACAAGGCGCTGTGAGCGGGCTCGTCCCTCGATAAGCTCGGGATGATGACTCCTTAGTTTCCTCCTCGTCCCGAGCGTGTCGAAGGACGTCTTGCGCTACCGCCCCAGGCACTCGCGCAGCTTGTCCTTCACGGCGTTGTAGCGCAGGTAGCAGCCTTCGATCAGCGCGTCCGTGCTGGCCTTGCTGTTGCCGCTGATGCACTCGTTGTATTTCCGCTTGTTCGTGGCGTAGCGCTTCTTGCAGCCGTCCTTGAGCGCGCTCTGCTGGATCGTGTCGGCGAGCGCCGGGGCGGGCGGAGCGGCGCCCAGGCCCAGCAGCAGGGCCAGGATCGGCGCGGCGACGGCGATGCGAAGCATGGTCATGGCGGCTTTCCCTCCCCTCGAAACGAAGCGGGCCGGCGGTTGTTCCGCCGGCCCGATCATAGCGTCGCCCTTGCCGGCGGCGAAGCTCAATGGAGCTTCTGCGGCAGTTCCCTGATCGCGCTCTCCAGCGCCGCCGCGCCGGCCGGGCCCTTCATCTGCTCGGCGACGATCGTCCTGGCGGCGGCGATGGCGATCTCGACCGCCTGGTTGCGCACGTCGCGCAGCGCGGCCGCCTCGGCCTGGGCGATCTTGTCGAGCGTCTGCTGCTCGCGGCGCTTGAGCGCGGCATCGAGCGCAGCCGACGCCTCGGCCGCGATGCGCTGGGCCTCCTCGTGCGCGCGGGCGACGATGGCCTCGGCCTCGCCGATCGCCGCCTTGTGCTTGCGCTTGTAGTCCTCGAGCAGCCCGTGGGCCTCGTTGCGCAGGCGCTCGGCCTCCTCGATCTGCGCGCGGACCTTGGCGGCGTGCGCGTCGAGCTGCCCGAGCGCGGCGCGCTTGAGCGGCTTCCACGTCAGCACGACGAAGATGACGAAGCCGACGGCGACCCAGAAGGTGGGATTGTTCAGCATGGTAGGCCCGACTTCCCTAGCGCCGCTGGCGCAAGGCGGCGCCGACCGCCTCGGTCACCGCCGCTGGCGCCGGCTGGCTGCCGACGAGGCGGGCCACCGCCGCGCCGGTCACCTCGCCCGCCACCTGCCCGATGTCCTTGAGCGCGGCGGCGCGCGCGGCGGCGATGCGCTGCTCGGCCGTGTCGCTGCGCTCCTTCAGGACCGCGGCAAAGTCGGCCTGCCGCGCGGCGGCGGCCGCCGCGGCCTGTTGCGCCGCCTGCTGGATCGTGGAGGTCGCCTTGGCCCGCGCCTCGGCCATCGCCGTCTCGTAGGCGGCGAGCGTCGCCTCGGCCTCGGCTCTCAGCGCCTCGGCCGCCTTGACGTCGGCCGTGATCTTGGCCGCGCGCGCATCCAGCACGCGCGCGACCT
>JAKLKW010000175.1 GCA_023150455.1 Alphaproteobacteria bacterium | reverse complement strand
GGCGTCATGGCGGCGGGCTCCCGTGCGGATGCCTCGGCGGCGGACGGCCGGTCGGCGGCCGCTGCAGCCAGGGCCCGAGCAGCAGGCCGGGCGAGATCGTCACGCCCGGCTGCGACGGGCGGCCGCCTACCTGCGCCGCGCGGTTCTCGTCGCAGTCCTTCAGCCGCTCCAGGTCGCGCTCGTACATCGCCAGCTGGTTGCGCAGCTGGTTCCATCGTTGCGCCAGCGGGAGATAGTTCAGATCCGAGCACGGGTCGGTTTTCTCGTCGGCGGCGGCACCATCGAAGCAATCGGCTTGTCGCTGATGGGCCTGCTGTGCATTGCGCCATGCCTCCTCGGCGCGGAGCTCGGTCTGGGCGGCCTGCGAAAGCTCGGTCTGGCGCTTCTGCATTTGATCTGCCAGATTCGCCAGGTACGGATCGGTGCGGGCGGCCTCGCCGCCGATCTCCCCCATGCGGTGCATCCACTTGCTCCTGGCGGCTTCATACTGCCTGCCGGCGGTCCGGCTGGCATCCTGAGCGCGCATCAAGGCCTCGCTTCGCTTCTTCTCCTCTACATGCGCGGCTGTCAGCGCCGCATTGCTGCAATTCCGCTCTCGCAGGTACGCCAGGTAAGGCTTTGTCCTGCCCTTGCATTGGTCGCGCTGCCGGTCGACATCCTCGATCTCGCGCTCGAGACGCGAGATGGCGGCTTCCAGGTTCCGCCGCGTGTTGGCCACCGACGCGGCATCGCCGCCGCCGAGGTAGCGGTCGTTGGGATCGCAGTGGAAATCGCCGTAGACCGTGCCGCCGTCGGGGCCGTGGTGCACGGAGGTATCGCCGTACACGGTGTCGCGGCCGGTCGTCGCCGGGTCGTCCTTCGACTCGAAGAAGCACGCGGTCAGGGCGGACCAGGCGAACAGGCCGAGGACGACGGCGCCCGACGACCACGCATGCGCGCGGCTGCGCCCCCACCGGCGCTTCGCCGACAAGGCCCGCAACACGCCCCTCGAACCCTGCGGAGCAGCCATCCGCCACGTCCGTCGCCCGGTTGAACAGCGGTGCCCGCGGCACCGCCGTCAATAGGGCATGTCCGCCGGACGCGGTCGTTGACCTGGGTCAATCCACCGATGGCCGGACGCAGACGGAGAATCGGCCGTCAGTCGTAGCCCGGCGGCGGCACGAAGGCCTGGAACTCCTGCTCGAGCATGCGCGCCAGCTCGATGCATTGGCGGTCGTCGTACTGGGCGCCGATGATCTGCACGCCGATCGGCAGGCCCGACTTGCTGAAGCCGGCGGGCGCCGAGATCGACGGCAGGTACGCCACGCCGCTGTAGCCGGCCCAGAACAGCTGGTCGGTGGTCGGCACGCGCTTGCCGTTGACCTCGATCGTGCGCTCGTGCCGCTCCCCCTGCTGGTCGTGCGGGAAGGCGGCGGACGAGGCGGTCGGGCAGAGCAGCAGGTCGTAGTCCTTGAAGAACTCGGCCCATTTGAGCCTGAAGTGATGGCGCGCGTTGTTGAGCTTGAGCCAGTCGCGATGCGGCAGCAGGTTGCCGCGCGTCATGCGCGCAAGATAGCTCTCGTCGCCGGGCGCGAGCAGGCGCAGGATCTCCTCGTTCCGCTGCACCAGCTCGGGCGTCAGCCGCGCCGAGGTCGCGGCGCGCAGCAGCAGGACATAGGTGCGCTGCAGCTCGCTGGTGTCGATGTCGGGCCGCGCCTTGTCGCTGACCTTGGCCTTCTTCTTCGAAAGGAAGTCGGCCACCGCCTGGATGCGATCCCGCACCTCGCGGTCGACCTCGGCGTTCGGATCGTCGAGCATGACCGCGACCTTGAGCTGGCCGAACCGGGTCTTGCGCGGCGCCGGCAGCTTGAGCTGCCAGCCGGCGCCGTCGATGTCGTCGGGCCCCGCCATGACCTGGAGCGCCAGCGCGATGTCCTCGGCCGAGCGGGCGAGCGGGCCGATCGCCGAGATGTCGGACTGCGCCACGACGCCGGGCATGGCGTGGCCGCGCGGCGTGCAGATGCCCCAGGTCGGCTTGTGGCCGTAGACGCCGCAGTAATGCGCCGGGTTGCGGATCGACGAGCCGATGTCGCTGCCGGCCTCGAGCCCGGTCAGGCCCGCCGCCAGCGCGGCGGCCGAGCCGCCGGACGAGCCGCCGGGGGAGCGCGTCACGTCCCACGGGTTTTTGGTCGTGCCGTAGACCGCGTTGAAGCTCTGCCAGTCCGCCAGGTAGATCGGCACGTTGGTCTTGCCGAACAGCACCGCGCCGGCGGCGAGGAAGCGGTCGACCGCGACGGCGTTGTCCTTGGCGACATTGTCCTTCAAGGCCGGCACGCCCCAGGTGGTCGGCAGCCCGGCGACGTTGAACGACTCCTTGATCGTCATCGGCACGCCGTGCAGCGGCCCCCAGGATCTGCCCCGCGCCAGCGCCTGGTCCGCCGCCTTGGCGCGCTTGCGCGCGGCCGGTAGGTCGGTGGCGATGATGGCGTTGAGCCGGGGATTGTATTTCTCGACCCGCGCGAGATAGAGGTCGAGCAGCTCCGCGCAGCCGATCTTCTTGCGCTTGATCGCGGCGGCAAGCTGCTTGGCGGAACGGAACGGCAGGTCGAGCATCGATATCCCCCAATGAACGGCGTGACCTCGGGTCGCAGTATAGCGGCGCGCGTGTTATGAGTCCGCCAGCCAAGGGGAGAATGCATGTCCGACCTGTTCTCGTTGAAGGACCGCGTCGTCCTGGTGACCGGCGCGAGCCGCGGCCTGGGCTTCGCCATGGCGAAGGCGATGGGCGAGGCCGGCGGCACGGTGGTGCTGAACGGCCGCGACGCCGGGACGCTGGAGACTTCGGCCGGCAAGCTGAAGGCCGACGGCATCAAGGCCGAGATCGCGCCGTTCGACGTCAGCGACTTCGCCGCCGCGGCCAAGGCCGTCGCCGACATCGCGAAGAAGCACGGAAGGCTCGACGTCGCCGTGCTGAACGCCGGCATCCAGCACCGAAGGCCGCTGCTGGAATGGGAGAACGCCGATTTCCAGCGCGTGATCGACACCAACCTGACCGCCTGCTTCGTGCTGGCGCGCGAGGCGGCGCGCGTGATGATCCCGCGCGGCGAGGGACGCATCATCATGACCGGCTCGATCATGGGCATCGTGGCGCGGCCGACGGTGCACGCCTATGCTGCGGCCAAGGCGGGGCTCGGCGGCATGAGCAAGACGCTGGCGGTCGAGCTGGCGCCGAAGGGCATCACGGTCAACGTGATCTGCCCCGGCTTCTTCGACACCGAGATGAACACCGCGCTGACGCAGAACCCCGAGTTCAACGCCTTCGTGAAGTCGCGCTGCCCGCTCGGCCGCTGGGCCAGGCCCGAGGAGATCGGCGGCGCCGCCGTGTTCCTCGCCAGCCGCGCCGGCAGCTACGTCAACGGCCACATGCTCGTGGTCGACGGCGGGCTGGTCGACAACCTGTAGGGGCTACGCGTCGCGCGCGATCATGGCGAGGAAGTCGCCGGCCGCCACCAGCGCGCCGTGGCTGCGGCCGATCAGGAACCCGTCGCTGCGCGCGTGATAAAGGGCGGGCGCGGCGCCCGGGTGCTCGAGGTCGTAGACCCTGGCAATCGGCTGCCCGGCCGACACTGGGGCGTCGAGATCGACCAGCATCTCGAGCAGGCCGGAATGGTCGGTGGCGACATAGGCGTCCTCCTTCGCGACCATCAGGCGCGTCGGCTTGAGGCCGAGGCTCGCGCGCGTCTCCGGCGCGCCGTCGAGGACGCCGAAATGCCTGAGCAGGTTGCGCACGCCGCGCTCGGCAAGGCCGATCGTCGCGGTCGAGGTGGTGCCGCCGCCGCCGAGCTCGGTCGTCACCAGCACCTTGCCGGCCTTCTCCACCTCGGTGTCGAGGGTGCCGGCGACGTCGAGCTCGCGCACCAAGAGGCCGATCGGCGGATCGAAGGCGAGCATGGCCCGGCGCGACTTCTCCATCAGCGCCTTGTCGTCCAGCTCGTGCACCGCGGCGAAGGGCGAGAAGAACATGCTCTTGCCGCCGGAATGGATGTCGGCCACGGCATCGGCCAGCGGCAGCAGGCGGGAATGCACGTAGTGCGCCACCATGCGCGTCACGGTGCCGAGCGGATCGCCGGGGAAGGTGCGGTTCATGTTGACGCCGTCGATCGGCGAGACGCGCGTGCCGGCCGCCACCGCCGGCGCGTTCAAGAACGGCATCACGATCACGCGGCCCTGGATGCGCGCCGGGTCGAGCGCCTGGATCAGCTTCGTGAGCGCGATCGGCCCCTCGTACTCGTCGCCGTGGTTGCCGCCGGTCAGCAGCATCGTCGGCCCGCTGCCGTTCCTGATCACCGCGATCGGAAAGCGCGCCGCGCCCCAACCGGACAGGTTGTGGGAGTGCGGCGCCGACAGGTAGCCGACCTGCTTGCCGTTCTTCTCGTAGTCGACGCTGGCGGTGATGCGGCTGTGCTGGGTCATGGCGCTCTTCTTTCGTCGCGTATCATTCCCTCGCCCGCCGCAGGCGGGAGAGGGCTTAGGACTTCACATGCACCTCGCGCGGGAAATCCGTCAGGCATTCGCATGCCCGCTCCGTCACCAGGATGGTCTCGCTGACCTCCATGCCCCAGTCCGCCATCCAGATGCCGAGGATGCAGTGCACGGTGTTGCCGGGCTCGAGCACGCTCTTGTCGCCGGCGCGCAGGCTGATCGTGTGCTCGCCCCAGTCGGGCGGGTAGCCGATGCCGATGGCGTAGCCGATGCGCGATTCCTTCTTGAGGCCGTGGCGGGCGATGACGGCGCGCCAGGCGGCCTCGACCGCTTCGCCGGTGACGCCCGGCCGGGTGAAGTCGACCACCGCCTGCATGCCCTCGAGCACGGCCTTGGCGGTATCGAGCACGGCCTGCGGCGGCTTGCCCAGCTGCATCGTGCGCGCGAGGCCGGCGGTGTAGTGGCGGCAGGCGCCGGCCAGCTCGAGCGCCACGGTCTCGTCCCGGCCGAAGCGCCGGTCGCTCCACAGCACGTGCGGCGCCGAGGCGTTGGCGCCGCCGAGGATGGTCGGCGGCAGGGAGGTGATGTCGCCGGCATAGTCCGGCTGGCTCGCGGTCTGCGCCGCGTAGATGCGGGCGATGGCGTCGCATTCGCGCAACCCCGGCGCGATCGCGTCGTAGGCGGCGCGCATGGTCGCCTCGGCCAGCCGCGCCGCCTTGCGCATGTAGGCGATCTCCGCCGGAGACTTCTTCGCGCGCAGCCAGTTGACGATCAGGTTGCCGTCGAGCAGCCGCGCGTCGGGCAAGCCCTCGGTCAGCCGTTCATGCGCCTTGGCCGAGTAGTAGTAGGCCTCGGTCTCGACGCCGATGCGCCGCCGGCCCCAGCCCTTGTCGCGGATCCAGCCTGCGATCCAGTCCATCGGGTGCCGGTCGGTCTGCTGCACGTAGGTCTCGGGCCAGCCGAGCGAGCGGGCGGGATCCATCCAGACCGTCAGCCGGCCGCCGGCCGCGTCCATGGCGCGGCCGATCCAGTACGGCTCCTCGTCCTCGACCGGCACCAGCACGACCTGCGGCGTGTAGAACGACCAGCTGTCGAACGCGGTCAGGTAGTGCTGGTTGGCCACGTCGGTGACGACCAGCAGCTCCAGATCGCGCTCGGCCATCTCGGCGCGCAGGCGCCGGAGACGGGCCTTGTACTCGTCCTTGGGGAACGGCAACGGGATCATGCGGTGCGGTCCTTCTCCTTCGCGACCAGCTCGTCGCGCAGCGTGGTGAGGATGCGGCAGAGCGCCGTGGCCGGCATGAACGTGCCCGGCCGCTCGGGCTCGCGCGTGACGTGGACGATCGGCCGCGGATGCGTGGCGGCGAATTCGCGCGCCAGGTCCGGGTGCTCGGCCAGCTTCGCCCGGATGGCGCGGGCGATCAGCGCGTGATGCTCCGGCCCGCCGAGCGCGAAGCGCCTGCCGGCATACTCGGTTTCCGTAAGCGTGCTGGGCTTGCCGAAGGCATAGGCGTCGGGACCCGCCAGCCCCGCCGCCCGCGCCCGGCTTTCCGCGTCGAGGAACTTCAGGGCCACGTAGAAGCCTTCGACCGAGGCGTAGCGCCGGCCGTCGAGCGTGAACGGCGTGGCGGCGAAGTTCGACATCCTGCGGCCGATCTCTTCGTCGCCGGCGCTGGAGATGTTGATCGGCTTCGCCGGCGCGTCGGTCACGCGGCGTTGCGGCGCAGGTCGTCCTGCACGAAGCCCTCGACGATCTGGTCGAAACTGTCGTCGGCCTTGAAGCCGAGGCCGCGCGCGCGGGCGGCGTCGAAGCGCATCGGCCAGCCGGCGACGATGCGCCTGATCGTCGCGTCCGGCACGAAGCGCACGCGGTCGACCGCCGTCTGGCCGCCGGCCTTCTTCAGCCCTTCCAGCATCTGGGCGACCGTGACGGTGAGGCCGGGCAGGAACAGCGCGCGGTTGAAGCCGAGCTTCTCGGCCGGCAATTCGTGCGCGTGCAGGAAGGAGTCGACCATGCGGCGCGGCGACAGCACGTACATCTCGGCCGACGGCTCGACCGGGCATTCCACCGTGTCGCCCTGCAGCGGCTCGCGGATGATCGAGCTGGCCCAGGTCGAGGCCGCCTTGTTCGGCTTGCCCGGCCTGACGACGATGGTCGGCAGGCGCAGCGCGCGCCCGTCGATGAAGCCCTTGCGGCTCATGTCGTTGAGCAGGAACTCGCCGATCGCCTTCTGCGAGCCGTACGAGGTCTGCGGGTTGAGCGGCGTGTCGTCCTTGATGACCTTGGGCATGTCGCCGCCATAGACCGCGACCGAGCTGGTGAACGCCACGCGCGGCGGGGACTTGAGCTTGCGGCAGGCCTCGAGCACGTAGCGCGTGCCGTCCAGGTTGACCCGCATGCCGAGGTCGAAATCGGCCTCGGCGCCGGCGCTGACCACGGCGGCGAGGTGGAACACGCTGGCGACGTCGCCCTGGACGATCGCCTGCACCTGCTTCTCTTCGCCGATGTCGCCGACCACGACCTTGACGCGCCTGTCCCGGGCGATGTCGGCCGCGGGCGCGACCACGTCGAACAGGGTCAGCTTCGAGACGTCCTGGCGGGCGCCGCCCGGCCCGGTCAGCTGGGCACCGCCCAGGAGCCTGCGCGCCAGCTTCTGGCCCAGGAAACCGCCGGCCCCGGTGATCACGACATGCATGCGTTCCATTCCCTATTTCGGCTTGACCCGTCGCGGCGGGCCGACTTGACTGCAGTCCGTTCGAGAAGCCCGACAATATCGGCGCACGGCGCGGGGAACAAGCTTCCGGCGGCGTGGTCCGGAGGCGACGAATTGGCCCAGGCGCTGGCGGCGCGTTCCCATCCGGCCGAGGACGCGATCCGCGGCATCTTGCTGATGTGCGCGGCGTTCCTGCTGTTCTCGATGCTCGACGCCACCGCCAAGCAGCTGCGCCAGACCTATCCGGTGGCGCAGGTCGTCTGGGTCCGCTATGCCGGCCAGGTCGTCGTGGCCATGCTGCTGCTGTGGCCGCATCTGCGGCACCGGCCCTGGCGCTCGACGAAGCCGGGGTTGCAGATCCTGCGCGGCCTGCTGCTGTTCGGCGCGACCGTCTGCAACATCCTCGCCGTGCGCTACCTGCAGCTGGCCGAGACGGCCTCGATCTACTTCGCGACGCCGCTGATCGTGGCCGCGATGTCGGTGCCGCTCCTGGGCGAGCGCGTCGGGCCGCGGCGCTGGGCGGCGATCGTCGTCGGCTTCGTCGGCGTGCTGATCGTCATCCGCCCGGGCTTCGGCATGGTGCACTGGGCCGTCGGGTTCTCGTGCCTCACCGCGCTGTGCGGCGCCACCTACCAGATCCTGACGCGCAAGGTCGCGAGCGCCGACCGCGCCCACACGGCGCTGCTCTACTCGGGTGCCGTCGGCGCGGTCGCGATCTCGCCCTTCGCGCCGATCGACTGGATCCGGCCGGACGGCATCGGCGTGGCGCTGATGGTCGCCATCGGCGTGCTGGCCGGGTTCGGCCACTGGCTGCTGACCATCGCGCATGCCCATGCCTCGGCGCCGATCCTGGCGCCGTTCTCCTATACGCAGATCATCTGGATGCCGGTGCTGGGCTATCTCCTGTTCGGCGACGTGCCGACGATCTGGACGCTGGTCGGCGGCAGCATCGTCGTCGCCAGCGGCCTCTATTTGCTGCACCGCGAGCAGGTCGCCAAGCGCGCGCGCCTTGCCGAGGCGGGCGTGCCGGCCTAGCGTCGATCGCGAACGGGGAGGAGCAAGTTCATGACCAACGCGCTCGGCGCGGACCAGGTCGCGCAATACCGCCGCGACGGCTATGCCTGCCCGGTGCCGGCCTTGAGCGCCGCCGAGGCCGCCGAGGTGCGCGAAGCGATCGAGGGGTTCGAGCGCCGGAGCGGCCTCGTCGCCGGGCACGTGATCCGCAACAAGGGCCACCTGAAGCTGATGCGGCTCTACCGGCTGATCCGGCACGAGGCGATCCTCGACGCGGTCGAGTCGGTGCTGGGGCCGGACATCATGGTGTGGGGCTCGAGCCTGTTCGTGAAGGAGGCCGGCGATCCCGCCTATGTCGCCTGGCACCAGGACTCCTACTACTGGGGCCTGGAGCCGGACGACGTGGTGTCGGCCTGGATCGCGCTCTATCCCTCGACGCTGGAGAACGGGGCGATGCGCGTCATCCCCGGCTCGCACAAGATGCCGCAGATGGCGCACAGGAAATCGGCGCCGGGCAGCGCCAACATGCTGTTCACGCACGAGGAGCTGGCCGAGGACGTCGACGAGGCCCAGGCGGTCGACTTCGTGCTGGGGCAGGGCCAGATGTCGCTGCACCACGTCAAGATCCTGCACGGCTCGCCGCCCAACCGCTCGCCCGGGCGGCGCATGGGCTACGCCATCCGCTTCGTGGCGCCGCATGTGCGCCAGCGCGGCGACATGAACTCGGCGACGCTGGTGCGCGGGCAGGACCGCTACGGCTATTTCGCGCCCGAGCCGGTGCCGGCGCGCGACATGGACCCCGCGATCGTCGCCTTCGTCGACGCCCCGCTCGGCGGCAAGCCGTGGAAGGAAGACCCGGCCCGCGCGGCGCTGGGGCGCGTCGCGCCGCCGGGCTGACCGCCGCCGGCGGGCGCGCCAGTCTCTTAACTTGGGTCAGAGTGGATTTTCTGCCGGCCGAAAGGGCGGCCGCCAAAGGCCCAGCGCGACAAGCGGCAATTAAATCTACTCTGACACCACTTCTGGTGCGGCCGAGCTCGGCGCCGCTCGAGAAGTCGTAGAGGCCGAGCGAATGGTCGCCCTTCTGCACGACGACCAGGACGTCGCGCATGGCCGTGCGCGCCGGCGGGCGCGCTATTCCTTCACCGCGCCGGTCATCGACGCGACGTAGTGCTCGACGAAGAAGGAGTAGAGGATCGCGACCGGCAGCGAGCCGAGCAGGGCGCCCGCCATCAGCGAGCCCCAGTGATAGACGTCCGCCTCGATCAGCTCGGTCACCACGCCGACCGGCGCGGTCTTGTTCTCCGCCGAGTTGATGAACACCAGCGCGTAGAGATACTCGTTCCACGACAGCGTGAAGGCGAAGATGCCGGCCGAGATCAGGCCCGGCACCGCCAGCGGCAGGACGATCTTCATGAGGATCTGCAGCCGGCTGGCGCCGTCGATCAGCGCGCATTCTTCCAGTTCATACGGGATCGAACGGAAATAGCCCATCAAGAGCCAGGTGCAGAACGGGATCAGGAAGGTCGGGTATGTGAGGATCAGCGACAGCGGCGAGTCGAGCAGACCCATGGTCGACAGCATGGCATAGAGCGGGATGAACAGGATGCTCGGCGGCACCAGATAGGCGAGGAAGATCGCCATGCCGACGTAGCGCGCGCCGCGGAACCTGAGGCGCTCGATCGCGTAGGCGGCGCACACCGCGCAGAAGATCGAGAGGAACGTGGCGGAGACGGTGATCAGGAGCGTGTTCCACACCCAGGCCGGATAGTCGGTCTCGAACAGCAGCTTGTGGATGTTCTCCAGTGTCGGCTCGTGGATCCAGATCGACGACCAGCCGCGATAGGCATAGAGCTCGCGGTTGGTCTTGAAGGTGGCGACGACCATCCAATAGAAGGGGAACAGCAGCACGAGCAGGAAGCCGGCCAGCGGCAGGTACACGACGGCGACGCGATAGGGCACGGTCTCGAGATAGGCCATGCCCTCCCTGTCCGCGCTCGCCTTCGCGAGCCGGGCGTCGCTGTCGGCCCTGGCCTTGCCGAGCGCGTCAGTCATCGCTGCCGCCCTGCTGCCAGCGCCGGCGCTGCAGGCCGAAATAGCTGAACAGGATCGCGGAGAGCAGGAACGGGATCATCGAGACGGCCAGCGCGGCGCCCTCGCCCAGCGAGCCGCCGACGATGGCGCGCTGGAACGACAGCGTCGCCATCAGGTGCGTGGCGTTGACCGGCCCGCCGCGCGTCATCACCCAGATGAGCTGGAAATCGGTGAAGGTGAACAGCACCGAGAAGGTCATGACGACGGCGATGATCGGCGTCAGCATCGGAAACGTGACGTAGCGGAACCGCTTCCAGGCCGACGCCC
>JAKLKW010000174.1 GCA_023150455.1 Alphaproteobacteria bacterium | reverse complement strand
TTCGCCGCCAAGGTGGCGGACGTGGTCGGGCTCTACCTCGACCCTCCCGACAAGGCTCTGGTCCTGTGCGTCGACGAGAAGAGCCAAATCCAGGCGCTCGACCGGACCCAGCCCGGCCTGCCCATGAAAAAGGGCCGCGCCGGCAGCATGACCCACGCCTACAAGCGCAACGGCACCACGACCCTGTTTGCCGCACTGAACATGCTCGACGGCACCGTCATCGGCCAATGCATGGCCCGCCACCGACATCGCGAGTTCCTGCGCTTTCTCAAAACCATTGATCGACAGACACCGGCCCATCTCGACCTGCATCTGATCGTCGACAACTATGCCACCCACAAGACCGACGCCGTGAAGCGCTGGCTCAAGCAGCACAAGCGCTTCCACCTGCACTTCACTCCGACCTCGGCCTCCTGGATCAACATGGTCGAGCGCTTCTTCGCCGAAATCACCCGCAAACGCATCCGCCGCGGCACCTTCGCAAGCGTCGCCGAACTCGAGAGCGCCATCATGGACTATTTGGCAAACCACAACACCGCTCCCAAACCCTTCGTCTGGACCAAGTCCGCCGACGAAATCCTCAAAAAAGTCGCCAGAGCGAAACAAGTGTTAGAGTCGCAACACTAGCGCGCCGGCTCCCGCCGTCCGAAGCGCACGCGAAGGAACACCGCAAGCGTCCAGAGCGCGTAGCCGCCGGCGCCGATTCCGGCTGCGACGAAGAAAGGCTGCGCCCAGCCCAGCCAGACGATAGGGGCGATCAGGTAAATTCCGTCCTCCAGCTCGAAGCCGGCGAGGCCGGGATAATTCGCCGTCCCCTGCCCCTCGCGGCGGTCGATATCCAGGCTCAGGATCATGGACAGGAACGCGCTGACGGCACCGACCAGCCCGAGGAGAAGCGACCAGCCGGCCAGCCAGCCGTCGTGGAAGGCGAAGCCCAATCCGATGAACAGTGCCGCGTAGGAGCTGGCGCCGGCCACATAGTCATAGAAATAGCCGAAGCGCGACGTCCGCCCGGTCTGTCGCGCGAGTTCGCCGTCGAAGTGATCGAGGAACCGCGCCAACGCGAAGAGGCCCGCGCCCCAATGGATGGCGGGCGCAGTCCCGGTGCCGATCAGGATCGAGGCCAGCACGGCCAGGACCAGCGTGGTGGTTGTCATCTGGTTCGGTGTCAGGCTGGTGCGCGCCAGCGGGCGAACCAGCACGCGTGCCAGTCTCTGGTCGTACGGAGGCTTGTGCATGAAGCGGGGGGTGCCTTGGGACCGATGGAAGCAAGGCCGACCATAAAGCACCCGGCCGGCGACGCGAAGAGGCACCCGCGTCGCACCCCCGAAAACGAGAAAGCGGAGCACCGTCCTGGCGCTCCGCCTCTCTCGGTGCGCCGACGCGTCGAAACGCATCGGCGCCGCCCGCGGTCGTCTCGGCGTTGAGCCGGCCCGCTGCCTCGGACCAGCCGCTACCTGCGCACGCCTGGCCGACTACTGTCGGCTCTGGGCGACCACCCTCACCGTAGAGGACAACATATTAAAGAGTCGTTAATCTCACAATATTCTCACAGTTAACGGAAATAAATCATGGTGGTTTAAAAAGTTCAGCAAGTTAATTCTAGAATTGAACCGCATTCCCACTGTGATTGACTAAAATGCCGCTCTTCGGCCGGCGGGGCGTTGCGCCGGCCGCGGCCCCGTCTATCATGCGGAGCGATCATGGTTACCTGGATCGACATCGACGCAATGGCGGCGCGCATCCCCGACGGGACCCGCCTCGCCGTGCCCGCCGACTACAGCGGCGTGGCCATGGCGGCGACGCGCGCCCTCATCGCCCGCGGCGCGCGCGGCCTGCGCCTGGTGACGGTGCCGACCAGCGGCATGCAGGCGGACCTCCTGGTTGGCGCCGGGGCGGTGGCGGAGATCGAAACCGCCGGCGTGACCTTGGGCGAGCACGGCCTGGCCCCGCGGTTCAGCGCCGCCGCCAAGGCCGGCCGCGTCGACATCCGCGACGCCACCTGCCCCGCGATCCATGCCGGGCTGCAGGCCGCCGAAAAGGGCGTCCCCTTCATGCCGCTGCGCGGGCTGATCGGATCCGACCTGCTGGCGGTCCGGTCCGACTGGCACATCATCGGCAACCCCTTCGCCGGCGGCGCGCTCGAGACCGGCGACGACCCGATCGTGCTGCTGCCGGCGATCCGGCCCGACGTCGCGTTGTTCCACGCGCGCTGGGCGGACCGCTCGGGCAATGTGTGGATCGGCCGCCGGCGCGAGCTGGCGACCATGGCGCACGCTGCGGCGACCACCCTGGTGACCGTGGAGGAACGCTACGACGGCGACCTGCTCGCGGACGAGACGATGGCCGCCGGCACCCTGCCCGCGCTCTATGTCGGCGCGGTCGCCGTGGCCGAGCGCGGCGCCTGGCCGCTCGCGCTGCCCGGCGCGTACGCGGCGGACGACGGCGAGATCGCGCGCTACGCGGCGGCGGCCCGGACGGAGCCCGGATTCGCCGACTACCTCGCGGGCACGCCGCGGCGCGCGGCATGAACCGCTTCGCCCCGACGGAGCTGCTGATCGCCGCCCTGGCGCGCCAGGTGCGCGGGCTCGGTCACGTCGCGGTCGGCAACGCCTCGCCCATCCCCGGCGCCGCCGCCCTGCTTGCGCGTGCGCTGTCGGGCGACGCGATGGTCGTGTCGATCCTCGGCAGCCAGCGCCACAATCCCTATACCGATGGCGGCCGCGAGCTGTTCGATTGCGCCGGGCAGGGCCGGCTCGACGCCTTCTTCCTCGGCGGCGGCGAGATCGACGGGCAGGCCAACGTCAACCTCGTCGCCGTGGGCGAGCGCCAGGCGCCGCAAGCGCGCTTCCCCGGCTCCTTCGGCTCGGCCTATCTCTATTTCGTCGTGCCCAAGGTGATCCTGTTCCGCGAGGAGCATTCGCGCCGCGTGCTGGTCCCGCGCGTCGCGTTCGTCAGCGCGCCGGGATGCAGCGCCAAGGGCATCCATCGCACCGGCGGCCCGGCGGCGCTGGTCACGGGGCGTTGCGTGTTCGCCTTCGACCGCGCGCGCGGCCGCTTCCGCCTGGACAGCATCCACCCCGGACACGACCGCGCCGAAATCGAGGCCGAGACCGGTTTCGAGTTCGATTGCTTGCCGGAGCCGGCGGCGACCGAGCCGCCGTCCGACGCCGAGCTGGCCCTGATCCGCGGCCGCGTCGCCGGCGAGCTGGCCGAGACCTACCCGCGCTTCGCCGCCCGCACCTGGAACCGCGCGGCGTGACGGCGCCCGAGGAGCACCCCGCGACGCCCGAGGCGGCGCGCGCGCAGGACGTCTTCCCGGCGGGATCGAACGGCGAGTTCAACATCCCGCCCGGCATGTCCATCGTCGTCGAGCGCGGCGACGGCTGCCGGCTGTGGGACACGGAAGGCCGCGAGTTCCTCGATTTCTCCATGGGCTGGGGCTCGGTCCTGCCGGGGCACGCGCAGCCGGACGTAGTCGCGGCCGCGACTGGCCAGGCCGCCTTGGGCACGAATTTCGCCCACGTCAACCGGCCGGCCCTCGAGCTCGCCGAGGAGATCCGCCGCTTGAGCCCGGCGGCGCGGCGCGTGCGCTTCTGCGCTTCGGGCACCGAGGCGACGATGTACTGCCAGCGCCTGGCGCGCGCTTTCACCGGGCGTCCCCTGATCCTCAAGTTCGAAGGCGCCTACCATGGCGCCAACGAGATCGGGGTCACCAGCCTGTTCCCGCAGCGGCCGCTCGACTATCCCGCGCCCGATCCCTCGAGCGCCGGCATCGCCCCGGTCGTGCAGGACCAGGTCATCGTCGCGCCCTACAACGACCTGGCGACGACCGAGCGCATCATCGCCGACCGCGCGGGTCGCCTGGCCGCGGTCATGGTCGAGCCGCTGCAGCGCTGCACGCCGCCGCGCCCCGGCTTCCTCGCGGGGTTGCGCGCGGCCTGCGACCGCCACGGCGTCCTGCTGGCGTATGACGAGGTCGTGACCGGCTTCCGGCTCGCCTATGGCGGCGCGCAGGAGCTCTACGGCGTGATTCCCGATCTGGTCGCCTACGGCAAGGCGCTGGGCGGCGGACTGCCGATCGGCGCCTTCGGCGGCAGGGCCGAGATCATGGATTGGGTGCGCGAGGACCGCCTCGGGCGCGACGATTACGTGTGGACGGCCTCCACGCTCGGCGGCAATCCCGTCAGCGCCGCCGCGGCGCTCGCCGCCCTCGCCCTGTATCGCCGGCCCGCAACCTACCCGCGCCTGCGGAAGCTGGGCGAGTACCTGCGCCACGGCATGCGGCGCGTGCTCGAGCAGCGCCAGCAGCGCGCGCAGGTCATCGGCGACGGGCCGTTGGCCCAGGTCGTCTTCTCTCCCGATCCGGTCTACGACTACCGCAGCACGCGCCGCGGCGACGCCGCCAGGGGACGCGCGCTGATGCTCGGCCTGTTCCGGCGCGGCGTGTTCCTCAATCCCATGGGCACGAAACTGTACCTGTCGCTGGCGCACGACGAGGCCGCGTGCGACCGCTTCCTCGACCGCATGGACGACGCGCTCGGCGCGCCCTAGGCGGGTTCCGCGCCCGCGAAAACGAGAAAATTCTTCCCACTGGTGCAGGCTGGGCTATGATGCGCGAAATCCCGCGCCGGGCGATTGCGGCCGGCCGTAACCTCGTCGCCGGTTGCCCCTTGGGTCGCCATGTACGTTTACCTGCCGATCGCCGAAATCTCGGTGAACGTATTCCTCATCCTTGCCATGGGAACCGCGGTCGGTTTCCTTTCGGGCCTGTTCGGCGTGGGCGGCGGATTCCTCATGACGCCTCTCCTCATCTTCGCGGGAATCCCGCCCGCCGTCGCGGTCGGCACCGAGGCGAACAAGATCGTCGCCTCCTCGGTCTCGGGCGTGTTCGCGCACTGGCGCCGCGGCAACGTCGACGTGAAGATGGGGCTGGTCCTGCTTGTCGGCGGCTTCATCGGATCCTCCCTCGGCGTGTGGCTGTTCGGGCTGCTGCGCGCCATCGGCCAGATCGACCTCGTGATTCGCATCGCCTACGTGATCTTTCTCGGCATCGTGGGCGGGCTGATGCTGCTCGAGACGGCGCGCACCGTGCTGCGCGCGCGGCGCAAGGCGCCCGCGCGCAAGCTGCACCAGCACACCTGGCTGCACGGACTGCCGTTCAAGATCCGCTTCCGCCGCTCGAAGCTGTACATCAGCGCGTTGCTGCCGCTGTTCGTCGGATTCGCCGTCGGCGTCCTGGCCGCGATCATGGGCGTCGGCGGCGGCTTCATCATGGTGCCCGCGATGATCTACCTGCTGGGCATGCCGACCTCCGTCGTGATCGGTACCTCGCTGTTCCAGATCCTGTTCGTCACGGCCAACGTGACGTTCCTGCAGGCGCTGCACAACCAGACCGTCGACATCGTGCTCGGGCTGTTCCTGGTGCTCGGCGGCGTCGTGGGCGCGCAGCTCGGCGTGATGTACGGGACCAAGCTCAGGGCCGACTGGATGCGCGCCCTGCTCGGCACGCTCGTGATCGCCGTCGGGGCGAAGCTGTTCTTCGACCTGGTGGCGACGCCCGACGACATGTTCACGCTCGGCGACAGCGCGGGGATGCATTGATGGCGCGCCTAGCGCTGCTGCTGCTCGCCTTGATCGCCGCGGGGCAAGTCGCGCCCGGCGGCAAGGCGCGCGCGGAGCCGCTCGTCGCCGACCTGTCGAGCCACCTCATCGCGATCACCACCGGTTTCACTGGCGCCGAGGTGCTGGTTTTCGGCGCGACCGACGGCGAAGGCGACGTCGCGGTGATCGTGCGCGGTCCCGAGCGCGAGGAGATCGTGCGCCGCAAGCAGCGCATGGGCGGCATCTGGATCCACGGGCAGTCGTTCCGCTTTCGCCGCGTGCCGGCCTTCTACACGGTCGCCACCACCAAGCCGCTGAACGAGCTGGCCACGCAGCCGGTGCTTGCCCGACACCAGATCGGCCTGGAGAATCTGCGCCTGGATGCCGGCGGGCGCGAAAGCGATCCCGACTACAAGGCGTTCGCGGACGCGCTGATCCGCTTGAAGCAGAGCGAGCTGCTGTTCCCCCAGAGCACGGGCAAGGTGCAGTTCCTCGGCAACCAGCTCTTCCGCGCGTCGATCGGCTTTCCCGCCAACGTGCCGGTCGGCACCTACCTCGTCGAGGTGTTCCTGCTGCGCAACGGCGAGGTGGTCGGCGCGCAGAGCGCGCCGCTCGTGATCAGCAAGATCGGCCTGGGCGCCGACATTTTCCTGTTCGCGCATCGCGATGCGCCGATCTATGGTGCAATTGCGATCTTGATGGCATTGGTGGCAGGATCGTCCGCCGCCTATCTGTTCCGTAAGGTGTGAGCGGATGACCGATCGCCCGAAGCCGCCCGCCGGCCGCGTGTTTCTCATCGCCGTGGACGCGACCGCGGAATTGCGGGCGGCGCTGCGCTTCGCCTGCAACCGGGCGAAGAAGACCAGCGGACGGGTGGCGCTGCTCTACGTGCTCGAGCCGGCCGACTTCCAGCAATGGATGGCGGTGGAATCGCTCATCCAGGAAGAGCGCCGCGAGGAGGCCGAGCGCCTGCTGCAGGACCTGTCGGCGCAGGTCAACGAGATCGCCGGCACGATGCCGATGGTCTATGTGCGCGAGGGCGACCGCGCCGAGCAGATCATGAAGCTGATCGACGAAGAGCCGAGCATCTCGGTGCTCGTGCTCGGCGCCGGCACCGGCCCGGAAGGGCCGGGCCCGCTGGTGAGCTACCTCGTCGGCAAGATGTCGGGCAAGCTGCGCGTGCCGATCACCGTGGTGCCCGGCAAGCTCAACGACGAACAGATCGATGCGCTGACCTGATCTGCTGGAGAGAAGATTGACGCTGAATCCGCTGGCGACGGTCGTCGACTCGGTCGACACCTCGCCCAAGGTCGCCGACGAGGTCAAGTGCACCACGTGCTTCATGTGCGCCTGCCGCTGCGGTATCAAGGTGCACCTGCGCGACGGCGCGATCCGCTACATCGAGGGCAATCGCGCGCATCCGGTGAACAAAGGCGTGCTGTGCGGCAAGGGCTCCGCCGGGATCATGACGCAATATTCGCCCGCGCGCCTGACCAAGCCGCTGCTGCGCACGGGCGAACGCGGCAAGGGCGAGTTCAAGGAGATCGAGTGGGAAGAGGCGCTGGCGGTCGCGACGCGCTGGCTGGCCGCGATCCGCGCCGCCGATCCCAGGAAGCTCGCCTTCTTCACCGGCCGCGACCAGAGCCAGGCGCTGACCGGCTGGTGGGCCAGCCAGTTCGGCACGCCGAATTACGCCGCGCATGGCGGGTTCTGCTCGGTCAACATGGCGGCCGCGGGTCTCTATTCGATCGGCGGCTCGTTCTGGGAGTTCGGCGATCCCGATTTCGAGCGCACCGAGTATTTCATGCTCTTCGGCGTGGCCGAGGACCATGCTTCGAACCCACTGAAGATCGCGCTCGGCAGCTTGAAGAGGCGCGGCGTCAAGGTCGTCTCGGTCAACCCGGTGCGCACCGGCTACTCGGCCATCGCCGACGAATGGATCGGCATCAGGCCGGGCACCGACGGCATGCTCGTCGCCGCGCTGATCCACGAGCTGCTGCGCGCGCAGCGCATCGATGTCGACTACCTGACCCGCTACACCAACGCCGGCTGGCTGGTGATCGATGCGCCGGGGACCGCGCGCGACGGGCTGATCGCGCGCGACGACGCCGGCCGCCCGCTGTGCTGGAACCTCGACGGCGCGACGCTCGCCAGCGCCATGCTGCCCGACGCGCGGCCGGCGCTCGCCGGGCGCTACACCATTCCCGACGGCGCGACGGCGACTCCGGTGTTCGAGCTGGTCGCGCGCCGCTTCCTCGACAAGCGCTACGCGCCGGCGGCGGCGGAGCAGGCGACGGGCGTCCCCGCCGCGACGATCCGGCGCATCGCCGCCGAGCTGGCCGAGGCCGCCTTCGACCGGCAGATCATGCTCGACATCCCCTGGACCGACTGGGCCGGACGGCGCCACGAGAAGACGATCGGCCGCCCGGTCAGCATGCACGCGATGCGGGGCATCTCGGCGCACGCCAACGGCTTCCACACCTGCCGGCTGATCCATCTGCTGCAGGTGCTGCTCGGCTCGATCGACTGCCCGGGCGGGTTCCGCTACAAGCCGCCCTATCCGAAGCCGGTGCCGCCCGCCGTTCGCCCGCACGGGAAGGAAACGGAGCTCGCGCCGGGCAGGCCGCTAGCCGGGCCGCCGCTCGGGTTTCCCGCCGGCCCCGAGGACCTGCTGCTGGACGCCGGCGGCCGGCCGGTCAGGATCGACAAGGCCTACAGCTGGGAGGCGCCGCTCGCCGCGCACGGGCTGATGCACATGGTCGTGCACAACGCGGCCAAGGGCGATCCCTACAAGATCGACACGCTGTTCATGTTCATGGCGAACATGAGCTGGAACTCGGCCATGAACACGGCCGGGACGATGGAGCACCTGACCGCGCGCGACCCGGAGACGGGCGACTACGCCATCCCGCACATCATCTATGCCGACGCCTATTGCTCGGAAATGGTGGCATTCGCCGATCTCGTGCTGCCCGATACGACCTATCTCGAGCGCCACGATTGCATCTCGCTGCTCGACCGGCCGATCTGCGACGCCGATGCGCCGGCCGATGCGATCCGCCAGCCGGTCGTTCCGCCCGAGCGCGATGTGCGGCCGTTCCAGGACGTGCTGCTAGATCTCGGCGCGCGGCTGAAGCTGCCGGGCATGACCAATCCGGACGGCACGCCGCGCTATCCGGGCGGCTTCGCCGACTACATGGTCAACCACGAGCGCCAGCCGGGCATCGGCATGCTGGCGGGCTGGCGCGGGCCGGCCGGTGACCGCCACGGCGCCGGCGCGCCCAACCCGAACCAGCTCGACGCCTACAAGGCGAACGGCTGCTTCTGGCGCCACGAGCTGAAGCCGTCGCAGCGCTTCTACAAGTTCGCCAACCGCGACTACCTGGACTGGGCCGTCACGATGGGGTTCCTCGGCCATGCCGACCCCATCGTCATGCAGATCTACAGCGAGCCGATGCAGCGCTTCCGCCTGGCGGCGCGCGGCCACGGCGCGGTCCAGCCGCCCGAGCGCGAGCGGCCGCGCATCGATGCCTATTTCGATCCCCTGCCCTTCTGGTATCCGCCCTGCGAGCAGGCGATGGTGCCGGCGGACGAGTACCCGCTGCACGCGGTCACGCAGCGGCCGATGGCGATGTATCACAGCTGGGGCTCGCAGAACGCGTGGCTGCGCCAGATCCACGGGGCGAACCGGCTGTTCATCAACCGCGCCACCGCGACGCGGCTCGGCGTGGTCGACGACGACTGGGTCTGGATCGTCAGCCACCACGCCCGGGTCAAGGGCCAGGTGAAGCTGATCGAGGGCGTCAACCCGGACACGGTCTGGACCTGGAACGCGATCGGCAAACAGGCCGGCGCCTGGTCGCTGGCGTCGGACGCGCCCGAGTCGACGCGCGGCTTCCTGCTCAACCACGTGATCTCGGAGCTCCTGCCGCCGCAGCCAGACGGTCACCGCTACTCGAACTCGGACCCGGTCACCGGACAGGCGGCGTGGTACGACCTGCGCGTGCGCATCGAGAAAGTCGATGCCGATGAAGCCGGCACGACGGCGCCGCGCTGGCCCGCCGCCAAGCGTCCGCCCGGCTTGATGCAGCCGCCCGACATCCTGCGTTACGGCGCCGGCTTCCGCCGTCCGGCCCCGAGGTCATGACCAGCCTTCCCACACAGCCGACGGCCAGGAAGCTGGGGCTGGTCATCGACCTCGACATCTGCGTCGGCTGTCATGCCTGCGCCGTCAACTGCAAGGAATGGAACAGCGGCGGCCACTCCGCCCCGCTGACCGACCTCGATCCCTACGGCCCCGATCCGTGGGGCGTGTGGTTCAACCGCATCCACAGCTTCGAGGCCGGCGGTCCCGAGGACAGCGCCGGCGGCTGCACCGTGCACTTCCCGAGGTCATGCCTGCACTGCGAGAACGCGGCCTGCGTCACGGTCTGCCCGACCGGCGCGTCCTACAAGCGCGCCGAGGACGGCATCGTGCTGGTCAATGCCGACACCTGCATCGGCTGCAAGCTATGCTCCTGGGCCTGCCCCTACGGCGCGCGCGAGTACGACCAGGACCAGGGCGTCATGAAGAAGTGCACGCTGTGCATCGACCGGATCTACAACGAGAACCTCGACGACGTCGACCGCGTGCCCGCCTGCGTCGCCACCTGCCCGGTGGGCGCGCGGCATTTCGGCGACCTCGGCGACGCCGCGTCCGACGTGTCGAAGCTGGTCGCCGAGCGCGGCGGCTACGACCTGATGCCCGAGCTTGGCTACAAACCGGTCAACAAGTACCTGCCCCCGCGCCCGCGCCGTGCCGGCGCCGAGGCGCCGCTCGATCCCGCCGACGACGACTTGAGCGGCGCGGGACCGCTCGTACGCTGGCTCGACCGGCTGCTGTCGCGATGATCGAATCCCTGCGACAGAGACCTCGAGTTCCGAAAGACATCCGCGCCGGCCGGCCGGCGCG
>JAKLKW010000173.1 GCA_023150455.1 Alphaproteobacteria bacterium | reverse complement strand
AGACGCCCGCCGCGCCGCCGGCTGTCAACGCCGGGGCCGACGCGAAATTCTCCACCGACGCCGGCGCGTGCAAGAGCTGGGCGCGCACCGCCGCCGCGCGCACCGAGCCGAGCACCCTCGCGCTCACCGACCAGCACGGCCGCACGACCGAGGGCCTGATCGGCTCGGTTCAGCGCGGCCGCTATCCCGGGCTTTACGCCTTCTACCAGCAGCGCGAGTACTACCGCGACTGCATGTACCGCCGCGGCTGGCGGAACCCGGACGACGCGAGCGCCGGCCGGCGGTGACGCCGGCGCCGGCCGGCTTGGCGCGGGTCCGGCTTCGACACCTCGTATCTCGATCACCTGCACGGACGGTGGGGCATCAGTCGCGCCCGCCGCGCCGCGCCGCCACTTGTCAATCGCGACTTGCCCCCGCACTCTGCCAGTCCGTTCCCCGGCACGAGTACGCCGAAGCATGAGCACGCCCCGCGACAGCCTGCCGATCGGCGAGGTGCAAGCCCTGCTGCGGCGCTCCTTCGCTATGCGGGCCGCGGCCTATGCCCATCTCTTCGACGTGATGCGCGAGCGTTTCGGCGACGATGCGGCGCTCGACATCGCCATGCAGGCGACGGAGCGCATGGGCCGCGAGATGGGGCAGGCCTTCGCAGCACATGGTCCCGCCGACCTGCGCGGGCTGAAGGACTCGTTCCTCGCCGGCATCATCGAGGGCGAGGCGCTGTTCGCGCCCGAGGTCCGCCGCTGCGACGCCCGGGAGCTCGTGATCCATTTTCATCGCTGCCCCCTGAAAGAGGCTTGGCTGCGCCAGGGCCGCAGCGACCGGGACCTGGCCCTGCTCTGCCGGATGGCGGGCGCCATCGACCGCGGCCTGTTCGAGCGCGCCGGGTTCACTTTCGCCGGCGAGACGTGGAAGCCCGGCCGGTCCGGCTGCTGCACGCTGCGCGTGCGTCCGGGCCCGCCTTCATCCCGGGAAAGGACGTCCTCTTGAGCACCTCCGTCTTCGCCGCCGGCGGCTATCGATACATACCGGCCGTGTTCCAGTACTCGGGCGGCGTCGCCGCCGAGCCGGGCCACCGCATCGAGCGCGTCCGGTTCCGCCAGCCGGTGCCGCTCGCCGAAGGGTTCCGGCGCATTGCCGCGATCATCACCGGAGCGGGCCGGCCGCTCGCCGCGTTCTGCGCCTGCGAGTTGCGCTCGCCCGCGCCATTCACCGAGGCGGGATTCATCGCGTTCAACCAGGTCTATGTCGGCACGCTGGCGGACTGGGGCGTCTACGATCCCTACGACCATCTGGCCGACGAGATCGTGAGGCGCGGCGCCGCCGAGCATGGCCTCACCTGGCACTTCTGCCGTCCGCCGGTCGACGTGCTCGACTACGAGATGGACCTGCGCGGCGTCCCGGTCGAGCGCGTCGTGACGTGACAAAGAGGCAGATCGCCGGCCCGAAGCCGCGGTCGCCGGAAATGCCGCCGGAAATGCCGCCGGAAATGCCGTTGACAACGCGGCACCTCACCCAGCACAGTCGCGGGCAACGAAAAACCTCTATCCGTCCAATACTTCAGGGAGAAAACGCCATGATCGGACCCAGGCCGGCAGGCCTTGCCGGCGCCATCCTCGCCTTCGCGCTCATGACCCCCGCGCTTGCGCTCGCGCAGGGCAAAGAGATCAAAGTCGGCGTCCTCTACGATCAGACCGGCGCCTTCGCCGCCGGCGGCTCGAAAGCCGCTTCCGTCGGCAACCAGATCGCGATCGACCTCGTCAACGAGAAGGGCGGCGTCGAGGGCTACAAGATCGTCCCGGTCAACGCGGACGCGCAGTCGAAGACCGACGTCGCGATCAACGAGGCCGAGCGGCTCCTGAACGACGCCAAGGTCGACCTGCTGATGGGCGTGTACTCCTCGGCGCATTGCGTGCCGATGGCCGCCAAGGTCGACGCGGCGAAGAAATTCATGTGGGCCAATGTCTGCATCGCCTCGGCCGTGTTCAAGGACAAGAACCTGAAATACGTGTTCCGCCCGCAGGTGCACTCCGACCAGTTCGGCGAGGCCTCCTGCATGTTCATCGCCGAGAACGCGAAGGACAAGCTCAAGAAGGAGGTCAAGGACGTCAAGGTCGCCATCATCCACGAGGACGGGCCCTACGGCGCGGGCGTCGCCCAGGGCAACGAGGCAAAGTGCAAGCAACTCGGCATGCAGATCGTCCACAAGGAGGGCTATGCCGCGACCTCGGGCGACCTGTCGGCGCTGGTGACGAAGCTCAGGCGCGCCCAGGCCGACGTGATCCTGCACACGGGCTACAACCCCGACATCACGCTGTTCCTGCGCCAGGCGAAGGATGCCGGCCTGAAGTTCGCCGCACTCATCGGCCACGGCGCCGGCTACGGCCAGATCGACAAGCTGGTCGAGACGTTCAAGGACGACGTCAACTACGTCTACAACGTCGATCCGGTGGCCGCGCAGCTGCTCGACGCCAAGTCGCTGAAGCCGGGGCTCGGCGAGCTCACCGCCGAGATGGTAAAGCGCTACAAGGCGGCGACCGGCGCGCAGGAGGTTCCGCCGCACGCCTCGATGGGCTTCAACCAGGCCTGGATCTTCTTCTCCGACGTGCTGCCGCGGGCGATCAAGAAGCACGGCGGCATCGATCCCGAGGCGCTGCGCAAGGCGGCGCTCGAGACCAACATCCCCGAGGGCGGCACCATCCAGGGCTACGGCGTAAAGTTCTTCCCGCCCGGCCATGCGATGGCGGGGCAGAACGAGCGCTCCTCGCCGGTCGTCATGCAGTACGTCAAGGGCGAGACCAAGATCGCCTGGCCGAAGGCGCTCCGGACCATCGATCCCGTGCTGCCCCTGCCGAAGGGACACGCCTACGCGCGCTGACCTTCCCAGGCGGGGGCCCGAGCGGCCCCCGTTCCTTCTCGGTTCCGGGGGTCAAGGCGGATGGCGCTGCTCGCGGTCTCTCAGCTGACCAAGCGGTTCGGCGGCTTCACTGCCGTGAGCAACGTCTCCTTCGACGTCGAGGACGGCGAGATCCTGGGGCTCATCGGCCCCAACGGCTCGGGCAAGAGCACGATCTTCAACTGCATCGCCGGCATGTACGTCCCGACCTCCGGGTCGATCCGTTTCGAAGGCCAGGAGATCGCCGGGCTGTCCGCCGACAAGGTCTGCCATCGGGGGATCGGGCGCACCTACCAGATCCCGCGGCCGTTCCGGAACCTGACGCTGCTGGAGAACGTCGCGCTTTCGGCGTGGTTCGGCCAGCAGCGTGCCGTCTCGCGCGCGGAATGCTGGCGCCAGGCCGAGCGGGCGCTGGCGCTCGTCGGCCTGCCGACCGACGCCGGGGCGACGACGGACGGCCTCGGCGCCGGCGCATTGAAGCAGCTCGAGCTCGCCCGCGCGCTCGCGACGCAGCCGCGCCTGCTGCTGGCGGACGAGAGCCTCAACGGCCTCGATCACGCCGAGACGGAGCAGGCGGCCGACATGCTGCAGCGGATCCGCACGGAGATGAAGATCACGATCGTCTGGGTCGAGCACATCATGGGCGTGCTGATGCGCGTCGTCGACCGCGTGGTCGTGCTCGACCACGGCGAGAAGATCTTCGACGGCGCGCCGAAGGCCGCCCAGGCGGACCGCCGCGTCGTCGAGGTCTATCTCGGTGCGGACGCGGCCGCGTGAGCCCCCCAACGGTCGAAGCGGGCCCGATGCTCGAGCTCAGCAACGTCAATGCGGGCTACGGCGCCTTCCAGGCGCTGTTCGGGCTCTCGATGCGGGTCGAGGCCGGCGAGGCCGTCGCGGTCATCGGCGCCAACGGCGCCGGCAAGACGACGCTGCTGCGGGTGATCTCGGGGCTCGTTCCCGCGCGCGGCGGCGAGATGACGATGGAAGGCCGCGACCTGCGCTTGACGCCGGCGCACCGGATCGTCGAGGCCGGCATCGCCCACGTGCCGGAAAGCCGGCGGCTGTTCCCGCGCCTGTCGGTCGAGGACAACCTGCGCATGGGCGCCTTCGTCCCGGCGGCCCGCGCGAAGTTCGCCGAGCGCCTCGAGTACGTCTACGCGCTGTTCCCGCGCCTGAAGGAGCGCCGGCAGCAGCTCGCCGGCACCATGTCGGGCGGCGAGCAGCAGATGTGCGCGATCGGCCGCGCGCTGATGAGCGGGCCGAAGCTCGTCCTGCTCGACGAGCCTTCGATGGGCCTCGCGCCCGTGATCGTGGCGCAGGTATTCGATCTCGTGAAGCGCATCCGCTCGGAGGGCTACACCGTGCTCATCGTCGAGCAGAACGTCGCCCAGGTGCTGAAGGTCGCCGACCGCGCCTATCTGCTCGAGGTCGGCCGGATCAAGGCGAGCGGCAGGGCCGGCGATCTGGCGGCGAGCGACGAGATCCGCAAGGCGTACATGGGGCTCTGAGCGCGATGGACTGCCATCTCGACATCTTCTTCCTCGAGGCCCTGCTCAACGGGCTGCTGCTCGCGGGGCTGCTCGCGCTGCTGGCGCTCGGGCTCAACCTCGTGTTCGGCGTCATCGACGTGGTGTGGATCTGCTATGCCGAGCTCGTCATGGTCGGCATGTACGGCGTCCACTATGCCTACAAGGGCGGCCTGCCGTTCATCGTCGCCGCCGCGCTCGGCATCGTCCTGGTGGCCGTCGCGGCGGGGCTGCTGCACGTGCTGGTGATCAGGCCGGTGCTCGAAACCGCGCCCATCAACCAGCTCTTGGTGACGGGCGGCGTGCTGTTCTTCCTGCAGGCCGCGGCGACCATGGCGTTCGGCGTCGAGTTCAAGAACATCGGCATCAGCCTCGGCTCCTTGAACGTGCTCGACATGAGCTTCTCGCGCGCGCGCATCCTGAGCTTCGTCGTCGCGCTCGTCGGCATGCTGGCGCTGTGGCTGTTCCTCACGCGCACCTACATGGGCACCGCGATCCGCGCCATCGCCCAGGACCGCCAGATCATGCCGCTGATGGGCGTCGACAGCCGGAGGATCTACCTCGTCACCTCGGCGATCGGCGGCGGGCTGGCCGGGCTCGCGGCCGGCCTGATGGTGCTCAACTACGACATCTATCCCCAGATCGGGCTGCAGTTCGGCCCGCTGATCTTCATGATCTGCGTGCTCGGCGGCCTCGGCAGCATGATCGGCGGGTTCGTCGCCGCCTTCGTCATCAGCCAGTTCATCGCCGTCGGATCGAGCTGCTTCCACACGGAATGGGGCTACGCGGTCGCCTTCCTGTTCTTCATGATCGCCATCTTCTTCCGGCCGCAGGGCCTGTTCGGAGCCAAGTCGTGAGCGCGCCGCGCCTTTCGCCCGCCGCGCTGGCGGGGCTCCTCGCCGTGGCGCTGCTGCCGTGGGCGGTGCGCCTGTTCCTCGGCGACTCGGAGAAGTACTACCTGCACCTGCTGATCCAGATCCTGCTGTGGTCGTTCATCTACACCGGATGGTCGCTGATGGGCCGCTTCGGCCTCACCTCGCTCGGCCACGGCGCCTTCAGCGGCATCGGCGCCTACGTCACCGTGCTGCTGTGGAACTTCGCCGGCGTCTCGCCCTGGCTCGGCATCCCGGTCGCGGTGGTGGCGGCGACGATTGTCGGCGTGCTGGTCGGCTATCCGTGCTTTCGCCTGCGCATCGCCGGCCACTACTTCGCCCTGATGACGCTGGCGCTGACCGAGTTCGTCCGGCTCTGCATCGTCGGCCTGCGCGACTACACGGGCGGCTCGCTCGGCACCCAGCCGAAGCGCTACGGCGACGGGCTCTCGCTCTACGCCATGCAGTTCGAGCCCGACCGCATGCTCTCCTTCTACGTCGCCTTCGCGCTCTGGCTGTTCGGGCTCTATGTCTGGCGCCACGTCGACCGCAGCATGGACCGCTACGCGCTCGACGCGGCGAGCCAGGACGAGGACGCGGCCGCCTCGGTCGGCATCGACGTGACGCGGGAGAAGCTGAAGATCACCGCGCTCTCCGCGGCCATGTGCGCGCTGGGCGGCGCCGTCTTCGGCCAGTACCAGATGTATATCGGGCCCGACACCATCGCGGGCCTCGGCACCTCGCTCAACATCGTGTTCGCCGTGGTGGCGGGCGGCATGTGGGCGATGCTCGGACCCACGGTCGGGGCCGTCTTCACGCAGCTGCTGTCGGAGGGCCTGCGCGTCGTCATCCAGAGCTCAGGCATCCTGAAGAGCGTGCTCGGCTCCGCCGCGCTGGCGCTCGACAGCGCGATCTACGGCCTGCTGCTGGTCCTGTTCATCATCTACATGCCGAAGGGGATCGTCGGCACCCTGCTGGAGCGCCGCCGCCAGGCGCGGCCGGCGCGCGTCGCGCGGGCGGAGACGCCGCCGGCGTGACGGAGCGGGCCGGAAGGTAGAGCACGCTATTTGGCTGATTGACCGACCAAAGCAATCAGGACTTCGATCTGCTTCAAAAGCTCCAGCCTTCGGCCTCCATGAACTGCTCGAGCGTCAAACAGGGGATATCGAAGTGCTGGCAGATGTTGGGAATATCGGCCGCATTGGGTTTCAACGTCTCCATGGTGACAACTGTCGCTCCAGCGACGCCCGCACGCGCGATCACGAATGGATCGGCGAGCAGACCACCGCGCAGAAGCTTCTTACGCTCGATATTGTTCTGGAAGTGAGGGACCGCAAAGATGCGGATAACCATCCGCGCCTCCTCGGCCGTCGGGGCGGGGAATAGTTCCTTGTGCGCAGCAGCCCACGTACGCATAGCCTCAAGCGGCGAGCCTTCTATCTCGCGCAAGACCTCGCGAGTCGAGAGAATTTTCCCAGTGTTAACGAGCGAATCGAAATCCTGCCAGAGGCGACGGAACACATTGCGGTAGTAGTTGCGGAACAGCACCCAGAGCGGCGAGGTGTCAAACGCATAGCTCATGCCGCGGCTGCCTTGAGGAAGCGCTCCTCGAGGGGCCCGATGTTACGCGGCTTGACCAACAGATAGTCGGCGAGCTGGGTTTCGTCGATGCGGTGCTGATGGTAGGCCTTGAGTGCCATCTCGATGTAAGCACGACCGAGGTAGGCCATCTGGTTGTTGTAGAAATTGCCGCCGCCGCCCCCTTCCCGCTCGGCCTCAGCCCGGGCATGGGCAGCACGATAAGCAGCGGTATCGATCAGCCGCCGATCGAGTAGCTTGCGGTAGATGACAAGCGTCGAGACGTGGAAATGACGGGCGAGTTCATGCGCCACGTCGAAGGTGATGTCGCGACCGCCGAGCTGCACAATGAGGGCGTCATCCGGAACCAGCAGGGTCCCAGCAAGACGATTACACAGCATCTCGATCCGCGCCGCGTCGTTGCGCCATGGCGGGACCTCCTCCTCGCGGCGGAAATCGACGCCGCTGGTGTGAAACAGCAGGTGCGCGAGTTCGTGAAAAAGCGTGAAGATCTGGCGCGCCTTGGCCGCCGTGTTGTTGACGTAAATGATCGGAAACTCGTCATCGGTAAGGCAGAAGCCGGCGAAGCGTTCGGAGCGAAACTGGTCCTTGAAAACGAAGACGCCGGCCCGCGCAAACGCGGCGCGCCACCGTTCTAACGCGATCTCGGTAGACGGCCAGGCCGTTTGCTCGTCGAGGGTAACGCCCAGATAGTCGCGCACCGCAGCAGCCATGCGCTCGGACGCGACGTTTATGGGAAATCGCAGATCGCGCGTAATCAGGCGCGGTGCCGGATTGCGGCCGCCATTGAGTTCCGAAAGATTCAGTTGCAGGACCTTGGCTTTGCGCAGCAGGAGCTTGATGCGTGGTTCGAGGGTCGTTAGAACCACTTCAGGCAGTGTTCGGAAGGTCTCCTCGGGCCGCGGCACATCAGGCTTCACCGGAAAGAAGAACACGGCGACCGGAACCTTGAAGGTGTCGGCCATTTCTTCGAGCTGGGCATAGGTAGGGGCGCCCTCACCTCGTTCCCAGACGGCGATGTTCTTGAACTTCGCTTCGGCTTCAGCGAGGCCATAGCCTGCATGCTCCCGCGCCCAGGTAATGAGCGCGGGGGTCACTGGTAATTGCTCCCGAGCCATGCCACCTCCCTACGACCGAGAATCTAGGCGGAAGGATACTCAACAGAAAGTGGGATTCGGTATGCAGTCGCCGGCGCGGAAGAGTTTTCCCCGCGGGTTGGCAAAGCGCCGACCGAGGACAGAGAACCTCAAGCTATCGACAACATAGCATCCTGGTTGGGGCGCCAGGATTCGAACCTGGGAATGGCGGAATCAAAATCCGCTGCCTTACCACTTGGCTACGCCCCACCGGGGCATCCGGTGGATGCCAGGCGCGCGGCACCTTAGCGCCGCCGGGGCCCCATCTCAACCGGAGGCTGCCTTCAGCTGCCCGGCCCGGCCTCGTCCGGCCCCGGCCGGTCGTGGGTCCTCCAATAGAAGACCGTGGCGTTGAGCAGGGCGTCGACCGTGGTGCCGTCGCGCGCGAGCGGCAGCACGACGACCTCGAGCTCCGAGACGTGGCGATGGTGGACGATGGTCGGCTCGCCCCGGCGCCAGTTCGGCGAGCCCGTCACGACGGCCTGGACCAGGAAGGCTTCCATGCGCCGCCGCAGGGCCGCATCCGGCACCGCCTCGTGCAGGAACTGCCCGGTGCGCACCGGCGCGCCGGCCTCGACCAGGGCCGAGCCCATGACGCGATAGAAGAAGCGGAGGGGATCGCGCGCCACGTCGAGCAGCCAGACATTGGGCAGCAGGCGCGGAATGGCGGTCGGGTCGAAATGCTGCCGCCCGGGCAGGCCGCGCGCCGGATGGATCGCGCGCCAGTGCTCGTACAGCGCGCGGACGGTCGGGTGCATCCGATCCGGTGCGGGAAGCGTCATCGAACCAGCTCTCACGCGGCAGCCGACCGCGAAGGGGGCAACGGAAATCTGTCGATCGGCGGCTTGCACCGGGTCAACGCAACAATCGCTGCCGGTCAGTATAGGTCAGCTCGCCTCAAACCGACGGCTGGACTTTGGATATATCGCCGACGAGATTGCCCGCCGCAACCCACCAGCCGGGCTCCGCTTCGCCGATCGCCCGGCCCGCCTGCGCCGCGGCGGCCCGATCGGCGTAGAGGCCGAAGCAGGTCGCCCCGCTGCCGGACATGCGCGCGATGAGGCACCCGCCGGATCGCGCGAGGGCGGCGAGCACGCGGTCGATCGCCGGCAGCAGCGCGATGGCCGGCCGAGCCAGGTCGTTGCGGCGCGCCTCGAGCAGCTTGGCCAGCGCGCGGGCGTCGCGCGGCGCCTGCGTGAAGCGGGCGGGCTCGGAGAACGGGCCGGTGCGCGCCTTGAACACGGGCGGCGTCGAAAGCGGCACGCCGGGGTTGACCAGCACGAGGCCGGCCGGCGGCAAGGCCGGCGCCGGCGCCAGCTTCTCGCCGATCCCGCCCATGTAGACGGCGCGGCCGCCGAGGCAGACGGGCACGTCGGCGCCCAGCCCCATCGCGAGCTTGTTGAGGTCGCCCGCGGCGGGCTCGAGCTTCCACAGGGCGGCAAGCACGCGCAGCGCGGCGGCGGCGTCGGCCGATCCGCCGCCGATGCCGGATGCGACCGGCAGGCGCTTGATCAGCCTGAGCCGCGCGCGCGGCTCCACGCCGCCGAGCTCGGCCAGGCGGCGCGCCGCGCGCAGGACCAGGTTGTCGGGCTCGGCCGTCAGCGCCGCGCCGAACGGCCCGTCGAGCTTCAGGCTCAGCCGGTCGGACCCGACGGCGGTCACCGTGTCGTGCACGTCGGCGAAGGCGACCAGGCTGTCGAGCAGGTGGTAGCCGTCCTCACGCTTGCCGACCACGTGCAGGTAGAGGTTGAGCTTGGCGGGCGCCGCCGCGCGGTAGCCGCTGCGGCTCGCCGCCAGCAGCGTGCCGGAACGAGCGGTCATGATGAGTATTCACTTCGTCCCCCCTCCCCTTGCGGCGAGGGGGGGCCTGACAAAGCAGCGATCATTGGGACTAACGGATCTGCGCGGGCGCTCAGCCGCCGCTCTTGGCGGGCGCCGAGGCGGTCAGGCCTTCCTTCAGCTTCTTCTCGATCTGCGCCAGCAGGTCGGCGTCGGGCTTCAGCCCCTGCGCGCGCTGCCACTGGAAGCGCGCCTCCTGCAGGCGCCCGACCTTCCAGTAGGCGTCGCCCAGGTGGTCGTTGATCGTCGGGTCCTGCGGCCTGAGCTCGACCGCGCGCTCGAGATGCTCGACGGCGCGCTCGTAGTTGCCCAGGCGGTAATGCGCCCAGCCCAGGCTGTCGACGATGTAGCCGTCGTTCGGACGCTGCTCGACCGCCTTGCGGATCATCTCCATGCCGCGGTCGAGGTTGATGCCCTGATCGATCCACGAGTAGCCGAGGTAGTTGAGGACGTAGGGCTGGTTCGGCTGCAGCTCGAGCGCCTTGAGGAAGTCGGCCTCGGCGCGCGCCCACTGCTTCGAGCGTTCCAGCGCGATGCCGCGCGTGTAGAACATCGACCAGTGGCGCTCCTCGACCTTGCCGACCCGCGCCATGGCCTGGTCGTAGGCGACCACGGCGTCGGCGAACCTCTCGCGCGCGCGCAGCAGGTTGCCGAGCTGCGTCAGCGGCTCGACGCGGTCGGGATGCTCCGCGCCCATGGCGCGCAGCAGCTTCTCGGCCTCGTCGAAATTCGCGATCGCCTCCTGGTTCGCGGC
>JAKLKW010000172.1 GCA_023150455.1 Alphaproteobacteria bacterium | reverse complement strand
GCCGCGGCGCTCCTCGCGGCGGTGGCGCGGCGGGGGGGCCTCGGCGCCGGCCTCGGGCCGCTCGCGGCGCGCAGGACGCCGCTCGTCCGAGCGGGACCGGCCGTGCTCGCGGCCGCGCCGCGGGCGCCTTGCGTCGCCTTCCTCCAGGCCCGGCTGCTCCAGGCCTTCGACCTCGATACGCGGGATCGGCTTGCCGATCAGCTTCTCGATCGCGGCGACGAAGCGGCCGTCGGCGGGCGTCGCGATCGTGAAGGAGCGGCCCTCGCGGCCGGCGCGGCCGGTGCGGCCGATGCGGTGGACGTAGTCCTCGGCGTGGATCGGCACGTCGAAGTTGAACACGTGCGACAGGTCGATGATGTCGATGCCGCGCGCGGCGACGTCGCTGCACACGAGGAAGGTGATCTCGCCCTGCTTGAAGCGCTCCAGCGTCTCCATGCGGTGCGACTGCACCATGTCGCCGTGCAGGCCGGCGACGTTGAAGCCGTGGCGGTTCAGGCTCTTGACCAGGATGTCGACGTCGCGCTTGCGGTTGCAGAAGATCAGCGCGTTCTTGACCTGCTCGCGCGCGATCAGGCGGCGCAGCGCCTCGCGCTTCTCGTCCCCGTGCACCACGCTCAGGTGCTGCAGGACGGTGGTCGCGGTCGACGCCGGCGGCGATACCGAGATCTCTTTCGGGTTCTGCAGGAACGCGTCGGCCAGCCGCCGGATCTCCGGCGGCATGGTGGCCGAGAAGAACAGGGTCTGCCGGATGCGCGGCAGCAGGCCGACGATACGCTCGACGTCGGGGATGAAGCCCATGTCGAGCATGCGGTCGGCTTCGTCAATCACCAGGATCTTCACGTCGGTCAAAAGGATGCGGCCGCGCTCGAAATGGTCGAGCAGCCGGCCGGGCGTGGCGATCAAGACGTCGGCGCCGCGGTCGAGCACCTTCTCCTGGTCGCTGAACGACACGCCGCCGATCAGCAGCGCCTTCGAGAGCTTGTGGAACTTCGAGTATTTCTCGAAGCTTTCCGACACCTGGTCGGCGAGCTCGCGCGTCGGCTCGAGTATCAGCGAGCGCGGCATGCGCGCCTTGGCGCGGCCTTTGCCCAGGATCTCGATCATCGGCAGCGTGAACCCGGCGGTCTTGCCGGTGCCGGTCTGGGCGCAGCCCAGAACGTCGCGGCCGGTCAGGATGACGGGGATGGCTTGCGCCTGGATGGGGGTCGGGGTGGTGTAGCCGGCGTCGCTGACGGCGCGCAGCAGTTCGGGACTGAGCCCAAGGTCGTCAAATGTCATCGATAAGTTTCACGTGCCGGCACGCAAGAGCTTCCGGCAAGGATTGTCCTTTCTTCAGGTTTCGCAGGGGAATATAGGGGGCATGCTGGTTAAGTCAACCCTAATGCCCCAAAAAATCGCGTTTGTTCAAGCATTTGTCATGAGGTGTCGCGGTCCTGGACGAGCGGCGCGCCGGCGGGATACCGCGCTATGTGCTTGGCGCCGCATGAAGAACGCAGTCGCCGGGCCGCGCGCGGTCGTCGGGCGGGTGCATGGGCTTCACGGGTCCTTAAAGGGCCGCGGTTAGGGTCGGCGACGAAAGCAACCCGAATCGAGCGGGATCTTCGCCATGATCGGCAAGGCACGCCCGGCCGGTTCCGCCCTGCCGGGCTTCGGGACGACGCGATCGTCGACGGGCGCCGCGAGCGGCGCCGGCGCCCGACCGGGGCGATCGGCACCGCTGCAGGAGCCGGCGCGGCCGGCCGGCGACGAGCGATCGAAGCGGTGGCGGGCGGAGAGGCCGGCCGCCAAGGAAAGCTCGGCCGCGGGGTGGATCGCCGTCGCCTTCTTCATCGGCATCGTCGGCCTGGTGGCGGTCGCGGTCTTCGTGCCGATGGATCGTCTCGAGTGGGCCTGGACCGAAACCTCCGATGTGCGCGAGCGGGTCAAGGAAGCCAGGCTGGAATCGAAAACCGGCCGCCGCCGCGCCTCCTGGTTCGGTCCCTCCTATCGCATCTTCGTCAAGGTCCAGCCCTATTCCTTCGGCTTCGCGATCTCCTGCCCGGGCAAGGACAAGTGCGAGGAGACGCTCGCCCGGCTGCGCCGGGGACAGATGATCACGCTCGCGGTCGACAAGGGCGCGTTCGAGGAGCTGAAGCCGACCAATCGCCGGATCGACCCGAACACCCGCAACATCGACAAGATCAGCCAGCAAAGCATCGCCATGCAGATGGACCGGCGCACGGTCGCCGCGAAGCGCCTGGTGATCGAGGGCGAGCTCGTCCTCGGCAGCGCCGACTAGGCTACGCGGCCTGCCTGGGCTTTCGGCCCAAAGTTGTCCGCAGTCCCGGGCGCGGCTAGCATGCGGCCGGCTTCGCTCAGCCGTGCGCAGCAACAACACGTCCGGGACATCATCGACATGTACAAACGCATCCTCCTGACCGGCGCGGCCGGCATGCTCGGCACCTATCTGCGCCCGCACCTGCACAAGCGCTGGCCGCTGCGCAGCATGGACGTCAAGCCGGTCGAGAAGCCGATGAAGGGCGAGGAGGTGGTGGTCGCCGACGTCGCCGACCGGCCGGCGGTGTTCAAGGCGGTGAAGGGCTGCGACGCGGTGCTGCATTTCGGCGCCATCTCGATCGAGGGCGAGTTCGACCAGATCCTGCAGTCCAACATCCTCGGCACCTACAACGTGTTCGAGGGCGCCAGGCGCGCCAGGGCGAAGCGCGTCATCTTCGCCAGCTCGAACCACGCGATCGGCTACTACCCGCGCGAGCGGAAGATCGACAGCGACGCGCAGCCGCGCCCCGACACGTATTACGGCGTGAGCAAGGCCTTCGGCGAGGCGCTGGGCAGCATGTACTGGAGCAAGTACGGCATCGAGCACGCCAGCTTGCGCATCGGCACGGCGCGGCCGGAGCCGGTCGACCGGCGCGGCCTGTCGACCTGGCAGAGCTTCCCCGACCTGTTGCAGCTGATCTGCCGCTGCCTCGAGGCGCAGCGCCTGGGCTTCGCCGTCGTCTACGGCCAGTCCAACAACGACCGCGCCTGGTGGGACAACTCCAAGGTCGCCTATCTCGGCTACAAGCCCAAGGACAACGCCGAGAAGTTCGCCGAGAAGATCTGGGCCGGCACCAAGGACGACGATCCGAACGACCCCGCGGTCAAGTTCATGGGCGGCATCTTCTGCACCAAGAACCCGCCGAAGTGGCAGGGGTAGCGCCGCATTCGATCGCTGCGGCCGGGGCGGCCAACGTTGCTTGGCAGCAGGCGTCGGCGAGCGGCCGATGCCGGTGTAGGGCGGCGTCTCGTCGGCCTGTACTTCGAGCGTAAAGCGGCCGGCGACCCGGGCGCGGCGCTCCGCCCGCGTGGCGTCCGCGTCGATCAGCTTGTCGCACAGCGATGCATCGACGATGCGCTCGATGAAGCTGGTGCTGGCGGCGGGATCGAGCTGTCCGAACGCCGGACGGATCAGTCCGGGAACTGGCCGTCGCCCTGCATGTCCGGGTTGCGCGACGGGAACAGCGACAGGGTGACCTGCTTGATGAAGTCCTGGAAGCGCGGGTCGTCCGGGCCGCTGGCGCCGTCGAGCGACGCGGTCACCTGGGTCATCGGGCGGTCGCCCCGGCAATAGGTCGCGACCAGCTCGACGCGCGCGCCGCCCGTGGGGGCGCGCGGGCCGGCGTCGCCGACCGCCAGCGGCTGGCGGCGGTCGCACAGGCGGTCGCCGGTCAGCGTCGCGGCGTTGAACATCATCAGCACCCGCATGGGCGCGGTGGCGGCCACGGCCGGGTCGGTCGGGCGCCCGCCCCGGCTGCCGCGCATGGCGCCGACGACGGCCTCGGCGAAGGCTTCCTGCGGCCCGCCGAAGGGGTTGCCGGTCACCAGGGTCGGCAGCATGCGCCCGCCATGGGCGCCGTTGATCTCCGTCGGGTCGTAGGACGACCACATCTGCTCGTGGCGCGTGAATGCCTCGGAAGGGGTGGCCGCCGCGACGGCCAGCAGCGCGGCCGTGGCGGCGAGGCCGAAGGCGGTCTTGATGGATTTCATGGGCTTGAGATTGCGCCTGCCTCCGCAATAGTCAAGGAAGCTGCGACGTTTCGCCGTATGCGGGCGGCCGGCCGCGCCCGACATGGTGGAGCTCGAGCGTGGTGTCGCCCAGCACGATGCTGCGCCGGCGCTCCAGCACCTCGTCCGGCAGCACGGTGAAGGGGTCGCCGATCTGCTGCAGCCGCTCCCTGGCGCGCTTGTGCGCGACGACGATGGCGCCGGCGTCCTTGAACGGCTTGCCGCCGGCGATGCGGGCGCGGGGTGCACGTTCGCGTGAGGCCGCGGCGCGGGCGGCCCGTTCCTAGACGTCGAGGTCGCGGGCGAACTTGGCGTTCTTCTGGATGAACTCCAGGCGCAGCTCGGGTTTGCGGCCCATGAGCGACTCGACCAGCTGGGCGGTCTCGCGCGCCGGCGCGCGGTCCTCTTCCTTGCGGCGGTCGGGCATGACGACGCGCAGCATGGTGCGCTTTTCCGGGTTCATGGTCGTCTCGCGCAGCTGCTGCGCCGGCATCTCGCCCAGGCCCTTGAAGCGGCTGATCTCGACCTTGCCGCGGCCGTTGAACTCGCCCTTCATGAGCTCGTCCTTGTGCGTGTCGTCGCGCGCATAGACGACCTTGCCGCCCTGGCTCAGCCGGTAGAGCGGCGGCATCGCCAGGTAGAGATGGCCGTTCTCGATCAAGCCCGGCATCTCGCGGTAGAAGAAGGTCATCAGCAGCGACGCGATATGCGCGCCGTCGACGTCGGCGTCGGTCATGATGACGACCTTCTCGTAGCGCAGCTTGTTCTCGGCGTACTCGCCGCCGAGGCCGCAGCCGAGCGCCTGGATCAGGTCGGTCAATTCCTGGTTGGCGCGCATCTTGTCGATGCTGGCCGACGCGACGTTGAGGATCTTGCCGCGCAACGGCAGCACGGCCTGGGTCGAGCGGTCGCGCGCCTGCTTGGCCGAGCCGCCGGCCGAGTCGCCCTCGACCAGGAAGATCTCGGTGCCTTCGGCAGAGCCCGCGGTGCAGTCGGCGAGCTTGCCGGGCAGGCGCAGCTTCCGGGTCGCGGTCTTGCGGGCGAAGTCGCGCTCGTTGCGCCGGCGCTGGCGGTCCTCGGCGCGGTTGATGGCGCGCTCGAGCAGGTCGGCGGACGCCTCCTTGTCCTCGCTCAGCCAGTGGTCGAAATGGTCCTTGAGCGTGGCCTCGACCAGGCGCGCGGCCTCCGGGCTCGCCAGCTTCTCCTTGGTCTGGCCCTGGAACTGCGGGTCCTTGATGAACAGCGACAGCATGATCGCGGCGCCGCCGATCACGTCGTCGGTCGTGATCTGCGCCGCGCGGCGGTTGCCGATCAGCTCGCCATAGGCGCGCATCGAGCGCGCCAGCGCCGAGCGCAATCCCTGCTCGTGCGTGCCGCCCTCGGTCGTCGGCACGGTGTTGCAGTAGGTGTTCTCGAACCCGTCCTCGTCGACCGGCCAGTGGATCGCCCACTCAACCTTGCCGACGCCGTCGGGCAGCGCGGCCGCGCCGGCGAAGGGGCGCGGCGTCAGGGTGGCGCGGTCCTTGAGCGCCGCGGCGAGGAAGTCGGTGAGGCCGCCGGGGAAGTGCAGCGTGGCCTCGGCCGGGGTCTCGCCGCCTTCCGGCAGCAGCACCTTGTCGCAGGCCCAGCGGATCTCGACGCCGCGATAGAGATAGGCCTTGGAGCGCGCCATGCGGTAGAGGCGCTCGGGCTTGAACTGGGGGTTCTTGCCGAAGATCTCGGGGTCGGGGTGGAAGCTGACGGCGGTGCCGCGGCGGTTCTGCACCGCGCCCTTGTCCAGGAGGCGGGTCGTGGGCTTGCCTTTGGCGTAGTCCTGGCGCCACAGCTTCTTGTCGCGCGCGACCTCGACCGAGAGCCGGTCGGACAGCGCGTTGACCACCGACACGCCGACGCCGTGCAGGCCGCCGGACGTCTCGTAGACCTTGCCCGAGAACTTCCCGCCCGAATGCAGCATCGTCATGATGACCTGCAAGGCGCTGAGGTTCTTGAATTTGGGATGCGGGTCGACCGGGATGCCGCGGCCGTTGTCGCGCACCGTCACGGTCTGGTCGGCGGCCAGCTCGATCTCGATCCGGCTGGCATGGCCGGCGACCGCCTCGTCCATGGCGTTGTCGAGCACCTCGGCGACGAGGTGGTGCATGGCGCGCTCGTCGGTGCCGCCGATATACATGCCCGGGCGGCGCCGGACCGGCTCGAGCCCTTCCAGGACCTCGATGTCCTTGGCCGAGTAGGCGCCGTTGTCCTGCGGCGAGCGCTTGCGGGCGGCGTTGAAGAGGTCCTTCATGGCCCAAGATTTATAGACGCGCCCCGGGAATGACAAGAGATGCGGTAGGGACAGGCGCAACTCCCTACAAAATCTGGTATATTTCGCACCCGCGAAGGCCGCCGGCGGCCGCGAGCCGCCGCGGCGCTACATCCTGATCGGTGCGTTGCGGTCGACCGACCAGGGCTGGTCGAAGCGCGTGATGAAGCGCAGCCGGAACCGCATGCGCGTCATCTTCCAGCCCTCGGCGGTGCGGACATAGTCGTCGCTCGTCGTTGCCGCCATGAAGACCGCCAGGTCGTTCCCGTCGAAGGTGCAGGTCTGCCACAGCATCCAGTCGGCGTGCGCCTTGTCCCCGGCAAGCTCGATCGACGGGCTCAGGAAATAGTGCATGGCGAACGACCACGGCACGTTCGCCAGGTGCTCGGCGATCGCCTGGCGCCCGACCCGCTGGCCGAACTGCGGTCCGCCGTCCCAGACACCGTCCTCGGTGAAGACCGAGGCCTGCAGGATGCTGATGCGCCGGAACTCGTCGGGCGGCTTGCGGCGATGGTCCTCGGTATATTTGTCGTCCGCGCACCTGGCGTAGAACGCCTTCAGCTGCCGGATCGCCTCGTAGTCCTCCAGGCGCCGCACCCGCTCCGCGAGGCTCTGCTCGCTCGCCTTCGTCATCCTTCGCTTCCTCCAGGCCGCCCGCGCCCTGGCGACGGTTCCGCCGGCAAACTGGGCATCTCGGCCGTGTCTTGCAAGCGCGAACGTCCTCGGAGCCGTGCCGCGGGGCGCCGACACGGGGGCCTCGATGTGCGGTCGCGTTGCTGCTAATCATCCGTGGTCGCGGCGGCCGGACCGGCGATCCGGGGATCATCCGGCGGCGAGTGCGGGGCAGGACCGATGGACGAAACCCAGGACGTCGAGAGCGCGCGCCGGGAGCCCCCGGGCGGGCCGCCCGTGGAGCCACGGGGCGAGCTCATGATCCGCACGCTCGCCATGCCGGCCGACACCAACCAGAACGGCGACATCTTCGGCGGCTGGGTGCTGGGCCAGATGGACATCGCCGGCGGCGTCGCCTGCTTCGAGCGCGCCAAGGGCCGCGTCGCCACGGTCGCCGTGCAGTCGATGACCTTCCATCACCCGGTCCGGGTCGGCGACGTGCTGTGCTGCTACGTCGACATCTTCAAGGTCGGCCGCACCTCGATGACCACCTACATCGAGGCGTGGATCCTGCGCCGCGGCGGCGGCACGCGCATGCGCGTGACCGAAGGCCAGTTCACCTACGTCGCCATCGACGACAAGGGGCGGCCGCGCCCGGTGCCGGCCGCATAGCGCGCCGATTGCCTGGCCCGCGCGGCTCTGGCACCCTGGCCAAAGAGGCGAGCAACGCCCGAGGGGACTTGATGCGGTCGATCGATTGGATCCGCGCGGCCTTGCTGGCCGTGTTCGGGCTCGCGATCCTGGCCGGCGGCGCCGCGGCCGAGAAGCGCGTCGCGCTGGTGATTGGCAACGCGGCGTACAAGGACGCCCCGCTCAAGAATCCGGTCAACGACGCCCGGCTGATGGCCGGGCGGCTCGAGGGCCTCGGCTTCGAGGTGATCCTGCGCGAGAACGCAACGCGCGCCGAGATGGGCGGAGCGGTGGTGGAGTTCGCCGGCCGCCTAGCGCCCGACACGGCCGCGCTGATCTACTATGCCGGCCACGGCATCCAGTCGCGCGGCCGCAACTACATGATCCCGGTCGACGCGGCGCTCGGCACCGAATTCGACCTGCGCTTCCAGGCGGTCGACGTGAGCGCGCTGACCGAGGCGATAGAGCAGGCGCAGAGCCGCGTCTCGTTCCTGATCCTCGACGCCTGCCGCAACAACCCGTTCGAGCGGCGCCTGCGCGGCGCGGCGCAGGGCCTCGCCGCCGTCGATGCCGCGCGCGGCGCGCTGATCGCCTACGCCACCGCGCCGGGGTCGGTCGCGGCCGACGGCGAGGGGCGGAACGGCACCTATACCGAGGAACTGGCCAAGGCGCTGACCGTGCCGGGGCTCAAGGCCGAGGAGGTGTTCAAGCGCGTCACCGCGGCGGTCGAGGCGCGCACCAAGGGCCAGCAGACGCCGTGGATCTCGTCCTCGCTGCGCGGCGACTTCGTCTTCAACGCCAGCGCGCCGGCCGGGCAGGGCGCGGTGCCGGCCCAGGCGGTCGACCGCGAGACGGTGTTCTGGCAGTCGATCCAGGCCAGCACGCGCGCCGCCGACTTCGAGGCCTACCTCGCGCAGTTCCCGCAAGGCACCTTCGCGGCGCTCGCGCGCAACCGCCTGGCGGAGGCGCGCAAGGCCACGCAGCTCGCCGCGGCGCCGGCGCCGGCAGCAGTGCCGGCGAAGCCGGAGATCGTGATCGAGCCGATCGACAAGCCTTATGTCGCGGTCTCGTCGGCGCGGCTGCGCGACGCGCCCGACCTCAAGGCCGGCGTGCTGGCGACGCTGAAGGAAGGCGAGAGCGCGCACGTGCTCGGCAAGGTCAAGGGCCAGAACTGGTACCAGGTCGAGCGCAAGGGCCAGGCGCCGGGCTATGTGGCGAGCACGCTTCTGCAGGACGCGTCCCGGCCGCGCGATGCGGCGCCGCCGGCGCGGCAGCAGGCGATGGCGCCGCCGGCGAAGCCGGCGGCGAAGCAGGCGCTGCCGCCGATCGACCACGACGACGCGCTCCGGCGGCTCGCGGCGCTGGCGCGGCGCACGCTCGACGCGCTGCCGCCCGCCGCCCCCAACAAGCGCGGCGAACGTGCCGACCGCATGGCGCCGATGGCGGCGGCCCTGTGCTGGGCGGGCGACCAGGCCGGCGCGCGGCACTACTTCGACCAGGCCGTCGCGCTGGCGCTGTCCGACAGCTACGAGCATGCGTGGTGGCACCTCGCCAAGCTCGGCAACATCGCCGGGTACCAGGGCCGCTGCGGCGACCGCGACGGCGCGCGCGAGGTCTATCGTCGGGCGCTCGGCGTGCTGCCGCGCCTGCGCGCCGACGACGACACCGACGAGAGCTATCGCTACAGCGCGATCGCCGAGATCCTTTTGGCGGCCGGCGATGTGGAGCGCGCGCTCGCGCACGCCGACGAGTCGGACGACGAACAGATCCGCGCCCAGGCGCGCTACAACGCCGCCGCCCTCTACGCCTGGCGCGACCCGAAGGATCTCGCCGAGGACGACCGGCAGCGCGCGCTGCGCATTGCGCGGGACGGAATGTCGATCGCCCGGCCGCTCTGCGCCGGCGACGACGGATGGGTGTGCAACAGCCTCGGCACCGTTCTGGCGCGGCTCGGCGACTTCGACGGGGCGGCGCACGCGCTCGACCTCCTGACCCACGCCGACCGGCGCGTATCGTTGCAGACGGCGCTCGGCGAAGCCCTGGGCAAGGCGGGCGACGGCGGCCGGGCGCGCGCCCATCTCGCCGCCGCGCTCGCCGAGACACGCGCGCTCGATCCGCAATACGGCGCCGACGACAGCAACCGCGCCTGGATCGCCGGCGCCAACGCCCTCATCGGCGACGTCGCCGCGGCGGAGGCTGCGGTCGGGCAGATCGGCCGCAGCGAGTCGCGCGACGACGGCTGGAGCGGCATCGCCTATGCCCAGGCCGAGGCCGGCAACCTCGAAGCGGCCGCGCGCACGGCCGAGCGCATGGCGCTGCCGCACAAGCGCGCCGGCGTGCTCGCCCATATCGCCGCCAAGCACCGCCGTGCGGGCGACGCCGCCCAGAGCGAGGCGCTGCTCGCCCGCGCGCGCCAGGCGGCGGAGCAGGTGGGCGATCCGAAGCAGCGCAGCCACCTCGGCTATGCCGCGGCGAACTTCGCGCTTGCCGGCGACACCGAGTTCATGCTGCGCATCCTCGACCTGATGATCGCCCCGGGCGAGCGCCATTGGGGCCTGCAGATCGCCGCGCAGGCCATCGCCGAGGACAAGCGCAAGCCGCGCTGACGCACGCAAGACGAGGCAGGGCTGGCTTCACGCAGAGACCCCGCCAGCGCGGTGGAGACCGTGGGCGGGGTCCCTAAGGATGGCCTTCCAGGCTCATCGCCCAACCACGCGGTCGGGCCTTCATCCAGGTGCTGGTTACCACTGAGTCGGCGGAGTCATGCTTGTCGCGCATCCTCCGTCTGGGTTGCACCGCCGAAAATGCTACGCCCGCGAACTGTGGATTGTCAAAGCGGGGAAGTACCTATGACCGGCCCGGCGGTGCCGGCGGGTACAGGTCCTTGCGGAGCGGGCCGCGCAACCGAGCGCCGTCGACGCCGCGCGATCGGGACCCAGGGGAATCGGGTGAAGGAATTTAGGCGGCGATAAGGCTTGCAAGGAAATCGTCGTCCCAAGCGGCGGCCTTTCTCCGGAGGCGCAGGGAATGCTTGCCGGGGGCCTTTCGGATCAGGTTGTGGGCCATGTGCTTGA
>JAKLKW010000171.1 GCA_023150455.1 Alphaproteobacteria bacterium | reverse complement strand
GCCCGCCCCGGCGCGAGGCCGTAATAAGACTGTCATCATTTCGTAACGCAACAGCAACAACGGACCCCGGAGGAAACGATGCTGTGGAAGAGCGGCCTTTTGGGCCTGGCCGGTTTCGCGTTCATGCTCGGCGCCGGCAGCGCCGAAGCGCAGGACAGCTGCAAGAACCGCGGCGAGCTGGACGCGATCTACTGCGACGAGAACGGCGACCTGGTCGCCGACGTGCCGAAGGACAAGAAGAAGCTGCGCAATCCGTCGACCATCGTGTTCGCCTACTCGCCGGTCGAGGATCCGGCCGTCTACGAGAACATCTTCAAGCCCTTCACCACCTACCTGGCCAAGTGCACCGGGAAGAAGATCGTCTATTACCCGGTGCAGTCGAACTCGGCCGAGATCGAGGCGATGCGCTCGGGCCGCCTGCACGTTGCCGGTTTCTCGACCGGACCGACCGGCTTCGCCGTCAACATGGCCGGCGCCATCCCCTTCGCCGCGAAGGGCACGGCGCAGCAGTACCGCGGCTATCACCTGGCGCTGGTCGTGAAGGCGGACAGCCCGTACCAGAAGATCACCGACCTCAAGGGCAAGAAGGTCGCGCACACCTCGGCGTCGTCGAATTCGGGCAACCTGGCGCCGCGCGCGCTGTTCCCCGCCCTGGGCCTGACCCCCGAGAAGGACTACCAGGTCGTCTATTCGGGCGGGCACGACAAGTCCGCGCTCGGCGTGGTCTCCGGCGATTTCGACGCGGCGCCGGTCGCTTCCGACGTGCTGGAGCGCATGATCACGCGCGGCACGCTGAAGAAAGAGCAGATCAGGGTGATCTACCAGAGCCCGACCTTCCCGACCTCGTCCTTCGCCTACGCCCACGACCTCGAGCCGGCGCTGGCCCAGAAGCTGACGAAGTGCTTCTACGACTTCCGCTTCACGCCGGAGATGACGAAGGAGTTCAACGGCGACGACCGCTTCTACCCGATCACGTACAAGAAGGATTGGGAGGTCGTGCGCACCGTCGCGGAAGCCAGCGGCACGCCCTACAACAAGGCGCAGTACGAGAAGGAAAGCGCCGCCGAGCACGCCGCCCAGCAGAAGAAGGCGCAGCAGAAGCTGCAGCAGGCGCCGAAGAAGCAGTGACCGCAGCATCGATCGATGCGGGAGCGGTCGCGGACGAACCCGTCGACCGCTCCCTCGCCCTTCGGGGCCTGCGCAAGGAGTACGTGCGCGGCACGCCGGTGCTGCGCGACGTGTCGCTGACCTTCGCCGGGCGCGGGCTGACGGCGATCATCGGCCCGTCCGGCACCGGCAAGAGCACCTTGATCCGCTGCGTCAACCGGCTGGTCGAGCCGACCGCGGGGCAGATCCTGTTCCTCGGGCAGGACCTGGCGCGGCTGCGCGGCGCGGCGTTGCGCGCGGCGCGGCGCCGCATCGGCATGGTGTTCCAGGAATACAACCTGGTCGAGCGCCTGAGCGCGATCGAGAACGTCCTGTGCGGCCGCCTCGGCTACGTCGCGCCCTGGCGCGCCTGGCTGCGGCGCTTCCCGCGCGAGGACGTCGACGGCGCCTTCGACCTGCTCGAGGCCGTGGGGCTGGCCGACCGCGCGACGCAGCGCGCGGACGCGCTGTCCGGCGGCCAGCGCCAGCGCATCGGCATCGCCCGCGCGCTGATGCAGCAGCCCGACCTGCTGCTCGCCGACGAGCCGACCTCGTCGCTCGATCCCAAGACCTCGGTCGAGATCATGGAGCTGATGGTCGAGCTCGCGGGCAAGCGCGACATCCCCGTCATCGTCAACATCCACAACGTCGAGCTGGCGAAGCGCTTCGCCCAGCGCATCGTCGGCATGACCGGCGGCGACGTGGTGTTCGACGGCGCGCCGGGCGACCTTCGCGAGGAGCATCTGAAGCAGATCTACGGCGGCGAGGCCTGGCTGTGAGCGACACGGCACCCGCCGGCGCCGCGCCGGCCCCAAGGCGGCGCGACCCGTTCCCGGCCAACTGGCCGGCGCGGATCGGCTGGATCGCGCTCGCCGCCTACACCGTCTATGCCGCCTCGCTGTTCCAGCTGACCTGGACGCGCTTCGTCGAGGGGCTCGACAACGGCGCACGCTTCATCGCCCGCATGCTGCCGCCCTATCTCGGCAAATGGGACCTGTTGTGGCGCGGCCTGTCGGAAAGCCTGGAGATCGCGATCATCGCGACGGTCATCGGCGTCGCCACCGCCATGCCGATCGGACTTTTGGCGGCGCGCAACCTGATGCCGAATTGGGTCACCTGGCCCGCGCGCGGGCTGATCGCGCTCTGCCGCAGCTTCCATCCCGTGATCGTGGCGATCCTGTTCGTGAAGGCCGTCGGCTTCGGCGCACTGGCCGGCATCATGGCGCTGATCGTCGCCTCGATCGGCTTCATCGCCAAGCTGTTCGCCGAGGCGATCGAGGAGATCTCGCTGAAGCAGGTCGAGGCCGTGCGCGCCACCGGCGCCGGCTTCGCCAACGTGCTGATCATGGCGGTGCAGCCGCAGGTGCTGGCGCGCTTCATCGGCTTCTCGACCTACCAGCTCGATTCCAACCTGCGCAACTCGACCATGGTCGGCATCGTCGGCGGCGGCGGCATCGGCGCCACGCTGTTCACCGCCTTCCAGCGCTTCGACTACGACTTCGTGCTGACCATTCTGATCGCCATCATCACGCTGATCATGATCGGCGAGGTGCTGTCGGGCTGGATCCGACGGACCTTCCAATGACCGCCGACGCGATCCACTCGCCGGGAACGGCGATCCGCCGCGAATGGCAGCGCTTCACGCCGCGCCAGCGGCTGATGCGCTACGCCTTCTACCTGCTGGCGGTCGCGGCCCTGGTGCAGAGCCTGCGCAGCATCGACATCATCCCCGAGTTCCTCGAGGACGCGCCGGCCCAGGTGGTCGACCTGTTCGCGCGCATGTGGCCGATCGACTGGGCCTACTACCCCAAGACCGTCCACGCCGCGCTCATCGAGACGATCCATATCGCCACGCTCGGCACCATCCTGGCGCTGGCGCTGGCCACGCCCGTGGGGCTGATGGCCGCGGTCAACATCACGCCCTGGCCGGCGCTGCGCCTGCTCGCCAAGTTCATCCTGGTGTCTTCGCGCTCGGTCAACTCGCTGGTGTGGGCGCTCCTGTTCGTGGCGGTGTTCGGCCCCGGCGCGCTCGCGGGCACGCTCGCCATCGCCTTCCGATCGGTCGGCTTCGTCGGCAAGCTGCTCGCGGAAGCGCTCGAGGAAGCGCACAAGGGGCCGATCGAGGCGCTGACCGCCACCGGCGCGCCCTGGAGCAGCATCGTCCTCAAGGGCTACTGGCCGCAGGTGCAGCCCTCGTTCTGGTCGATCGCGCTGTTCCGCTGGGACATCAACATCCGCGAGTCCGCGGTGCTCGGCCTGGTCGGCGCCGGCGGCATCGGCACGGCGCTCGACGACGCCCTCAACCTGCTCTACTGGGACCAGGTGGCGCTGACGCTGCTCACCATCTTCGCCGTGGTGATCGCGGCGGAGATCATCGTGACGGTGATCCGCAGCCGGGTGCTCTGAGCGCCAGTCGGCCTCACCCCCAGCCCCACACCTCCCCGCCGCGCTTCAGGTACTGCTGCGCCAGCACCATCTTGTGCACCTCCGACGCGCCGTCGACCAGGCGCGCCTGGCGGGCGTAGCGGTACATCCATTCGAGGATCGTGTCCTTCGAGTAGCCGCGCGCGCCCATGAGCTGGATGGCGGTGTCGATCGCCTTGTGCAGCGTGTCGGCGACCTGGACCTTGGCCATCGACAGCTCGGTGCGCGGCACCTCGCCGCGGTCGAGCTTGCAGGCGGCCTTCATGGTGAGCAGCCGGCCGATCTCGATCGCCATCACCGCCTCGCCCAGCATCCATTGCACGCCCTCGTGCTCGGCCAGCGTATGGCCGAAGCTCATGCGCTCGCGCACATAGGGACTCGCGATCTCGAGCGCGCGCTTGGCCATGCCGAGCCAGCGCATGCAATGGGTCAGGCGTGCGGGGCCCAGCCGGATCTGCGTCACGCGCAGCCCGTCGCCCACCTCCATCAGCCGGTTCTCGTCCTTGATCTCGAGCCCGTCGTACTCGAGCTCGCAATGCCCGCCATGCTCCTCCGGGCCCATGATCGGGATGCGGCGCAGCACGCGCCAGCCCGGCTGGTCGCGGTGATGGAGGAACGCCGTCAGGCCCCGGCGCTTGTCGTCCGAGGTGCGGGCGATCAGGATGAGATGCCGCGCCCCGTCGGCGCCGGTGATGAACCATTTGCGCCCGCGCACCACCCAGGTGTCGCCGCGCCTCTCGGCCTTGGTCAGCATCGCCGACGGGTCCGAGCCCGAGCCTGGCGCGGGTTCCGTCATGACGAAGGCCGAGCGCACCTTGCCCTCGACGATGGGCTTGAGCCAGCGCTCCTTCTGCGCCGACGTCGCCACGGCGTCGAGCAGCATCATGTTGCCGTCGTCAGGCGGCGCCGAATTGAACGCGACCGGCCCGAAGATCGAGCGGGCCATTTCCTCGTAGCAGGCCGCCATGGCGACGCGCCCAACGCCCAGCCCCCCCTGCTCCTTCGAGGTCTGCAGCGCCCACAGGCCTTCGGCCCGCGCCTTCGCACGCAAGGCGGCGAGCGGTCCCTCGGCGATGTTCTCGTGCTCGTCCCAGTTCTTCGGGTCCGATTCTGCCGGGATGCAGTGGCGTTCGACGAAGTCGCGGATGCGCCGGCGCAGTTGCTCGATTTCGGGAGAGAGGGAAAGGTCCATCGGCATTGCCATCCTCACAAGGTGACCGTCTGCCCGCCGTCGATCGTGATGACCGTGCCGGTCATGTAGGACGACGCCGGCGAGCACAGCAGCAGCAGCGCGCCGTCGAGGTCCTCGAGGCGGCCGAGGCGGCGCTGCGGGATCTTCTTCACCATCGCCTGGCCGGCCTGCGTCGCGAAGAAGTCGCGGTTGATATCGGTCTCGATATAGCCGGGCGCGATGGCGTTGACGCGGATGTCGTGGCGCGCCCATTCCACCGCGAGCGCGCGCGTCAGCTGGATCAGCCCGGCCTTCGATGCGGCGTATCCGGCGACGCGCGCCGCCGCGCGCAGGCCCAGGATCGAGGCGATGTTGACGATGCTGCCGCCATGGCCGAGACGCCGCATGTGCCGCGCCACCTCGCCGGCCATCAGGAACGCGCCCTTCAGGTTGGTGTCGAGCACCACGTCCCAGTCGGCCTCGTCCTGCTCCAGCGCCGGCTTGTCGACCACGGTGCCCGCGTTGTTGACGAGGACGGTGATGGCGCCGAGTTCTTCCTCCGCCGCCTCGACCGCCGCGCGCACGCTCGCCGCATCGGCGACGTCGACCGCGACCGGCAGGGCGCGGCCGTCGAAGGCCTCGATCTCGGCCTCGACCGCGGCGAGGCGCTCGAGGCGACGCCCGCCGAGCGCGACCTTGGCCCCGGCGCGCGCAAGGGTTAGCGCGATATGCCGGCCAAGCCCCGACCCCGCGCCGGTAACGAAGGCGCAAGTTCCTGACAGATCGACGGAAAATCGGCATTGCTGGGGCACGACCCGGGCTCACGAATCCTTAACGAATGCGGCTCATAACTCACCATAGAAGGGATTTTGGGAAAAGCCGAGATGCCGCACGCCGCGCATATCCTGCTGGCCGCCGCCCGCGACGCCGAACGGGGCCGGCTCGCGGTCATGCTCGCCGATCATGGCTACCGCGTCTCCGCCGCCGCCAGCAGCCTGACGGCCGTGGCGCTGGCCGACGAGCTGCATCCCGACGTCGTGATGTTCGCTTCCTCCCTTCTGGAATCCGACGTCGCGCAGGCGACCGAAGCGTTGAAGGCCGGGGCGCGCGGCCGGGCCACCGGCGTGGTCGTCATCGCGCCGCAGCCCAGCGAGTCGGCCCGCTGCCGCAGCGTGCTGGCCGGCGCCGACGACGTGATCGAGGGCCGGTTCAGCGATGCCGTGCTGCTGGCCCGCCTGCGCCCGCTCTGCCGCCTCGCCACCATGCAGGCGGAGCTCGACCGTCGCGTGCAGACCGCCCGCTCCCTTGGGCTTCCTGTGGCGGCTGCGGCCACTGGCGGCGATACCGATTCGCCTTGCCGCGTGATGCTGGTCGCCCGCCCGGGCAGCGCGCCCGAGCGCCAGGTGCGCGACGCGCTCTATGGCGGGTTCGATGTTTCGGTCGAGAGCGACCCGTACCGCGCCGGCGCCGTCGTGGCGGACGAGCGCTTCGACGCCATGGTGCTGTCGGCCGACCGGCCGCAGACCGCAGAGCCGGTCCTGTATCTCGCCAGCCACCTGCGCAACAACCCGAGCCTGTTCAACCTGCCGGTCATGATGCTGCACGGCGACGGCGTGTTCGCCGACGACGGCGATCCCTATCGCTATGGTGCCAGCATCGCCCTCGGCCTGCCCTTCGAGAAGTCGGCGCTCGCCGCCGGCATCCGCGTCCTGGTGCGCCGCCAGCGTCAGCGCTGGAACATCCGGGGCGCCTATCGCGCCATCCACGACGCGATCCGCCCCGGCAGCGAGATCGAGCTCTACCCGGCGGACTTCCTCAGGCTGCATCTCGACGCCGCGGTCGAGCAGGCGCAGCGCGAGGGCCGCCACCTTTCGGTCGCCCTGTTCTCGCTGCGCAATCTCGGCGACATCGAGCGCAAGTACTTCAGCGATGCCGGCGAGCTCCTGATGGCGCAGGCGGCGAGCTGGATCGCGAGCCTCGTCCGCACGGAAGACCTGGTCGCGCGCCTGGGCGACGACGAGATCTGCGTCGTGCTGCCCGATACCACGATCGAGGAATGCCGCCAGGTGACGCAGCGCATCGTCGCCATCCTCTCCGCCTCGGATTTCAACCTGACCGAGGAAGTGATGCAGCCGATCCGCATCTGGGTCGACGGCGCGTGCGCCGCGGTCTCCACCGCCGACACGCCGGAAACGCTGGTCAGCCGCGCCCGGGAGAGCCTGTTCTAGGCTGGTCTATTCGCGCCGGCCTATGCTAGGGATCACCGACGCATTTCTCCGGTGATCCACGTCATGAACGCTACCGCTTCGCCGGCCGGCGCCTCCAAGATCGATTGGCCGGCCGCCATCCACCGCCAGTTCAAGTCCTGGGACGTGCGTCAGGTCGCGCACGTGCCCGACGCCGGCCACAAGCGCCTGATCGAGCTGTGCCAGGCCGACAATGCCATTGCCGTCGTGCCGCTGACGACCGAGGAGGAAGGCGTGGCGCTCCTGGCCGGCGCCGCGCTCGGCGGGCAGCGCGGCGCGCTCTTGATGCAGTCGAGCGGCGTCGGCAACTGCGTCAACATGCTGAGCCTGCCGCGCGTCTGCCGCCTGCCGCTGCTGATGGTCGTCACCATGCGCGGCGAATGGGGCGAGTTCAACCCGTGGCAGGTGCCGATGGGGCGCAACACCGAGGCGGTGTTGGAGCTGTGCAACGTGCTGTGCTTCCGCGCCGACAGCCCCGCGGAGGTCGAGCCGACGCTCGAGGCGGCCGCGCGCATGGCGTTCGAGGGACCGCAGGCCACGGCCGTGCTGCTGGCGCAGAAGCTGATCGGCGCAAAGAGTTTCGTGAAATGACGCAGCACCTGCAACGCGCCGCCGCCTATCCCTTGCGCCGCCGTGCCGTCGTGAAGCGGCTCCTGGATGGACGGCCCGAGCTGCTGGTCGTCGCCGGGCTCGGCGCGCCGGCCTGGGACTGCACCGCGGCGGGGGATCGCGACCTCACCTTCCCGCTCTGGGGCGCCATGGGCGGCGCCGTGTCGATCGGGCTCGGGCTTGCGCTGGCGCAGCCGTCGCGACGGGTGCTGGTCATCACCGGCGACGGCGAGATGCTGATGGGCATCGGATCGCTTGCGACGGTCGCGGTCAAAGCGCCCGCCAATCTCGCCATCGTCGTGCTCGACAACGAGCGCTACGGCGAGACCGGCGGCCAGGCGACGCACACCTCGGGACCGGCGGAGCTCAGCGCGCTGGCGCGCGCCGCCGGCATTGCACGGTCGTCGGTGGTCTCCGACGACGTTGCCCGTGCCGCGGCCATGCCGGCGCTGTTCGACCAGCCCGGCCCGGTGTTCCTCACGGTCAAGGTGCGTGCCGAGGACCTGCCCCTGGTGCTTCCGCCCAAGGACGGCACCGAGCTGCGCACCCGCTTCCGCCGGGCGCTCGGGATGACCTGATCCCGCCTCCGCCGGCCGAGACGGGCCCGGAACTCCGCTTGCTCTCGTGCGTTTTCAACCCGGACGATGGTTCAATTTAAGGCCGGGTACCGGCATGGAAACGTTGCGTGAAGCGGTCGGCGCCTTCGACTCGCCCGAGCAGCTGGAGGAAGCAGTCAACGCCCTTACGACGTCGGGATGGGACCGCGCCGATCTCAGCATGCTCGGCCAGGAACACTTGTTCTCGGCCGAGCTGCCGCGCGAGGGCCGCGACAGCGAGCGCGCGGCCGACGACCCGGCGGCGCCGCGCGGCGCGATCGTGTCGGACGCCGACGTGCGCCAGGGCCGCACCCTGCTCTCCGGCATGGCGGGCGTCATCGCGGCCTTCCTGGCCTCGGGCGCCATGATCGTCACCGGCGGCGGAGCGCTGGCCGCGGTTGTCGGCGCCGCCGCGGCGGGCGGCGGTGCCACGATGCTGGTGCACGCGCTGGGCCGCATGGCGGGCGCCAGCCACGACCAGTTCCTGCACGAGCAGGCGGCGCGCGGTGGGATCCTGCTCTGGGTCAAGCTGCACAAGCCCGAGCAGGAATTCCCCGCGCAGGACATCCTGCGCCGCTGCGGCGCCAAGCACGTGCACATCCACGAGTTCCGGCCGGAAGAGGGGACACGCACCGCGTCGCAACGACGCCGGGCATGAGCGGCTGGTTGCGCTAGACCGTGCGGCCTTCCTGCGGCAGGCCGTCCGTGATCTCGTAGTAGTCGCCCTTGTCGGGCACGTAGATGTGCCTGGTCGGGCGCAGACCCGTCGGGCCGTCGAGGGTGCCGGCCGCGATCGAGATCGTGTCGCCCTGGTTGCGCCGCCAGAACAGGCTCGAGCCGCACTTGCGGCAGAATCCGCGCTGGGCGAAGTCGGAAGAGGCGAACCACGCCAGGTCTTCCTCGCGTACGAGTTCGAAGCGATCGAGCGGAACGTTGGTGTAGGCGCCGACATGGCCATGCCATTTGCGGCACTGTCCGCAATGGCAGAACGCGACGCCGCGCAGCGGCGCACGCGCCTCGTAACGCACGGCGCCGCACAGGCATCCGCCGGTCAGCCGATCGGCCATGTCGGTTCCTCCGCCATGTGGTCCCGCGGCATTATAGAGAGCGCGTGCGCTTGCGCGATATGGGTCGTGGGCGCATTCTTGTGCCATGCGCATCGACATCTTCAGCGACGTGATCTGTCCCTGGTGCTTCATCGGCAAGCGCCGGCTGGACAAGGCCCTGGCGCTCCGGCCGCAGCCCGACCTTCAGCTGCGCTGGCGCGCCTTCCAGCTCAACCCGGGCATGCCCGAGGAGGGCATGGACCGCCAAGCCTATCTCGCCGCCAAATTCGGCGGCGCGGAGTCGGCCCAGCGCATCTACGACACGGTCGGCGCCGCCGGCGCGCGCGAAGGCATCGCTTTCGCCTTCGATCGCATCAAGCGCACGCCCAACACGGTCGCGGCGCATCGCCTGATCCGCTTCGCCGAGGCGCGGGGCCGGCAGGACGCGGTGGTGGAGGCGCTGTTCCACGCCTATTTCCTCGACGGCCGCCTGGTCGGGGAGAAGCCGGTGCTGGCGGCGATCGCCGGCGAGTCGGGGCTCGATGCGTCCGAGGCGCGCGCCTTCCTCGACGGGCCGGAGGAGACCGAGGCGGTGCTGGCCGAGGACGCATTCGCCCGCCGCCTGGGAATCGGCGGCGTGCCCTGCTTCATCGTCGACGGGAAATACGCGCTGTCCGGCGCGCAGGAGCCCGAAGCATTCCTGCCGGTCTTCGACCTGGTGGCGGGCGAAGCCGCCGGCGCCGGCGTTGCGGCGCAAGGTTGATCAATCGATAACGGGGCGATAACGGGGGACATGATGGGGGATCCGATCGTCTATGGACCGGCCTACAGCACTTACACCCGCACCGTGCGCATGGCGCTGGCGGAGAAAGCGCTGTCCTACAAGCTCGTCGAGGTCGACGTGATGAAGGGCGAAGGCGAGAAGCCCGAGCATCTGCGCCGGCATCCGTTCGGCAAGGTGCCCGCGCTCGAGCATGACGGCTTCACGCTGTACGAGACGGGTGCCATCAATCACTACATCGACGACGCCCTGCCCGGGCTGAAGCTGACCCCGATCGACCACATGCGCAAGGCGCGCATGAACCAGATCATGGGGTTGATCGACTCCTATCTCTATCAGCCGGCGATCCACGGCGTGTTCATTCCCCGCGTGATCGGGCCGATGATGGGCCAGACAGCCGACGAGTTGAAGGTCGCGGAAAAGGCGGCAGCCGCCGACAAGGCGCTCGGCGAGATCGAGAAATTGATCGGCAGCAACAGTTTCCTGGTCGGTCCTTCGGTCTCTCTTGCCGACACGCACCTCGCGCCGGTCATCGCCTACTACGCGCAGACCCCCGAAGGCGAGCAGGCGCTGAAGAAGCATCCCAAGCTCGCCGCGTGGTGGGCGCGCATCAGGGATCGCCCGAGCTTCAAGACGACCGCGCCGAAATTCTGATCCAGATGTCAGAGGTCGGATGTCAGAGGACAGATGACGAATAGTGCGCGTCTGGCATCTGACATCGGCCCTCTGACAGCTGATGCCGATGTCCTGGTCATCGGGTCGGGGGCGTCCGGCCTTGCCGGTGCGCTCGCGGCCGCGGTCGGCGGGCTCAGTGTCATCGTCATCGAGAAGTCGCGCTACGTCGGCGGGACGTCGGCGATGTCGGGGGCCTGCACCTGGGTC
>JAKLKW010000170.1 GCA_023150455.1 Alphaproteobacteria bacterium | reverse complement strand
GGCGGCATGATGGGCCAGGGCGGCATGATGGACCAGGGCGGCATGATGATGCATGGCCGCGGCATGGGCGCCATGCACATGTTCGACCGGATCGAGGGCAAGATCGCATTCCTGCGCGCCGAACTGAAGATCGCCGACGCGCAGGCGCCCGCCTGGAACGCGCTGGCCGACGCGCTGCGCGCCAGCGCCAAGCGGATCGCCGACGCACGCGCCGCGACGACACCCGCCGCTACGGGCGGTAGTCCGCCAACGCTGACGATCCCCGAGCGGCTGGATCGGCACGAGCGCCGGCTCGCCGCCCACCTCGAAAGCGTCCGGGCGATCAAGGCGGCGCTCGCTCCGCTCTATGCCGCCCTGTCCGACGAGCAGAAGAAGACCGCGGAAGAGCTTCTGCGTCCGCACATGGGAATGGCGGCGAGGGGAGGCCCCAACCGATGACGGCCAGGACATCGTCGCGCAAGGCCGATCGGACCGCGCACACCGCGGGCCGCGTCATCGCCGGGCCTCCGCTCGTTCCGGCGCACTTGCTGGACGAGCAGCGTCGCGCCGCCGAGCTTTGGGCCGCGCTCGGCCAGCGCTACCTGGAAGGACTTCGCGACATCGCGTCCCACTCGTTCCTGGTGCAGAGCGCGCTGTACCAGCAGTCCCTGGCCAATCTGTTCAACCTTTCGCAGGCCGGACCGGCAGGCGGGCCGGGGCCGCATCCATCGTGGCCCGTGGCGTCGGCCATGGAAGCGACCGTCGGGTCGATCCGCGACGCCCTGGCTCAGGCCTGCAAATGCCACGTGGACATGATGGCGGCATTGCAGGACGGCGCCGCGTCGCGCACGACCGGCACCGGTGCCGCCCCGCTCCGCGGGAGGCGATGATGGAAACGGTGCTCTATCTCCTCGTCTGGGGCTTGGCGATCTTCCTGATGATGCGCTTCGGCTGCGGCTCCCATGCCATGGGACACGGCCACGGCCATTCTCGCTCGGGCAAGAACGAACCCGCTTCCGGCGACGGCGACCTGCGCTGGGTTCCTCCCGAGTCGGCGGTCGATCCCGTCTGCGGCATGACCATCCCGACCGCCGGGGCGAGATCCGCGGTGCACGATGGCAACGTCTTCTATTTCTGCTCGGCCCAATGCCGCGACCGGTTCGAGGCGGCGCCGGCGGACTTTGGCAAGGCGCCGGCCGCGCCGAGCGTGAAGGAACATCATCATGTCTAGCTTCACCGAGGCGGGGTCTGCCGGGCGGCGTGCCGGCGTTCCGATCGCCGTCGACCGCGCGCCCTTGATCCCGCTGGTGCCGTTCGGGATGGCGCTGGGCTCCTTCCTCGCCATTTCCTTCGTGTTGTGCGTGCTCTACTACGTGATCATGCCCGAAGCGGCATTGAATCACGCCATTCTGCGCGCCTTGCCCGGATTGAAGGTCATGACCTGGCCGAGCTTCTTCCTCGGCCTGGTGGAGGCTTTCGCCTATGGCTGGTTCGTCGCCCTGGTCTTCGTGCCGATCTACAACTTCTTCGTGCTGCGGCTCGGGCGGCCGATGATCCGGCCGCCGACTCAAATGGTTGGCGCGCGGGACAGCGCGCGCCTGGGTCCGCGCGGAAGGGCGCCATGACGAGCGAGCCCTGGCGGATCGGCGCCGCCCTCGCGCTGACAGTCGCCGTCTCGTACCCGGTCTGCGCCATTCTCTACGTGCGTTGGCCCGAACGCGGCATCGAGTTCCTGAACGCGCTGTTCCACGGGCTGGACTTCTCGCGGCTCGCCACCGGCGCGCCCGCCCGGCTCTCGTCCTTCTACTTCCCGTTCGTCGTGCTCGTGGTCTGGGGATTGCTGGCCGGCACGCTGTTCGGGTGGCTGCATAGACTTTTCAGCGGCAGGGGGTGGCATCCATGACCGAGACCGGCAGGAACGCGTCGAGCAACGGCCGACAGCAACGTCCGCTGACCACCCGCCGCGGCTTCATCGCCGCCGCCAGCCTGGGCGGCGTAAGCCTCTACGGGCTTTGGGCCGCCTTCGGCGCAGCCCCGCTCAGCTTGGCGGGAGGGTCGGACCATGACGGGCACGAGACGCCCGAGGCCGGCGGCCACGGCGGGCATGGCGCCGCGCGTGGCCCGGGCGTCGACGAGTTCCGCCGGCTGGCGGACGAGTTCATCGCCCGCCACCGGCAGGCGGACGGCAGCGTCCGGGTCGATGCCGCGAGCGCGCATGCTGCGCCCACCCCAACATCGGGCACGGCCGAGCACGGCGCGCATGCCGGGCACGGCGCTGCCGCGACGGCGCCGACGGCGCCGTCTTCCGGGCCTGCGGAGGTCTATCTCGTGGCCCAGCGTTATTCCTACGAACCGGCGCTGCTGCGGCTCAGCGCCGGCGCGCCCTATCGCTTCCGCATGATGGCGCTCGACGCCGCTCATGGCGCATCGATCCAGCTCGGCGCCGGCAGCCGGATCGTCCGCCTGCGGCAAGGCGCCCTGGTGGAGCAGGACCTGACCTTCACGCGGCCGGGCGAGTACCTGGTCTATTGCACGATGTATTGCGGCATCGGCCATCACCTGATGAGCGCCAGAATCGTCGTGAGCTGAGGTCGACATGGAAGGCAAATCGTTTACGCAAGGCGTTCGCGCCCTTCCCCGGGGCGATCGCCTTCTGCTGGCCGCGATGATCGTGGCGGCGCTGGCGACGCTCGCGATCGGCGTCGCCTTCGGGACGGTCACGGGGCTGGTCCGTGCCGGCTTCGTCGCGCTCGACCCCGAGACAGGCTATCGGATGATGACGCTGCACGGCGTCACCGTCTTCTTCTACTGGCTCTATTTCGCGCAGATGGCGCTGCTGCTGGTCTTCGCCGCGGTCCATACGCGCGCAGCACCGCGCCTGGCCCTGGCACCGGCGGCATGGGCGGGGTTCGCGCTCATGCTGCTCGGCTTCGCCGGCAACCAGGTCGGCGCCTGGTGGGGCACGCCGCTCCTCTATGACGCCTCGCCGGAGCTGGCGGCGGAAACGCCGACGGCGGCGGGCATCTTCTATCTCGGCTATCTGGCCCTGGGCGCGGGCCTCTTCCTTCTGTCAGCCGCCGCCATCGCCACGGCCCTCGCCGGAAAGACCGAGTCGCCGTTGCCGGCGTGGTCGGCGATCGGCTTCGGCACGGTCGCCTGGGCCGGCCTGGTCATGGTCAGCGCGGTCGCGACGGTGAACGCCTTCCTGCCGGCCGCCAGGTGGGCGTTCGGGTGGGGCGAGATTCCCGTCGATCACGCGACCGGATGGCACCTGCTGTTCCACAATCTCCACTACCTGCCGCTGATGGGCACGGTGCTGGCCTGGTACGTCCTGGTGCGCGACATGACCGGGATCGGATCGATCTTCGGCCAGCGCTTCTCCAAGATCGTGTTCACGGCCTATCTGGTCTTCGTGCCGCCGACCTCGCTCTATCACATGTTCCTCGAGCCCGGCCTGGCGCCGCTCGTGCGCGCGCTCGGCTCGCTCCTGTCGCTGTTCATCGGCGTGCCGACGGTCGCGGTGTTCCTGGTGATCGTCGCCTCGCTCGAGGCCCATGCGCGGGCCAACGGCGCGCGGGGCCTGTTCGGCTGGATGCGGATGCTGCCCTGGCGCGAGCCGGCGATGGCGGCCATCGGCATGGCCGTCGTCAACCTGGCGCTCGGCGGCGTCCTGGCCTTCGTCCTGATCCAGGAGCAGCTCGCGCAGCTCTTGAGCGACACGTTCTTCGTACCCGGCTATTTCCATTTCCTGACCGTCGGCACCGTGTCGCTGACGTTGCTCGCGGCGCTCGGCCGCATGATCCCGGCGCTCACCGGTCGCGTGCCGGTCGCGGCGGGCCTGCTGCGGACCCTGCCCTACGTGGCGACCGCCGGGATCGTGGTGTTCGGGCTCGCCGGCATGACGGCAGGGCTGCTCGGCATGCCGCGGCGCGTCGTCGAGGTCGCGTATGACGGCGCGGCGCCGACGAGCTGGATCTGGCTGTCGGCCGCGATGGGGGCCGGCGCCAGCGTGATGGGGCTGGCCCTGCTGGCCTATGCGATCGCCCTGCTTGCCGCCTTCCTCGCGCCGCAAGGCCTGCCGGAGCGCGGTACCGGCGGTCCCGTGCTCGCGGGCGCGCCCGGTGCGATGGCGATCAGGCAGGCGGCATGGACCGGCCCGCTTTCGGTCGCGGCCCTGGTGGTCGCGATGTACGGGATGACGGCGCTGGCTTTCACGCTCCTGCGCGCCCTGCCGGTCGCGGGCATGGGCGGCGGTGGACATTGAGGAGGCGACGATGACCGACGACGTCTGGCTGCTTGGCCTGGTGACGGCGATCTGGGCCGCGCTGGCGGCGCTCTACGCCTTCGTCCCGATGTTCGACATGCCGGGCAGCGCGCTTGTCTGGGGCAGCGGCGCCCTCGTCTTCCTGTGCCTCACGACCCTGGCGCGCGGTGCCGAGCGGCGCACCCGATCCGCGGCCAGCCGGCCGGTCCCTCCAGAGACGCGCTGAGGCCGGCCATGTCGTCTTACGAAGTCGCACACCGGACCGCCGGCGCCGGAGAGACCGCCAAGGATCCGATCTGCGGCATGATCGTGAAGAAGGCCACCGCCCTCACGTCCGAGCGGGCCGGCCGCGCCTACTACTTCTGCAGCCCGGCCTGCAAGCGGACCTTCGATGATCCCGAGCGCGAGCTGAAGTCGATGCGCACGCGCGTGACGATCGCGCTGACCGGCGTGCTCGCTTTGGCCGTGTTCCGCGCCGGCGCCTTCATCGCGCTCGCCACCGGGGCGACGCTGCTGACCTGGGTGCCGGTCCCCGCCCTGCCCTGGTTCACCTGGGGCGTCTGGCTGTTCCTGCTGGTCACGCCGGTCCAGTTCATCGGCGGCTGGGGCTTCTACAAGGGCGCCTGGACCGCGATCCGCACCCGCTCGATCAACATGGACTTCCTCATCGCCCTGGGCACGACGGTCGCCTATGCCTACAGCGTCGCCGTCGTGTTCTTCCCGGACGTGCTGCCGGTCGAGGTCGAAGAGCGCGACGTCTATTTCGAGGTTTCCGCCGTCATCATCGCCTTCGTGCTGCTGGGCAAGTACATGGAGGAGATCATCAAGAAGCGCTCGTCGGCGGCGGTGCGCAAGCTCATGGACTTGCGGCCGGCGACCGCGCGCGTGCTGCGCGACGGAAAGGAGGTCGAGATTCCCGCCGAGTCGATCATGGCCGGCGAGGTCGTATCCGTACGGCCCGGCGAACGCGTGCCGACCGACGGCGAAGTGACCGAAGGGTCGTCGTCGGTCGACGAATCGATGCTGACCGGCGAATCGATGCCGGTGGAGAAGGCACCCGGCGCCAACGTCATCGGCGGCACGCTGAACCGCAGCGGCTTCCTGCGGTTCACCGCGACGCGCGTGGGCAGGGACACGGCGCTGTCCCAGATCATCAAGATGGTCGAGGAGGCGCAGACGAGCACGGCGCAGGTGCAGCGGATCGCCGACCAGGTGACCGCCTGGTTCGTGCCGGCCGTGGTGGCCGTGGCGCTGCTGGCCTTCTTCGGCTGGTGGGCCGCCGGGAACTTTCCGCAGGCGCTGCTGGCGTTCATCGCCGTCCTCATCATCTCGTGCCCCTGCGCGCTCGGTGTGGCGACGCCCGCCGCGCTCATGGTGGGTGTCGGCAAGGGCGCGGAGGCCGGCATCCTGATCCGCGGCGCCGAGGTGCTGGAGCGCGCGCGGAAGCTCGATACCGTCGTATTCGACAAGACGGGAACGCTGACGCGGGGCGAGCCGACCGTGACCGATGTCGTGGCGCTCGGCGGCGGCAGCGAGCCCGACGTGCTCCGCCTTGCGGCCGCCGTGGAGATCGGGTCGGAGCATCCGCTGGGCGAGTCCATCGTGCGGGCTGCGCGCCATCGCGCGCTCGACTTCCCCGCCGCGGGCGGATTCGAGGCGATTGCCGGGCACGGCATCCGCGCCAAGGTCGACGGCCGGACCGTCCTCCTCGGCAACCGGCGCCTGTTCCGCCGGGAAGGGATCGACACCGCGCCGGCGGAGGACGCGATGGTCGCGCTGGAGCGGCAAGGCAAGACGGCGATGCTGGTGGGTGCGGACGGCCGCCTGATCGGGGCCGTCGCCGTCGCCGACACGCTGAAGCCGGAGGCGAAGGACGCGATCGCCGACCTGAAGAGCGCCGGCATCGAGGTCGCGATGCTTACCGGCGACAACGAGCGGACCGCCCAGGCGATCGGCCGCGAGCTCGGCATCGACCGCATCATCGCGGAGGTGCTGCCGGGCGACAAGGCGAGGATGATCAAGGAGCTTCAGGCGGCGGGCAAGAACGTCGCCATGGTCGGCGACGGCGTGAATGATGCCCCGGCCCTGGCCACGGCGGATATCGGCATCGCCATCGGCTCGGGCTCGGACGTGGCGAAGGAGACCGGCGGGATCATCCTGATGCGCGACGACGTGCAGCAGGTCGTGCTCGCGATCCGGCTCTCGCGCCTGACGCTGCGCAAGATCAAGCAGAACCTGTTCTGGGCGTTCGCCTACAACACGATCGGCATCCCGATCGCCGCGCTCGGCTATCTCAACCCGATCGTCGCTGCGGCCGCCATGGCGCTCAGCTCGCTTTCGGTCGTCGCCAACTCGGCGGCGCTCAAGCTCGCGCGCCTGTCGAAGTCATGATCGGGGAGCGATTTCATGTCGCCTGGCGCTATCTGCTGGTCATCCTTCTCGGAAACCTCGGCTGGGAGGCGCTGCATCTCCCCCTCTACACCGTCTGGAGCCCGGGATCGCCGCGGTATCTCGCTTTCGTCGTCGCGCATTGCACGACGGGCGATCTTCTCATCGGCGCCGCCTCCCTGGCGCTCGCCTGGCTCGTCCTCGCAAGGCGGGAGTGGCCGCACCGGCGGTATCGGCTCGTCGCGATGGCGACGATCGCCGGCGGCGTCGCCTACACGCTCTATAGCGAATGGGTCAATGTCTACCAGTGGGGCCGCTGGGGCTATTCCGAGGCGATGCCGCTCGTTCCGCCGCTCGGGATCGGCCTGTCGCCGATCCTGCAATGGCTGATCATTCCCGCCGCGGGGTTCGCCTGGGCGCAACCGGCGAAGCGCGGCCGGCCGGCGCTGCCGTCGCCGGCGCGGGCGCCCTGAGGCGGCCGCCGTGCCGAAACACGGCGCGACGCCGACCTGCATCAAACTGCCTCGCTACCGATCGGAGATCCGTCGCCGCATGATGTCGAAGGGCAGAAGATCGCACCGCCCGCTTCACCAGCTGCTGCGCTGGGGACGGGTGCTCTTCTGTGCCATGGGCATCGTGGTTTCCGGATTTGCGGTCTTGCACCCCGAGCTTCCCCAGGCTGCCGGCAGTCCCGCACAGTTGAGCCGCGCCGGCGGTCAGGAGCTCCCGTCCGATCACGACAGGCCCGGGACGCATCACCGGGCGTGTTCGCCGGCCGGGACCCATTGCTTCCCGTCGGCCGTGCTCGCCGACGCCGACACGTCCCGCGGCAATGCCCGGGACGCCGCCTGCAACGCCGAGCCCCGTCGCCTGGCCGGGTCGTGCGCCGCACCTCTTTTCCATCCGCCAAAGCTGTCCGCCTGACCTGGGCCCGCGCGCGAGCGTGGGAGCGCGTGCATCGGACCCAGGTGCCCGGTGACGCGTCCGCAGAACGTCTTCTTCGGTTGCGACCGGCCGCGGCCGAGGCGTGGAGAGAGCCATGGATCATGAGAGAGAAAACTGCCAGCCGTCCTGGGTCCGCTCGGCGTTCGGGCTCGTCCTGTTCGCGCTCGCGATGTTCGTGGTCTTCCTGCTGCTGGCCGAGCATCGGGCGCATCTCATCCTGGGAACCTGGCTGATCTGGCTGCTGGCGCTCGGCTGCATAGCCGCGCACGTGTTTCTTGGACGGCATGGCGGGCACGGCGACCGCCGATCAAGCACGGGAGACAAGTCATGAACCCGGAAGGACCAGCCTACGGGCTGTGGACCCTGGTGGTCATCAACTCGGCCATCTTCATCTTCTTCGCCTTCAGCTTCTTCAAGCCGCAGACCACGCGCGACTGGCGTTCGTTCGGCGCGTTCAGCGCGTTCCTCGTGGCGCTGTTCGCCGAGATGTACGGCTTCCCGCTGACGATCTACCTGCTGTCGGGCTGGCTGCAGAGCCGGTATCCGAACGTCGACTGGTTCTCGCACGACGCCGGCCATCTGCTCGAGATGCTGCTGGGCTGGAAAGCCAATCCGCACCTGGGTCCGTTCCACGTCTTGAGCTTTGCCCTGATCGGCGGCGGCTTCGTCTTGATCTCGGCGGGGTGGCGCGTGCTCTACCGGGCGCAGCGCACGCACAGGCTCGCGACGACCGGGGTCTATGCCTACATCCGGCATCCGCAATATGTCGGCTTCGACCTCGTCATGCTCGGCTTCCTCGTCCAGTGGCCGACACTGCTCACGCTGGCGATGTTTCCGGTCCTCGTCGGCATGTACGCCTATCTCGCGCGCCAGGAGGAGCGCGAGACGCTGCGGGAGTTCGGCGACGAGTACCGCCGTTACATGGACCGCGTGCCGGCTTTCATCCCGAAGCTGCTCCCGTTCCGCTCCGGGCGGCGGGCCTGAGCGGAGCTGTGTCTTGCCGCGATCAGGGTTTGCACCATGAGCGCTAGTGCGGAACTGCGGTCGGTCCGGCAGTATGGACGCTATCGATCACCGCCGGCCGCGGCCTCGCGACCGGCAAGACTTGGGGGCCTCGCCGTACATCATGCCTTACGTGACGACCGACGACTCCGTGCGCCTGTACTACGAGGAGGCGGGCAGCGGCTTTCCGATCCTGTTCGTGCACGAGTTCGCCGGCGAGGCGCTGAGCTGGGAGCCGCAGCTGCGCCAGTTCTCGCGCACTTACCGCTGCATCGCCTACAACGCGCGCGGCTATCCGCCGTCCGACGTGCCGCAGTCGCCGGACTCCTATTCGCAAGGCCATGCCGTCGCCGACGCCGAGGCGGTGCTCGCCGGGCTCGGCATCGGCAACGCCCATGTGGTCGGCCTGTCGATGGGCGCCTACTGCGCGCTGCACCTGGCCCTGCGCCGCCCGGAACTGGTGCGATCGCTCGTGGTCGCCGGCTGCGGCTACGGCTCGGACCCCGCGCTGCGCGAGCAGTTCCAGGCCGGCAGCGCGGCCGCGGCCGAGCGCTTCGAGCGACTGGGCAGCGCCGCAGCCGCTTCGGTCTATGCCGATGTCCCATCGCGCTGGCCGCTGCGCGACCGGGACCCGCGCGCCTGGGCCGAGTTCTGCGCCCGCCTGGCCGAGCACGACGCGCGCGGCGCCGCCCTGACGCTGCGCGGCGTGCAGATGCGCCGGCCGTCGCTGTGGGACCTCTCGGATCAGCTCCGCCGCATGCGCACCCCCACGCTGATCATCGCCGGGGACGCCGACGAGCCGTGCATCTCGGCCTCGCTGTTCATGCGGCGCGAAATCCCCGGGGCGGGGCTCCTGGTGCTGCCGCATGGCGGCCATGCCATCAACCTGGAGCAGCCGGCCTGGTTCAATGCGGCGCTGGCGGAGTTCCTGGTGGCGGCCGAGCATGGGCGCTGGGCTGCGACCGCCGCCTGAGACGGGGGGCCGTACGCTCTGGTACTATGCCGCAAAAACGATTGACTCCAATCGGTTATCGATCGATCGGCCGGGGCGGCCCCGGCCACGAACATTTTTTTGCCACGGCCGGAAACTGTTCCCCTCGCCGTGCGTTGGAGTACGGATGTACCTCTCGGGGGGATCATGCCGCGCCAAGCCCGGGCCACTGCCAACCGGGGTGACCTGTGACCACGACGGGCGAAAGGGGCGGCCCTGTCCCGCCCCGCGTTGCCCAGCCACGGCCAGACCCTCTTTCCTCATCGACCTCGACTGAAGCGATCCGGACCGCGCGCGCCGGCGCCGGCCGTCGGCGCCTGCCTAGGCGTCCCCGAATTCAACAGATCTTCATCCCGGAGCACCCCCATGCAGCCCACTCGTGACGGTCTTTCCGGCCGGCCCACGCAGAAGACGACGCCTCCGCCGCCCGATGTTCACGGCAACGGGATGGACGGCGACGTGACGGCCGACCTGACCGAGCTGCTGCAGGCGCTCCAGGCGATGCGGGTGGGCGACTTTTCGGTGCGCCTGCCCGCCAGCCATACCGGGCTGATCGGCAAGATCTCGGACGCCTTCAACGACATCGTCGCGGCGAACCAGCGCATGGCGCAGCAGCTCGAGCGCGTCGGCCAGACGGTCGGCCGCGACGGCAAGACGCGCCAACGCGTCCGGTTCGGCATCTCGCACGGCGCCTGGGGCGAGATGGAAAGCTCCGTCAACTCGCTGATCGACGACCTCTTGTGGCCGACGACCGAGGTCACGCGCGCGATCTCGGCCGTGGCGCAGGGCGACCTGTTGCAGACGGTGCGGCTCGACGTCGACGGCAGGCCGCTCAAGGGCGAGTTCCTGCGCTCCGCCACCATCGTCAACACCATGATCAAGCAGCTCGGCGTCTTCACCTCGGAGGTGACGCGCGTGGCGCGCGAGGTCGGCACCGAGGGCAAGCTGGGCGGCCAGGCGCAGGTGCGCGAGGTCACCGGCGTGTGGAAGGACCTGACCGAAAGCGTCAACTCGATGGCGTCGAACCTGACGGCGCAGGTCCGCAACATCGCCGAGGTGACGATCGCCGTCGCCAACGGCGACCTGTCGAAGAAGATCACCGTCGACGTGCGCGGCGAGATCCTGCAGCTGAAGGAGGCCATCAACACGATGGTCGACCAGCTGCGCTCGTTCGCCTCGGAAGTGACGCGCGTGGCGCGCGAGGTCGGCACCGACGGCAAGCTGGGCGGCCAGGCGATCGTGCCCGGCGTGGCCGGAACCTGGAAGGACCTGACCGACTCGGTCAACGCCATGTGCGGCAACCTGACCGACCAGGTGCGCAACATCGCCGAGGTGACGACGGCGGTGGCGCGCGGCGACCTGTCGCGCAAGATCACGGTGGACGTGAAGGGCGAGATACTGGAGCTGAAGAACACGATCAACACGATGGTGGACCAGCTGAACGCCTTCGCGTCCGAGGTGACGCGCGTGGCGCGCGAGGTCGGCACCGAGGGCAAGCTGGGCGGCCAGGCCGAGGTGCCGGGCGTGGCCGGCACCTGGAAGGATTTGACCGACAACGTCAACTTCATGGCGTCGAACCTGACGGCGCAGGTGCGCAACATCGCCGAGGTCGCCACCGCCATCGCCGGCGGCGACCTGTCGAAGAAGATCACGGTCAATGT
>JAKLKW010000169.1 GCA_023150455.1 Alphaproteobacteria bacterium | reverse complement strand
CGCCAGCCCGCCAGCCCCGATCTGGCTGCCGGAGAACGTCGCCGTGATGTCGACCGGTCCCTCGAACTCGATCGCCTCGATGCCGAGCACGCCGCCGGTCGAGAAGTCGTTGGTGCCGATCGTGAGCGTCAGCGTGTCGCCGCCGGCACCGCCGTCGACCGTCTCGCCCGACGCGAACACGTTGTCGGCATAAAGGAACACGTCGTCGCCCGCGCCGCCGAACAGCGAATCGGCGTCGTCGCCGCCGATGATCGAGTCGTTGCCGTTGAGGCCGAACACCAGGTCGACGCCGGAAGTGCCGGTCAGCGTCTCGCCGGCGCTGGTGCCGATCACGATCGCGACGGCCTGGTCGGCGAATTGCAGGAGCTCGACGTTGCCCGGCGTGTCGGTGCCGTCGCGCCCGCCGACCGTGTCGCCGATCCGGAGCTGCGTGCCGGCGTCGGTGAAGACGTAGTCGGCGCGGTTGCCCGAGAATGCGGCGACGTCGTTGTCCGCGCCGCCGTCCAAGGTGTCGTTGCCGCCACCGCCGGTCAGCGTGTCGTCGCCGGCATTGGCCGTCAACGTGTCGTTGCCGCCGCCGCCGAACAGGTAGTCGATGTTGCCGCCGCCGGTGATGACGTCCCTGCCGTTCCCGCCGCTGACATAGTGGATGCCCGGCCCGGTCAACGAGACGACGCTGTTCGCCGCCGTGGTGGTGACGATGTAGTTGCCGGCGGCGCTGGAACCGAAGCTGGTCAGCGCGCCGCTCAGGACGTTGACGAAGAAGTCGACGCCGTCGAACTGGATGACGTTGGTCGGATCGTTGTTCACCGCGCCGCTGATGCGGTCGGTGTCGTCGCGGCCGGGGGTCTGGTCGGCGACGACCAGCTGGCCGTTCGACGGCAACGTGCCGGGGATGCCGGACAGCGCGTACTCGGTGATCGCGCCGGCATAGACGATGCGATCGCCGTCGTTCGAGCCCAGCAGCATGACGTCGTTGCCGCCGCCGCCGGCGAGCGTGTCGGTGCCGCCGAACCCGACCAGCAGCTCGTCGGCCGCCGTGCCGTTCATCGCGTTGGCGCCGCCGTCGCCGGCCTGCACGGCCAGCGTGCTGCCGCTGAACGAGAGCAGCTCGACATTGGCGACGAAATCGGTGCCGTCGCGCGCCACGACCGTGTCGGCCACGACGACGAAACTGCCCGACGTCACGAAGTAGTACTCGCCGACCGTGCCGTTGAAGATCACCGTGTCGCTGTCGGCGCCGCCGTCGATCGAGTCCTGGTCCCGCCCGCCGCTCAGCGTGTCGTCGCCGGCGCCGCCGTTGATCGTGTCGAAGTTCGCGCCGCCGAACATCACGTCGGCATTGCCGTCGCCGGTCAGCGTATCGTTGCCGGCGAGGCCATGGAACGTGTCGACCAGGCCGTTGTCGGACAGCGCATTGCTGCCGCCGTCGCCGATCCGGATATCGATCGTCTGGTCGGCGAACACCATGACCTCGATCCCGCTCAACGTGTCGATGCCGTCGCGCAGGGGAACCGAGTCGACGACCTGGAACGTGGTGTCGGTCGCGGCGAAGCTGTACTCGTTGAAGTCGCCCGAGAAGAAGACGGTGTCGTTCCCCACGCTGCCATTGAGCGTGTCGTCGCCGTGGCCGCCGGTCAGCTTGTCGTCGCCGAAATTGCCGGTGAGCGTATCGTTGCCGTCGATGCCGTTGATGACATCGTTGCCGCCGGCGCCGTCGATCGTGTCGTCCAGCAGGCTGCCGTTGATCGTGTCGCTGCCCGCGCCGCCGGTCAGCGTCAGCGCTTCGGTGCCGAGCTGGAAATCGTCGACCGTGATCTCGTCCGTTGACATGATCGTCGCGACGTCGAGATCGAAGCTGCCGTTGTTGTCGGTATCGACCTGCACCAGCCAGGCGGGCCCGAAGGCGCCGCCGTCGGTATCGGTGATCTGGATACGCGCCGCGCGGTCGGCGCCGGCGACGCCGAGCGCATCGAACAGCAGGTCGAGGCGCAGGAAGTCCTGGCCGCCGGTCGGATCGCCGTCGTAATTCAGAAGCGTGTCGAACCCGTCGGACGTCGTGCTGTAGAAGAACGTGTCGAGGCCCGCGCCGCCGTCGATCGTGTCGTTGCCGGTGCCGCCCGTGACCGTGTCGTCGCCGGCGCCGCCCGAGATCGTGTCGCTGCCGCCGGCCCCGCTCAGCGAGTCGCCGCCGCTGCCGCCGAACAGGTAGTCGATGTTGCTGCCGCCGACGAGGACGTCGGCGCCGCCGCCGCCGTCGATGTAGTGGATGCCCGAGCCGGGAAGGCTGTAGAAGGTGCTGGCGTCGCTGCCGAGCGCGACGACGTTCAGGTTGGCGCCGGTTCCGCCGCTGGTACCCTGCACGGTCAGGGCGAAGTCGACGCCGGCAAAGCGGAGCGCGCTGCTGGTGCTGCCGAGGGCGATCGACCCGAAGCTGCCGATGACCGTGTCGGCGCCGTCGCGGCCGGGGACCTGGTCCATGACGACGGCATTGCCGCTGCTCGCCGTGATCACGTACTCGGTGATCGGGCCGGAGAACACGGCGATGTCGTCTTCGTTCTGGCTGTTGCCAAGGACGAGCTGGTCGTTGCCTTCGCCGCCGGTCAGCGTGTCGACGCCGGTCTCGCCGAGCAGGATGTCGTCGCCGCCGGCGCCGTCGATCGTGTCGTTGCCGGCGCCGCCGAAGAACGTGTCGTTGCCGGCGCCGCCGTCGAGCACGTCGTCGCCGCCGTTGCCCAGAGTCAGCGGCGTCATCAGCGTCGTGCCGCCGACCGTGAAGAACAGCTCCTCGATGCCGATCAGCGTGTCGACGCCGTCGCGGCTGCCGACAAGGTCGGTCACGACCAGGTTGCCGCTGCCGTCGAACGAGAAGCTGTATTGGGCCAGCGAGCCCTGGAACACCGCGCGGTCGGAATCCGCGCCGCCGTCCAGCGTGTCGTTGCCGCCGCCGTTACCACCGGCGAGCGTGTCGTCGCCTGCCTCGCCGCTCAGCAAGTCGGCACCGGTACCGCCGTCCAGGCTGTCATTGCCGGCCTCGCCGTTCAGCGTGTCGTCGCCGTTGCCTCCGTTGATGACGTCGGCGCCGTCGCGGCCGAACAGGATGTCGGCGGCATTGCTGCCGGTGAAGGTGTCGGCCCGGGTCGTGCCGATGACCGAGGTGCCGGCATTCGTCGTGATCCGCACGCTGTCGACGCCGTCGGTCCAGCCGGAAAACTGCAGCGTGGAGAAATCGAAGCCCAATGCGCTCAGGTTGAACAGTTGAACGACGTCGGTGTCGCCGCTGCCGGTGATCAGGAGATCGGCCGGCAGCGGATTGGCTGCGGCGAACTGGCTGTTGCTGAAGCTCGCGGTGCCGCCGCCGACGAAGGTCAGCGCCTCGAGGTTGGCGACGGCCGACGCGAGTCGGAAGTCGTTGGCGCCCGTGACCAGCAGCGTGTCGCTGCCGGCGCCGCCGTCGATCGACTCGCCCGAGGCGACGTCGCCGTTCGCGAACACGAACAGGTCGTCTCCGTCGCGGGCCTGCATGTTGTCGGCGCCGCCGCCGCCCGTGATCGTGTCGGACTGGTTGCTGCCGACCAGAATCTGGCCGCCGCTGCTCGATCCGTTCAGCCGGATGCTGTCGGTGCCGTCGCTCCAGCCGGTGAAGGTGAAATTGAGCAGGCTGACCGAGCTGGCGCCCGTCACGTTGGCGATCAGCACGTCAACGCCGGCGCTGCCGCTGACCGTCGGCGTAGCCGACAGGTTCGTCAGCTGGGTGCCGCCGAATGTGGCGCTGCCGGCGGCGGCATACTCGATCCGCTCGATCGTGCCGACGAAGGCACCTTCGAAGACGTTGGTGCCGCTGAGAAGCAGCGTGTCGGTCCCGGCTTCGCCCTGCAGGGTACCGGCGCCGGCGAAGTCGCCGTCCTCGGCGATCAGCACGTCGTCGCCCGTGCCGCCCAGCATCGTGTCGTTGCCAGCGCCGCCGTCGAGCGTATCGCTGCCGCCAAGCCCCTGAAGGAAGTCGTTGCCGAGGCCGCCCATGATCGTGTCGGCCTGCGTCGAGCCGACCAGCGTCTCCGCGCCGGCGTCGGTGCCGTTGAGCTGCACGCTGTCTATCCCGCCGGTCCACGTGCCGGGAGCGAAGAAAAAGCCGCCCAGGCTCAGGATGCTTCCGGGCGCGGCGTCGAAGATCAGGCCGTCGGTCCCGGCGCCGCCGGTGACCGTGGTGTTCGAGTGGAGCAGAGTCGCCGAAACCTGCGCCCCGGCGAACCTGGCCGTCGCTCCGCCGGCATCGAAGGCCAGCGCGCGGATGTTCGCTACCAGGCCCGTGGAGAAGTCGTTGGTGCCGGCAACGGCGAGCGTATTGGTTCCCAAACCGCCGTCGATCGTCTCGCCGGCCGCGAAATCGCCGGCGGCTATGACAATGATATCGTTGCCGCCGCCGCCATTGATCGTGTCGGCGCCCGCGCCGCCGACAATCGAATCGCTGAGGAATGACCCGGTGAGCGTCTCGGCGCCGGCGGCGCCCTGGATCGTGACGCGGTCGACCAAATCGGACCAGCTTCCGCCGAACGAAAAGGCGTTGAGCGCGACCGCGCCGCCCGGCGCGACGTCGACGTTCAGCCGGTCGGTACCCGCGCCGCCGATGATGACCGCATTGCTCGCCAGCCCGCCGGCGCCGACTTGCGATCCGGCGAAGCTCGCGGTCGCCCCGGCGGCATCGAAGACGAGGCGCTCGATATTCAGCACGCTGCCGACGGAATAGTCGTTGGTTCCGACGGTCGTCAGCGTGTCACTGCCGGCGCCACCGTCAATCGTCTCGCCGTCGACGAAGAAGCCGTCGCGCACGAAGAACAGGTCGCTGCCGTTCATGCCGAGCAGGGTGTCGGCGTCCGCGCCGCCGGTCAGCGTATCGTTGCCGGCGGCGGCGTCGACGCCGGTCACCGCAAGCCGGACAGCGAGCCCGGAGCCGTCGACGACCAGGCGCGACGCCGTGTTGACGACGGTCACCGTCACGCCGTTGGCGAACCCGGAATTGACGTTCGCTCCGAGCGTCAGCGCGTGGACGCCGGTCGCGGCGAGGTGGATCGCCTCCATCCCGGCTACGGGCGCGAAGCGGGCGTCGGTGGCCGTGATGCCGGCGCCCGTGAACTGCACGGTGTCCATGCCGGCGCCGCCGACCACGGTCGCATCGGCCCCGAGCTCGGGCGGGTCGGCGAACAGGAACACGTCGTCGCCGCCGGCGCCGAACAGCGAATCGGCGGCGCCATTGCCCTCGATCGTGTCGGCGAAACCCGTTCCGGTGATCGCGTTGGCGCCGTCGTTGCCGGTCAGCGTCGCGCCGGCGCCGAGCGCCGCGGCATCCAGGTTCAGGGCAACCGTTCCATTGGTCACGATCGTGCCGACGTCCAGGCCGCCGATCGTCGCCTGCTCGACGCCGGTCACCAGGTTGGTCAGCACAAGGGTGCTGCCGGCGGCGGTGCCGGCGAACAGCACGACGTCCGACCCGCCCAGGCCCTGGATCACCTCGCCGGCGGCGAAGTCCGAGGCGTCAGTGATCACGAACACGTCGTTGCCGCCGCCGCCGATCAGCGCATCGGCCCCGGCGCCGCCATCCATCGTGTCGGCGCCGTCGAACCCGAGCACGAGGTCGCGCCCCGCGCCGCCGCTGAGCGGATCGGCGCCGCTCGTGCCGATGACGAGCCCATAAACGTCGCCGGCGAAGCTCGCCTCCTCGACGCCGGAGAGCGTGTCGGCGTCGTCGCGCGCCACGACCGGATCGGTCACGACCAGATTGCCGCCGGCATCGAGCGCGTAGCCGTATTCCGCGACGCCGCCCTGGAACACGGCGCGATCGGTGTCGGCGCCGCCGAACAGCGTGTCGTTGCCGGCGCGGCCGGTCAGCGCGTCGGCGCCGCCGCCGCCCTGCAGGAGGTTGCCGCCGGCGTCGCCCGACAAGGCATCGGCCAGGTTGGTGCCGACCACGTGCTGCACGTTGACCAGCGTGTCGACGCCCGACGTCTTGACGGCGCTGCCGGCCGCGAGATCGACCGTCACCTCCGCACCAAGTCCGGCGTAGCTGGCCCAGTTCTGCCCGGTGCCGCCGTCGAGCCAGTCGTTGCCGCCGCTCGCCAGGAACATGTCGTCGCCGCCGCCGCCCAAGAGCGAATTGGCGTTGCCGTCGCCGGTCAGCACGTCGGCGAAGCCCGAGCCGACGACGTGGCGGATGTTGGCGAGCGTGTCCGTGCCCGCGGGCTTGACCGCGGTGCCGGCGCCGAGGTCGACCGTCACCGGGCCGCTTGCATCGCCGTAGCCGGCCCAGTTCGAGCCGGCGCCGCCGTCGAGCATGTCCGTGCCGGTGCCACCGAAGAGCGTGTCGTCGCCGCCGTTGCCCAGCAGCACGTCGTCGCCGGCGCCGCCGGCGATCGCGTCGTCGATCCCGCCGCCGGTGACCGTGTCGTTGCCGTCGCCGCCGAAGAAGGTCGTACCGGGCGGCAGCGCGTTCGGGCCCGCCGATGCCAGCGTCACGATGTCGTTGCCGGCGAGCGCATTGCCGATATTGCCGTCTTCCGCCCAGTCGGCGAGCGTGCCGCGTATCGTCACGTCGGGCAGCGCCGAGAGGTCGACCACGTCGCCGCCGGGCGTGAACAGGCGGTCGAGCACCGGAACGACCGTGACCGGCAGGACCGCCGTCGCGGTCTGCTGCACGCCGGCGAACGCCGAGGCGACGGTGACGGTCAGGTCGAAGCTGGCGTCGTCGTTGGGCGCCAGGACGATCGCGAGGCCGGCCAGCTGGTCGGGCGACAATTGCCACAAGCCGCCGCCGAGATCGGTGCCCGCGCTCAAGAGCGCGCCCACCGGCACGCCCGAGATGAGCACGGTGAGCCCGTCGGTCGGGCCGCCGATGGCGGCCGCGATGCTCAGGGCGACCGCCTTGTCCTCGACGCCGGTCGCCGGCGTCACGGTGATCGTCGGCGTATCCGGCGGCGCGTTGGTCATGGGCGGGTTGCCGTCGCCGCCGCCATTCTCGTCGACGTCCGCGGTCGACCCGTCGGTCGACTCGTCGTCCGTCGGGTCGGGCTCGAGCAGATTCGGCGGATCGAAGCCGCCGACGAGCTGGATGGTCCGGTAGTCGCCGACGGAGAGGCCGCTGCCGGACGGGAGCGGCTCGCCGCCGTCGCCGCCGCCGGCGCCGGATTCCACCGCCTGCAGGATCTCGCCCAGCGTGTCGAACACGACCGCCCCGAGCCGAAGGACCGCGTCGCCGGTCGCGACCAGGTCAAGCAGACCCGCCAGCACGATGCGGCCGCCCTCGGCGCCCGGGAAGACGAGCGTCAGGTCGCCGGCGCCGGGTACACCCGGCTGCAGCATCGCATCGGCCGCGGGGAATTCGACTCGCTCGCCGCGGTTGACCACGACGACGGCGCCGTTCGCGCTGTCTCCCGCGCGCGTCGCCCCGTCCTGCTGGCGAACGACCCAGCGTACGGTCACGCCGTAGCGACCATTGATGGTGCGTCCCTTCCCACCGCGGCCTGCTGGCCTTCAACAGCCAGTTGAGCTTTTTTTGAGAAGTTCACTCTAATTTCGGAAACCGGCCCGGCGCAATGTCCTTCTTAAAATATCGTTAACAGCCGGACCGCGGCGGCCGTCACAGGCCACCGCGCGCAAGGCGAGTCCCGAGCTTCGACGCACAGTCCCGCCGCGGCGACGCCCCGAATCCCTTGACCTTTCCTCCGTTTCGGGCGACCTAACCGCGCCCGTTGGCGACCCCGGGTGGAGATCCCATGGGTCGCCGGGCCGAAGGCTCCTTTGCATGACCGACCGTCCGGTGCTCTCCGTCGTCGTGCCGGTTCGCGACGAGGCGGGCAACATCGCTCCGCTGATCGACGAGCTCGTGCGCGCGCTGACGCCGCTCGGCCGGTACGAGATCGTCTACGTGGACGACGGCAGCAGCGACGGCACCGCCGCCCTGCTGGCCGCGGCGGCCGCCCGCGTGCCGCAGCTCGTGGTGCTGCGCCACCGCCGGAGCTGCGGGCAGTCGGCGGCGCTGCTGACCGGCATCCGCGCCGCGCGCGCGGACTGGATCGTCACGCTGGACGGCGACGGGCAGAACGACCCGGGCGACATCAAGCGGCTGCTGACGGCCTGCGACATCGAACTGACCGATCGCCGCGGCGGCGAGAAGGTCATGGTCTGCGGCCGCCGCGCGCTGCGTCGCGACAGCTGGGCCAAGCGCTGGGCGTCGCGCATCGCCAATGCCGTCCGCGCACGCCTGCTGGGCGACCGCACGCCGGATACCGGCTGCGCGCTCAAGCTGTTCCGGCGCGACGACTTCCTCGCCATGCCGGCGTTCGACCACATGCACCGTTTCCTGCCGGCGCTGACGATCCGGCTCGGCGGCCGCGTGATCTCGGTCGATGTCGGCCACCGTCCGCGCTTGAGCGGCCGGTCGAACTACGGCGTGCTCGACCGCCTCTGGGTCGGCATCGTCGACCTCCTCGGCGTGATGTGGCTGATGCGCCGCGCCGCGCGGCCGGAGGTCGAAGCGCTGCCCATCGAAGCCGCCGCGAGCGACGATCCGCCCGCGGCAGGCGCCTCTTCAGCAGCCGTCCCCTCAGCAGACTGGGAGCAACGATGAGTCCCGACACCGTCGAGAATATCTGGCTGGCGATCGGCTTCCTCGGGCAAGGGCTTTTCTCCGCCCGCTTCATCGTGCAGTGGATCACGAGCGAGCGGCAGCGCCGCAGCGTCATCCCGGTCGCGTTCTGGTGGTTCAGCCTGGCCGGCGGCGTGACGCTGCTGGCCTATGCGATCTGGCGCCTGGATCCCGTGTTCATCGCCGGCCAGTCCGCCGGCCTCGTCGTCTATGTGCGCAACCTCTATTTCATCATGATCGGACGGCGCGATGCCGCCACGGCGAGCTAGCGGCACTTGCCGGCGCCGTCGGCGATGAGCACGTAGCCCAGGCGCAGCATGCGCGTGTCGGAGCCGCGATAGGGCAGCTCGATGATGCGCGGGCCGGGCGCCGGGTCCACGCTGGCGCCCAGCCGGATCTTCAGGAAGTCGAGGATGTCGTCGGGCAGCTCGTCGCCCTCGGCCGCCGCGTCCCACAGCGCCACGCACTGGCCGCTGCCGGCGGCGCGCCGCGGCGGCACGAAATCGGGGAACTTGAGCGAGTACATCGGCGCGTCGGGGAAATAGGTGCGCAGGTTGCCGCCGACATGGTGGTCGTCGGCGACGATGGTGCCGTGCGTGAAGCCGGCGGCGCGCAGCTTCTTGGCGACGGCCTCGTAGTCCCAGCGCAGGTAGCAGCGGCCGCAACGATCGGGCGCGCCGAAGCCGCGCCAGGCGACGGCCGCCAGCACGGCGAACACGCACAGCGCCGCGGCCGCCGCCAGCGCCTGGCCGCGCCGGGTCGGGCGATCGGACGACTCCAGCGCGAGATCGCGCACGCGCAGCATCAGCCAGATCGGCGCCGGCAGCAGCACCGCGACCATGTAGTGGTACTTGATGGCCGTCGCGCCGGCGAACAGCACGCCGGCCGTCAGCACCGCGTAGCCGAGCAGCAGCCAGGTAGCGAACAGGCGCCGCATCGACCGGCGCTCCGGCGTCCCGCGTGCGCCCGGCAGCAGCGCGCGCCAGAACAGGATGGCCCACACGACCACGCCCGGTGCCAGGAAATCGAACGACGAGCGCAGCACGCCGAGGAGGCCGGCCATGACCCCGTCCCAGTAGCCGCCGCGCCAGCCGACCTGCAGCGCGCCGGTGAAGGCGCCGCGCAGGTTGTGCGGGCCGAACTTGAGCCAGAACACGTGCGGCGCGACCATGACGAGCGCAAGCAGCAGCGCGACGGGCAGCCGCCAGTTCAGCAGCGCCCGGCGCAGCCGCCGGTCGAGCATGCCGGCGGCGAACAGCGTGAGCGCAAACAGGGCGAAGCCGTGCTTCGTCAGCGTGCCCAGGCCGAGGACGATCCCCAGCGCCAGGTAGTCGGCCCAGGAGCCGCCGTCGCGCAATCGCAGCGCCAGGTACATCAGCGCGGAGGACAGCGCCATCAGCAGCACGGACTGGGTGTAGTTCTGCGTGACGTCCCAGCCGAACATGTAGGTCATCGGCCAGGCCAGCGTCGCGAGCGCGGCGAGCCACGAGTCCTCGAGCGCGCGCTCGGCGGCGAGGTAATAGAACAGCAGCGCCAGGTAGAGGCTGCCGAACTTCACCAGCACGTGCGCGCCGACGCCGGGCCCGATCAGGTCCGACGCGGCGACGATCAGCCAGGTGTAGAGCGGCGGCTGGGTCGGGTTGTATCCGAGCGCCCAGCCCTGGGCGACGAGCGCCTCGATCAGGTCGTCGCGCCCGAGCGAGGCCGACGTGGCGACGCGCAGCCCCGCCTGGACGATCACATAGGCCGCGATCAGCCAGAGGAAGGTCTGCCGCCGCGTCAGCGGCTGGGCGACGGACTGCAGCGCGGCGGCGATCACGGATTGCGGCACCAGAACTGGTACATGGTCCGGAATGTCGCGGGCCGGGATTCCTCGACCTGGCGCCAGCGCCCGAGGTCGTTGCGCTCGCGGTCATCCGGGAAGAGCTTGGCGTAGGCCGCGCGCGCGCCGTCGTCCATCAGCTCGAAGCCGAGGAAGCGAAGCCCCAGCGCGTCGATGGCGGTGGCGATCTCGGGCAGGGTGAAGGCCCGCTCCTGCACGTGGAACAAGAGGTCGCGGCAGCCGCTGATCGAGGCAAAGTCGAGCTCGTCCGCCACCTTGCGCACGGGATCGTCGGCCGCCAGCGCCCGGATCGCCTGGCGCGCGGCGCGGATTCCCTCGGGCGTGGCCGGGAAGCCGCGTTCGGCGACGAAGCGCCGCGCCGCCTCGATCGACTGCCGGCCCAGCCGGCTGTAGAGCCCGAGCTTGATGAAGCCGCCGGGCGCGAGCAGCCCGGCCAGCACGCGCCAGCCGGCGATCGGGTCGGCCATGTGATGCAGCACGCCCGATGCCTCGATCAGGTCGAAGCGCTCGTCGATCGCGCCAAGGTTCAGGATGTCGGCCTGGCGGAAGCTGATGTTGTCGGCACCCAGCTCGCGCGCCCGCCGCATGCCGTAGGCAAGGGCGGCCCGGCTCAGGTCGACCGCGACGACGGTCGCGTCGGCGTAGCGGAAGGCGACGTTCAGCGCATGCCGCCCGGTGCCGCAGCCGGCGACGAGGATGCGGTGCGGCGGCGGCGGAAGGCCGCCCGCCTTCACCGAAGGGAACAGCGAGGTCACCACCTCGCCGCCGGACGGCGCATGATCGAGCGCCAGCGCGGATAGGGATTGTCCTCGTACTGCGCGCGCACGGCCACGGAGACCGCGTCCTCGATCGGCGTGACGCTCTCGATCGAGCGGACGAGCGCGCGATCCCGCTCGGGCTCGTCGCATTGACGCGCCAGGACGAGCGCGAGCGCGCTGCCCGGCCGTGCCGGCCCGGATGCGGCCACGGCGCCGGCGAACGCGCCGACCGGACGGTACATCGCGACCGCCAGCAGCCAGGCCCCGACGCGGCACTCCGGCGCCGGCGGCGGCTCGCGGAGCGCCGCGGCCAGCCCGTCGACCAGCGCCTGCTCCGCGTCGGCGACCGGCAGGGCGAACTCGGTCGCGAATCCCTGGACGGCGAGCGAGGCGGCCGTCTCGGCATCGCCGAGCGCGCCCGCGCGCGCGGCCTCTTCCAGCAGCAGGCGCCTGAGCGCCGCCGTCAGGGTCTCGAGGCGTTCCTCCGACAGGATCGTCTCGCGCAGCAGGCCATGGAACAGGGCATCGGCGCAGAGCGCCCGCCCGCTCGGTCCCTGCCACCACTGCCTGAGGATCGGGCCCGCTTCGGCCCAGGGCCGGGCGGCCGCCTCGGCCGCCGTGCTCACGCCGTCGCGGGCGAGCAGCAGGCTCGCCGTCACCGCCATCAGGTCCTGGCGGTCGATGTCGGGCGCGGCGAACAGAAAAGCCAGTCCTTCGACCACGACGGGGCTGGCGCTCTTCAAGCGGATCGGACGCAGCGCGTGGGCCAGCGCCTGGGCGAAGTCGCTGCGATCGGAGGCCAGGCGGAAAGCCTGGAAATGGTGCTTCAGCGCTTCCATCGGCCGCGCCGAGGCGTCGAGCGCCTGCGCCAGGTGGTGATGCGCGGCGGCATAGCCGGGGCGCAGCTCGAGCGCGCGGCGGTAGGCGCCGATCGCCTCCTCGCCGCGCCCGTCGGCGCGCAGCGCCACGCCGAGGTTGTGGTGCGCCTCGGGATTGTCGGGGTTCGCCTTGACGATGCGGCGATAGGCGGCGACGGCCTCGCCGGCGCGGCCGCGCCTGAGCAGCGCGGCGGCGTCGCGCAGCGCCGACAGGGCGGATGCGCCCGGACGGCCGCCGACCGGCGGCGGGGACGCCGTCGCGACGCTCGGGCGGCCGGAACGCGTTGGCGTGGACACCATGCTGGAAAGGCTCAACTCACCGCTGGCCGAGAGGCCGACAGATTTGCGCGGCTCGGCGCCGAAGTCCACCATCGCGAGTCCGCATGCGGTCAGCGCAGCCCGAGCTGGCGCCGGGCCTGGACCATGCGCTCGCGCGCGAACTGGCTGGGGCGCAAGCGCCACTTGGCTTCCAGGCCGACGATGAAGCCCGACGCTTCCATCTCCAGGAGGACGGGATTGACGAGGTTGCGCAACGCGTCGTCCTCGCGCCTGAGGCCGATCGCCCAGGGGACGACGCCGATCGACGGCAGCGGCAGGTGGAACTCGTTGCCCCACTCCGGATCGATCAGGCGCGCGGCCAGCGCGGAATCGTCGTAGGCGAGGCCCTCGCAGCCGCCGTCGCGCAGCGCCCGCAGCGCCCCCGGCAGCGCCGGGAAGCGCGCGAGCTCCACGCCCAGCGTCGCGAGCTGCTCCTCGTAGCCGGCGGCTTCGATCGCGCAGACGCGCCTGCGGCGCATATCCGCCCAGGTCTTGATCGGCGCGTCCTTGCGCAGGAGAAGCCCGACGCCGGAGCCGTAATAGGGCTCGGTGAACAGCACCTGACTGCGGCGGTCCTCGGTCACCGCCAGGCTGGCGATCGCGAGGTCGACGCGACGCTCGAGCAGCCCGTCGACGCGGCGGTAGCCCGCCAGCGGAACCAGCCGCAGGCGGTTCTCCGATCCCATGAGGCGCAGCGCCAAGTAGCGCGCGATGTCGATCTCGAGTCCGGCGTTGCGCCCTTCGCCGTCGATGAACGCGAAGGGCGGATAGTCGGCGCGGACCCCGATCAGCAGCCGGCCGCGGGCCTGGGCTTCCTCGAATGCGCCGGCGCGCGCAGGATCGCCCGCCGGCGCGACGACGGCCGCGACCGCCGCCAGGAACGCGAGCAGCGTGCGCAGACGCACGCCGGCACGGCGCGCGGGCAAAGCGCGGCGGTAAATCGGAACGGCCGGCGGCGCGGCGGCTAGTCTTGCGCCTGGACCTCGGCGCTGCTTTCGGCCGCCGCGGACTCCGACGCCGCAAGGGCGCGCGCCAGCTGGCTGAGCGCTTCCTGATGACGATCGTTCTTGATCATCGAGAAGTTGCGCGCCAGCTCCAGGCACATGCGTTGCCGTTGCGGAGCCTCCTTGTCAGCCTTGGCGCCGAGACCGTCGTAGAAATACCCGACGGGCACGTCCAGCACCTCCGCAATCTCGTAGAGGCGCCCCGCCGACACGCGGTTGATGCCGCGCTCGTACTTGTGGGCCTGCTGGTACGTGACGCCGATCATTTCCGCCAACTGCTGCTGGGTGTAGCCCAGCATCGTCCGACGTTCTCTGATTCGCGCGCCGACATACTTGTCGAGTTCGTGTGTCCTACTACCCATCGCATTCGCCCCGGAAAACATGCACTTGATTGCGTACGGGCTATCCAAACGGTTGAACCCGTCTTGAGCCAAGGCCCCGTAGCAATTTGGTTTATATAGTATCAGAAACCGTCCATTTCCGTCAGAAATTTTTAACCCTAATAACACGGGTCACCGAAATGTCCCAGCAGATCAAGTGCTTCAGCACAGTTGCGGAGTAGCGACTTGTCCCAGTGGAATTGCGGGTCGGGCGGATCAGACGGCGAGGTCGAGCCGACTCGGGCCGGCGCCGCCGGCGAGGCCGCCGCCGCGGGCATAGGCAGCCGCCGCCCTGGCGTGCGGGTCGAGGAACAGGCCGTCGCCCAATAGTTCCTGGGCGATGTGCTGGGCGAGAAAGGCGCCGGTCGGCGCCGTCGAGAGCGCGCGCACCGGGCGCGCCCGCGGGACGGATTGGGCGTAGAAGGCGACATCGTCGTCGAGCCGGGCGGCGAAACGGTCGGGGAACTCGAGGATCGTTGCGCTGCCGGTATGATCGCGAACGGCCTGGCGCGCCGCCCACGCACCGCCCGCCGGACGATCGTCGCCGACGCGCGACTCCACGCGCGGCCCGCGCAGCAGCGCATAAGGACCGCCCTCGCCCGCAGGCAGGGCATAGGGTGCGACGGCGCCCGTCACGGCCATTCCGGCTTCCGAATGCGTCCGTTCAAATCCCGATCGGCGGTTCCACGTGCCCGTCGAGCGTTCTGCCGGCACGCAACCAGCCTGCATTGTCTCCCGGTATCCATTGAAGTTTTCTTAAAATCCGCCGATGAAGGGCTTGGCCTTGCATGAACGCGGCCATACGGTAGCGCCCGTGACCGGTACTTATCCTAATCCGCCCTGGCTGGCGGCCGCGGTCAGCGCCGCCGGCGACCTGCCCTACGAGTGGGATCTCGACAGCGACAGGCTGACGTTCGCCGGGCGTGCCGACCTCCTGTTCGGTGCCGGCGTGCAGGTCATGACCGGCGACCAGCTGGCGGGGCGCATCAATCCCGAGGACCTGCCGGTGCGCTTGCGCGTGCTGGCCGAGCACATGGCCGGACGCGGCAGTTTCGATTGCGAGTACCGCGTGCGCGACGCCGCGGGCCAGGTGCACTGGGTGCACGATCGCGGCGCCTGCCGGCGCGACGCCGACGGCCGGGCGCGCACCCTGATCGGCGTCTTGCGCGTGGTGACGCAGCGCAAGCGCATCGAGGCCATGCAGCTCAATCGCCATGCCTTCGACGAGCTCACCGGCCATTTCAGCCGGAGCCGGCTGGCCGAGGCGCTGGAGCATGCGCTCGAGCACGCCAAGCGCCACGAAGGGCATATCGCGCTGCTGGCGGTCGGCATCGACGGCCTGAGCGCCGTCGAGGATGCGCGCGGTCCCGACGCCGCGGACCGCGTCATCGTCGAGGTCGGCCGGCATCTGGATTCCTGCCTGCGCGC
>JAKLKW010000168.1 GCA_023150455.1 Alphaproteobacteria bacterium | reverse complement strand
GACTCAAGAAAGGGTCGTAGCAGCCGCCCGCTTTCCCGCTTGCGCCTGCCGCAAGAGGCGCCCGTCTTTTCCATCCGCCCGAAGGAGCACGACCATGCAACCTCGACCCGACGCGACCAGGCCGCCGACCGATGCCGAGATCGCGCGGCTCTACCAATCCAATCCGCTCGCGCGCGCCCTCGCCGCCGCCCACGACCAGCGCCTGCGCTACGTGGCGCGCTGGCGGCAGTGGATGGCGTGGGACGGCACGCGCTGGCGACCGGACGACACCGGGCTTGCGCTCGACCTGGCGCGCGATCTCTGCCGCACCGCCGCCGACCTGGCCAGCGGCGAGGTGCCGGGGAAGCTGGGGCTGCGCGTCGTCGAGCGGCTGGGCGCGCCGGCCGCGGCCGCGGCGGTCGAGCGCCTGGCGCGCACCGACCGGCTGCTCGCCGCATCGCCCGACCGGTTCGACGCCGATGCGGACCTGCTCAACACGCCGGCCGGCATCCTCGACGCGCGCACGGGCGCAGTGACCCCGCATCGCCCCGACGCCTATATGACGCGCATCACCGCCGTTGCCCCCGCCGAACCCGGCACGCATGGACCGGCCTCGGCCGCGGACCGCGACCATCCCCTCGTCGAGACGATCGCGCAGATGCTCGGCGACGGCACCGCGTCCGCCCCGATCCGCGAGGCGCTCGACCTCGTCCGGCTCGATCCCGTCGCGCACGACCCCGATGTGGCCGACCGGCTGGCCGCCGAGTACTCCGCCATCCTGCGCTGGGCGATCGACGGCGTCACCGCCTGGCGCCGCATCGGCCTGGCGCCGCCGGTGCATGCGCGCCGCCCCGCCGCCGCCGAGGCGATCGCCCGCTTCCTCGGCGAGGACACCGACGCGTCGCCCGCCTCCTGGGTCTCCGCCGGCGAGCTCTACACGCGCTGGCAGGAATGGACGGAAGCGGCCGGCATCGAGCCCGGCAGCCGGAAGTCGTTCGCGCAGGCCGTCGCCGCGCTCGGCTTCACCCCGGCGCGTCGCCACGGCGGGCGGCGCGGGTTTGCGGGATTGAGGCTGCGTGGCGCAGAGGCGATGAAGGACGCGTCACCATCCGCCTCCGCGACACGCGAACAAGAGGCGGCGCGTCCTTCGGCAGACTTGCCGGTGTCGCTCGATGCACCGAGCCTTGCCCTCACCCTCCCACCTTCGCCCTTCGGGCTTCGGCGGGTCCTTCCCTCTCCCGCGCTACGCGCGGGCGAGGGACTCGCGTCGCCAAGCGTCACCGCGCTTTCCTACCCTCGCCCGCCGCAGGCGGGAGAGGGTGCGAGCGCGGCGCACCCGCCACCATCCGTCACCGAGTATGTCGCAACCTACCTGATGAGCCCGGTCGGCGGGCCGTAACGAATCGCGCAGGACACGGAGCCCGTCATTCGCGGCAATCGCATCGCGCGGCCGACCGTCGGCGCCCGGATCGTGCCGACGCCGCCGGGATCGAAGCGCCGGTGTTCCCATGGCGAGGGTTCGTTCTTGCCAGTCGAAGAGCATCTGCCGCAAGATCGATCGCTTCAGGCGTATCATCGGTCGGGTGTCGGCCTGTCGCGCGTGACGCGAAGCCGCGATCGCACGATGTCGGCAATGCGGGAGCCGGACCGCTGATGTTCTATCTCGGCGTGGACACGGGTGGCACGTTCACGGATTTCGCGCTGTTCGATACAAGGACACGCGATCTGACGACCTTCAAGGTGCGATCGGTGCCAAGCGACCCGGCTTCGGCCGTACAGTCGGGCCTGCGTCGCCTGCGCGAGGAGTTCGCCGTCGCGCCGGCCAGCGTCGAGCGGCTCATCTTCGGCACGACCGTCGCCACCAATGCCGTTCTGGAAAGAAAGGGCGCAACCGTCGCGCTACTTACCACCCGCGGCATGCGCGACGTACTCGAGATCCAGCGGCAGTGGCGAAGGCGCCTGTTCGACCTCTATCTCGAGAAGCCGCCCCCGCTCGCCGAGCGGCGCCACCGCATCGAGGTCGACGAACGCGTCCTGGCATCCGGCGCGGTCCTGGCGCCGTTGACCCGGGAGGAGATCGAGCGCTGCGTGGCGGCCGTTCGCTCGCTCGGCGTGGACGCGGTCGGCGTATGCCTGCTGTTCTCGTTCCTGCGCCCCGAGCACGAGCGCGCCCTCGGCATCGCGATCAAGGACGCCCTGCCGGACCTCCATGTCACGATCTCCTCCGATCTCTCGCCCGAATTCCGGGAGTACGAGCGGACCGCCACCACGGTCATGAACGCCTATACCGCTCCCAAGATCGAGGCGCTTTTGCGCCGCCTTGGCGAGGTGCTGCGGACGGAAGGCTTCAGGGGGACATTCGGGATCATGCAATCGAACGGCGGGGTCATGTCGCTCGAGCGCGCCCGCTCGCACGCCGTGAACACGCTGCTCTCGGGGCCGGCGGGCGGCGTGGTGGGAGCCGCGGCCGTCGCCGGCTACTCGAACGTCAGGAACGTTCTCGGATTCGACGTGGGCGGCACCAGCACCGACATCGCACTGGTCGAAAACGGCGAGGTGCGCCTCGGCTCCGACGGGGGAATCGGCGGGTACCCGGTGAAAGTGCCCCAGGTCGGCGTCCACACGATCGGCGCCGGCGGCGGCAGCATCGCGCGGCCGGTCCTCGGGATGTTGAAGGTCGGCCCAAGGAGCGCGGGCGCCAACCCTGGACCGGCCTGCTACGGCCAAGGCGGCATCGAGCCGACCGCGACCGACGCGGCCGTCGCCCTCGGCTACATCGACCCGGACTATTTCGTCGGCGGCGAGATCAGGCTCGACCTGGGCGCGGCGCGGACGGCGGTACTGGAAAAGGTCGCCGCGCCCCTGGGCCTCGACCCCGACGAGGCCGCGCTGGCGATCCTGGACGTCCAGGTCGCCACGATCGTCGCCGGCATTAGGAAGGTCTCGGTCGAGGCCGGCAAGGATCCGCGCGAGTTCGCTCTCCTGCCGTTCGGCGGCGCCGGCGGCATCTACGCCGGCATGGTCGCGGAGGAACTCGGCATGAGGACGATCCTCCTGCCGCGCCACCCCAGCGTCCTCTCGGCGCTCGGCATGCTGCTGACCGACATTCGCCAGGATGTCGTCCTCACGCGGATCGCGCGGCTCGATGCGCTCGGTTCCCGGGACGTGGGCGACGCCTTTCGCGACCTCGAGGCGAGGGTCGCCGCGAGCCTTGCACGGGAGGGCCTGGCGCCGGACAGCCTCGAGTTCTCACGATCCTGCGACATGCGCTATGTCGGTCAGGCCTACGAGATCAACATCGCCCTCAGCGATGCCGGCAGCGAGGACCGGGCGTTCGAGCCTGCCATCCTTCGAACGGCATTCCACGCCGAGCACAAGCGGCTCTACGGACAATGCTCCGAGCGCGAGCCGGTGGAGATCGTCAGCTATCGGGTCGGCGCCGTCAGCGTGGTCGAGAAGGCCGCCCTGGCGCCGATACCGGCCCGCGATCGCGGTGCGCCGCAGCCCCGTGCCCATCGCAGCATCCTGCTCGACCGCAGGGCGGGCTGGGTCGCGTGCCCGGTGTTCGAGCGCACCGGCCTGGCCTTCGGCGACCGCATTTCGGGCCCGGCCATCGTCGATGACGGCGGCTCCACGTTCGTGCTGAGAACGGGGCACGCGCTGAGCCTCGATCGCATCGGCAACATCTTCGTCGCCGTGCCGGCGGCTGCGCGGGCGCGGCGGCAAACGGCCTGAGGAGCGAGACGCTGGCGAGCTTCGACCCTGTCACCCTGGAAGTCGTCGGCAACTATCTCGTGTCCACCGTGCGCGAGATGGGCACGACATTGATGCGGACCGCCTATTCCGTGGTGCTGCGCGAGCAGATGGATTGCACGACGGCGCTGTTCGACCCGGGCGGCCAGCTGATCGCCCAGGCCGATCACGTGCCGTCGCACCAGGGCACGTTGTCCTTCGCCGCCCGCTGGGTCGCCGGGAACTTCGAGATGAAGCCGGGCGACATCGTCATCCTGAACCACCCCTATCGTGGCGGCACGCACCACCCCGACATCATGATCTTTCGCGCCATCTTCTTCGAAGGCCGGCAGGTGGCCTTGGCGGGCGCGCTCGGCCACCAGATCGACGTCGGCGGCAGGTCGCCCGGGAGCGTGGCTACCGACGCGCGCGACGTGTTCGAGGAGGGGCTGATCATCCCGCCCCTGAAGCTCTACCGCGAGGGCCGCCTGGTGGAGGAGGTCCTCCAGATGATCCAGGCCAACATCCGCGTGCCCGAGGAAACCATGGGGGACATCCGCGCCGAGATCGCGGCGACATCCGTCGGCGAGCAGCGCTACGTCGAGCTGTGCGAGAAATACGGCGCCGCCAGGCTCGCCCGGATCGTCGCCGACCTGCTCGACCATTCGGAAGCGATGATGCGGCGGGACCTGGCGCGCTACCCGAACGGCACCTACCGCGCCACCGGCTTCATGGACGGCGACGGGGTGAGCGACGACATGGTCCGCATCGAGGTCGCCGTCACGCTCGAGGACGGGGCCGTCACGATCGACTTCGCCGGATCGAGCCCGCAACTGAAAGGGCCCTTCAATTGCTCGCTCTCGTCCGTGCAGGCCGCATGCTACTGCGCCGTGCGCTACATGGTCGATCCGGCGATACTTCAGAACGAGGGCTGCTACCGTCCCGTCGAGATCCTGCTGCCGGAGCGTTCCGTGGTCAGCCCGGAGAGGCCGGCGCCCTTGAGCGGACGCTTCCATACGCTCGAGCGGATAGCCACCACGATCGTGCAGGCATTCAACGGCGCCCGCGGGAGCGAAGCGGTCGCGAACGGGCACGGGCACCTGACCTCGTTCTCGACCTCCGGGCGCAAGCCGGGCTCGGGCGGCACCTTCGTTCTCTTCGAATATCACGGCGGCGGCTGGGGCGGCACGTCGCGTTGCGACGGGCTCGATGCCACGTTCGGGCTGATGGCCAATTGCTACGACAACCCCGTCGAAGCGATCGAGATGAGCTACCCCCTGCTGGTCGAAACCTACGCGTTCATCCCGGACAGCGGCGGGGCCGGCAAGCATCGGGGCGGCCTCGGGCTGTGCAAGCGCATCAAGTATCTGGAAGGGTCGGGCGCTTTCACCAATCGATCCGACGCGACGAAGTTCGGCGCGGCCGGCGTGCTCGGCGGTCTTGACGGACGGCCGGCGAGGCACGCGCTGAAAAGGGCCGACGGCCGCCTCGAAGCGCTGCCTTCAAAGGTGACGAATCTCGGGATCGGCGCCGGCGACGTGATGATCCTCGAGACGGCCGGTGGCGGCGGCTACGGCTCGCCCCTGGATCGCGACCCCCGGCATGTGCTGGCCGACCTCGCGAACGGCAAGATCACCGAGGCGGCCTCGCGGGAGACCTATGGGGTCGTCTTCCACGGAAGCGACCTGTCCCTGGACGAGGCGGCGACCGAGCGCCGGCGGACGTACCTGCGAACCCGATCGGCGGGGGGTTGAGCGCCAGGTCGAGGCGCGTCGACGAGGGCCCTCGTCCCGAGCCCTGAGCCTGTCGAAGAGTCGAAGGGCGAGACCGCGACGAAGACGCTGCACATCCGTCACCATCCGTCGTCGCGAGCGTGACAACCTACCTGATGAGCCCGGTTGTCGAGCGGTAGCGGATCGCGCCGGCAACGAAGCCCGTCATTCGAGGCAATCTCGTCGTGAGGAATTCCACTCTGACCCTGAATACGTGTCGAAGGGTGACCCTGTCGAAGGGTGAGCTTGTCGAAGTTACCTTGCCTGCACCACCCGCCTTTGCGGAAACCGCATCGCCGCGCTCGTGCCGTGGCCGTAGCGGCTCTTCAGCACGAGCGCGCCGCCGTGCAGCTCCATCAGGCGCTTGCTGATGGCGAGACCCAGGCCGCTGCCGCCCTGGTCGCGCGCACGGGTGGCGTCGGCGTTCTGGAACGGCTCGAAGATCGACTTCAGGCGCTCGGGCGGGATGCCGGGGCCGGTGTCGCTGACGGTGATGGCGAGCTCGCCGCCGGAATCGGTGCCGGCGTCGATGGTGACGACGCCGCCGCGCGGCGTGAACTTGACCGCGTTGGACAGCAGGTTGATCAGCACCTGCCTGGCCGCGCGCTTGTCGGCGTGGAGCCGCGGCAGGCCGGATGCCACCTTGTTGTCGAGCCGGATGCCGCCGAGCTCGGCCGCGCGGTTCACCATCACGAGCGCGCCCTCGGCCAGCTCGGGCAGGTCGAAATGGCTCTCCTCGAGCTCGAAGCGGCCGGTCTCGATGCGCGACATGTCGAGCACGTCGCCGATCACGGCGAGCAGATGCGCGCCGCTGGCGTGGATGTCGCCGGCGTAGGAGACGTAGCGGCCGTTGCCGACCGGCCCGAACATCTGCTCCTTGATCACCTCGGAGAAGCCGATGATCGCATTGAGCGGCGTGCGCAGCTCGTGGCTCATGTTGGCGAGGAACTCGCTCTTGGCGCGGTTGGCCGCCTCGGCCTGGCTCTTGGCCGCCAGGATCTCGGCCTCGGCGCGCTTGCGCTCGGAGATGTCGCGCGCCACGCCGACGAAGGAGCGGCGCGGCTCGCGCCGCCGCTCGAGCCCGCCCAGCATCTCCGAGGTCACGGCGCTGATGCCCATCTCGAGCGGGAAGACGCCGCCGTCCTTGCGCCGGCCGAGCACCTCGCTGCGCGCGCCCATGAGGCTCGACTCGCCGGTCTTGAGGTAGTGCTGCAGGTGCTGCGCGAAGCCGTCGCGGTTCGGCTCGGGCAGGAGCAGGCCGACGTTGCGGCCGATCACCTCGGCCGCGGCGTAGCCCCAGGTCGCCTCGGCCGCCTTGTTGAAGGTCTCGATGCGGCCGTTCTGGTCGATTGCGATCAGCGCGTCGACCATGGTGTCGAGCACCGTCGCCAGGCGCCGCTCGCTGGCGCGCAGCTGGAACTCGGAGCGCCGGCGCTGGGTGATGTCCTCGACGAAGGCCCAGATCAGCCGCTCGCCGCCGTCGTGCCCGCCGACGCCGATGCCGTTGACGCGCACCGCCACGCGGCTGCCGTCGCCGCGGATGTACTCGGCCTCGAACGGACCGGCGCGGCCGGTCGCGTGCAGCTGCGCGATCTGCTCGCCCTCGACCGCAGAGGCCTCGGGCGGCAGGAACGACCAGAGCGTCAGGCCGTCGAGGTCGTCGATCGAGCGCGCGACGATGTCGAGGAAGGCGTCGTTGGCGTCGACGAACGAGAAGTCGGCCGCGCACAGCACCACGCCGATCGGCGCGGTCTCGAACATGCCGCGGAACTTGGCCTCCGACGCGACCAGGCCGATCTCGGCGACCGGCCGGTGCAGCGCGCCGCCCGCCGTGCCGAGCACGCGCATCGTCGCGCCGGCTGCGTCGCGCAGCGGGCTGAGCACGCTGCGCCACTGCCGGCTGCCGCTCGGCAGCGCCACCTCCTCGTCCAGCTCGACCGCGTCCGACGTCTCGGCCGCGCGCCGGGCCGCCTCCTCCAGCCGCGCCGCCATCTCGTCGGGCAGCGCCTCGGCCGGGCGCTTGCCGGCCAGGCTTTCGCCCTCGAGTCCCAGGAGATGCAGATAGCGCTGGTTTGCGCTCAAGAACCGCGGCGCGCCCGAGGTCATGTCCAGCGCGAAAGCCGGTGCGCCGATCGCTTCGAGGACCTGCGACAGGTCGGGCAAGGAACAGGTAGCGAGCATCCACTCGGGGTCCGCGCCGCGGGCCGATTTCGGCCCGCGCGAATTGCGCCGCAAGCTGCCGCTTCGGCCCCGGGCGGTCAAGCACCGGCGCCCGGCCGCCGCTAGGCAACCGCGCTTGCGGCCGATAGAAGGTGTTATCGGCCCCTGCCCCGCCTGCCCGCAAGTGCCTCTCGGCATGACATATAAGGAGTCGCCATGACCGCGCTGACCCTCGACCAGGCCGAAACCATGATCGCCGCCGCCAGGCGCCGCCGGCGCGAGCTGAAGGAGGTCCCGCTCGCCTATGCGGTGCTCGATTCGGGCGGCCACGTCGTCGCCGTGGCGCGCGAGGACGGCGCCGGCTTCATCCGCGCGCAGATCGCCATGAACAAGGCCTGGACCTGCTTCGCCATGGGCATGCCGCTCCGGACGCTGCGCGACCGCACCGCCGGCCACGAGCTGTTCTTCACCGCGATCAACGGCGCCGCCGGCGGCCGCATGATGCACGCGCTGGGCGGCGTGGTGATCCGCGACGGCGCCGGCGACGCCATCGGCGCCATGGGCATCAGCGGCGCCGCGGGCGAGGTGGACGAGGCGATCTGCGTGCACGCCATCCAGGCCGCGGGCCTCGCGCCCGAGGTCGGCGGCGCCGCCAAGAGCTGAGGCCTCGAAGCCGGTGTCGGGGCGGCGCCGGGCATTAACCATGCGTTCACCATGGCGGCTTTACCCTCCCGGGACGTTGGAGTATGAGTCGCGCCGAGGCACGTAGCCCGCGGGATCCTAGCCATCCCGCCACGCAGTCGCCGACGGGTTCATGGGCCTCGGGCCGCCGCGGCGACGGGAGAACATGATGTTGACCGACTTGGCCGACCTTTATTTGCGGGTCGTCGAATCCTTTGGGGTGGTGTTCAGCCTGCTGGGGCAGCTGTTCAAGCATCGGCCGTGGATGGTGCCGCTCATCCCCGTCGCGCTGCTGGTCATCTACATCGGCATGAGGATGCGCCGCTCCGGGCCGCCGCGCCCGCCGGAAGAGCAGCTGCGCGCCTATCAGCGCCGCTCCGGCCGCTGACGGCGCCCGCAAGCCGCCTTCTCCGTTCATGCCGGGACGTCGCCATTTCCTCGGCGGCGTCGCGGGCCTCGCCGCCGTCGTCCTGATGCCGGCGGCACGCGCGGCGAACGACGCCTTCCTATCCGTACCGAAGCATCTGCAGGTCTTCCGCACGCCGTCGCGCGACTGGCCCGCGGTCGTGGCACTCTGCCGCGCGCTCGGCATCGGCACGGTGGCGGTCGCCATCGCGCCCGCCGAGCGGCGCCGGCTGCTGGCCGATCCCGCGGCGGCGCGGCGCGCGTTCCGTCCGCTCGCCGAGTCCGGCCTCGCCGTGCGGTGCCTGATCGGCGAGGGAAGCTGGGCGCGCGGCCATCGCAGCGGCGATCCCTTGCCGCCCAACCTCGAGGAGCTGCTCGGCGTCCACGACAGGCTGTTCCGCTTCGAGGCGCTGCTGCTGGACGTCGAGCCGCACGTCCTGCCGCAATGGAAGCGCGGCGAGCGGGCCGGGCTGATCCGCGCCACGCTGGCGCTGTTCGCCGACGCGCGCGCCGCCTGCGCGCGGCGCGGCCTCGCCCTGTCGGCCGCGGTGCCGCCGTGGTACGCGCGCAGCCCCGATCCCGACGACGCCGGATCGAGCTTCCTCGACGCGTGCCTCGAGCGCCTCGACGAGGTGCTGCTGATGGCCTATCGCAACCGGCCCGACCAGGCGCTCGCCTTCGCCGCCGAGGCGGTCGCCGCGCTGGAACGGCGGCCGGTGCGCTGCTGGGTCGGCCTGACCACGCAGGCAAACGACGCGCCGGGCTCGACCTATCACGGCCTCGGCATGGAGCGGTTCAAGGGCGACGTCGCCACGCTGTACGACCGGCTGCGCGCCGGACCGGCGGGCCCGGGCATCGCCGGGATCGCGATCCACCAATACAGCACGCTGCGCGCCCTGGCGGGGGAATAGGCGTCAAACCAACGCTAAATCTAGGGCTTTCCTTGCATGCGCTCACATAATATTGTAAACGGAATGAGTTAATGGCGATGTCTCGGAGCATCGGAAAGGGGACGAACGCGCCGGTGAAAGACGACACGGAAATCGCCAAGCTCTTGAACTTGCTTCGCAATCTGCCGGACGACGAACGCCGGTTCGGCATGCTGAAGCGCATCGCCGGCGACGGCGGCAAGCTCACCCCGAAATGGGCGCCCGCAGACCAGGTCGGCTACGTCTATTGGCCCGGCCTCGACCGGGCCACGCGCGAGCTGTTCGACAGCGACCTTTCCTACCTGGCCGACCGCGACTACCTGCGGCGCGAGCACCACGACCGCATCACGCGCTGTCCCGCCTGCCGCAGCCACAACCTCAACATCCGCGAGGTCTGCGTCAGCTGCGGCTCGACCAACCTCGCCTCGCAGCCCATGCTGCACCACTATCGCTGCGGCTATGTCGGCGCGGTCGGCACGTTCGGCACCGAGGGCGACGCGCGCGTCTGCCCGAAATGCGACGGCATCCTCAGGCACATCGGCACCGACCACGAGGTCGTCGGCGAGCAGTTCACCTGCCGGCGCTGCTTCGCCAGCTTCGAGGACCCGAACGTCGAGGGCCACTGCATGAGCTGCGGCGAGCGCACGCTGGCCGAGAAGCTGGTGTTCGACGACGTGTTCGAGTTCGAGATGACCAACCTCGGCCACGCGGCCGTGCGCAGCGGGCGCCTGTTCGACCGCGAGGACGAGCAGATGACCGAGCCGGACCTGCCGCTCTATCGCCGGCAGGTGGCGATGTCGCTGCTGCGCGAGGAGGTGCGCCGCCAGGCGCGCTACAAAATCCCGTTCAGCGCCCTGGTGATCCGCACGCGCCCGCCGGGCGGGTCGGCCGAGGGCGAGCGCGCGGTGGTCAAGCGCATCCGCGACAAGCTGCGCGACGTCGACCACCTCGGCCGCTACAACGACGACGTCGTGCTCGTCATGCTGCCGGCGACGCCGGAAGCGGGCGCGCGCGTCGTGCTCGACCGCATGCTCGGGCGCGTCAGCGAGGAATCGGGCGCGCGGGTCTCCGGCACGGTCGTCACCTTCGCCGACGCCGATCACGTCGACGTCGCCCTCGACAACGCTTCGCGCCAGGTGTGATCGCCCCTTGCCTGCCGGGTCGGGAGCCGTTCATCCTGGGCCGACCGGCACGGCGCCCAACGGCGCCGCGCCGGGGCGAATGCGCCGAAGGAACAGCCCTTGATCGTCAACATGCGCCGCGTCCTCTGCCTGTCGCCGCACCCGGACGACACCGAGTTCGGCGTCGGCGCGACGCTGCACCGCTATCGCTCGTCGATCGAGACGCGGCTGGTCGTCTTCAGCGACCGCAGCAGGACCCGCGGCGAGAAGCACAACGACCGCGACCAGCTCGCCGCGGCCGCCAAGCTGGGCATCCCGGCATCCAACGTGAAGTTCATCGACCAGCTCGGCATCGACGTGCAGCGCCTGCCGGTGCGTTTCTTCGGCACCGAGGACGCGCGCGACCGCATCCGCCGCGTCGTCGCGCACGTGGTCAAGCAGTTCGACCCGGACGTGATCTTCACGCCCGCCTCGCACGAGACCATGCAGGACCACCAGGCGGTGACCGAGGAGGTCATCCGCGTGCAGCGCGGCCGCGCCGCCATCTTCGGCTACGAGACGCCGAAGCACAACCGGCTGATGAACCCCGGCACCTTCGTCAGGGTCGACGAGGCCGACATCAAGGCCAAGGCCGAGGCGGTCAACAGCTACAGCGAGTTCACCACGCGCTATTACTTCGAGGAGAGGATGCTCGACGCCCTGGCCCGCGTGCGCGGCATGGACGCGGGCTTCCACGGCCTCGCCGAGGCGTTCGAGGTCTACCGCCTAGTCCTGGAGTGAGGGCGGCTTAAAGCGGAGAGGCCGGGCCCATGTTCCAGATCGGCCGCGACTGCCGGATCCACCCGACCGCACGCATCGACGTCAAGCACGGCTTCATCGGCGACCGCGCGGTCGTGCGCGAGCACGCGGTGATCGAGGGCACCACGGTCGAGATCGGCGCCGAGGCCTTCGTCAACCGCTTCGCCTCGATCGGCGGCGGCTCGAGCCACGACCCCGGCTCGCGCCTGACGGCGGGCGACTTCCTGCACATGGGCATGTTCAGCCACCTCAACCTCGCGCGGCGGCTCGCGATCGGCCACGAGTTCGGCTGCGGTGTCGAGACCAAGGTGTTCACGCACGGCGCCTACACCTCGGCCTGGGAGGGCTTCCCGGTGCAATGGGC
>JAKLKW010000167.1 GCA_023150455.1 Alphaproteobacteria bacterium | reverse complement strand
GACATCCCCGAATCGCACATGCTGAAGAAGGGCACGCCCACCATGGGCGGCTTCATGATGCTGCTGGCGATCGTGGTGAGCACGCTGCTGTGGGCCGACATCGCCAACGGCTATGTCTGGGTCGCGCTGCTGGTGACGCTCGGCTTCGGCGCGGTCGGCTTCGTCGACGACTTCCTGAAGGTTTCCAAGCGCAATCCCAAGGGGCTCAGCGGCCGCATGAAGATGGCGGCGCTGATCGCGATCGCCGCCGTGGCCGCGCTGTGGTTCGCGTACCTGACGCGCGCGCCGCTCGGCACCAGCCTCGCCATGCCGGTGTTCAAGAACGCGCTGATCCCGCTCGGCTACACCTTCTTCATCCCGTTCGCCGTTTTCGTGATGGTCGGCGCGTCGAACGCGGTCAACCTGACCGACGGGCTCGACGGGCTCGCGATCGGGCCGGTGATGATCGCGGCGGGCTGCTTCAGCCTGATCGCCTACCTGGTCGGCAACGCGGTGTTCGCCAACTACCTGCAGATCAACCACGTCCCGGGCGTCGGCGAGCTGGCGGTGTTCTGCTCGGCCCTGGTCGGCGCGGGCCTCGGGTTCCTCTGGTACAACGCCCACCCGGCCCAGGTCTTCATGGGCGATACCGGCTCGCTCGCGATCGGCGGCGCGCTCGGCGCGGTCGCGGTCGCCACCAAGCACGAGCTGGTGCTGGCGGTCATCGGCGGCCTGTTCGTGGTCGAGGCGCTCTCGGTGATGATCCAGGTGTTCTGGTTCAAGCGCACCGGGCGGCGCATCTTCCTGATGGCGCCCATCCATCACCACTTCCAGAAGAAGGGCTGGCACGAGCAGCAGATCGTCGTCCGCTTCTGGATCATCGCCGTCATCCTGGCGCTCGCCGGGCTGTCGACGCTGAAGTTGCGGTGACCCGGATGATCAACTGCTTCTACATGGAAGGGCTTCCGGTCGCCGTCATGGGCCTAGGCAAATCGGGCCTGCCGACGGCGAAGGCCCTCATGGAGAGCGGCGCCGAGGTCTGGGCGTGGGACGACGACCGGATGAAGCGCGACGAGGCCGCCGCCGAAGGCGTGCCGCTGGTCGACCTGACGCGCTGCGACTGGCGCGAGGTGACGACCCTGGTCCTGAGCCCGGGAATCCCGCACACGCATCCGAAGCCGCATCCGGTCGCCGCCGCCGCGCGCGCGGCCGACGTCGAGATCATCGGCGACATCGAGCTCCTGGCCCGCGCCCAGCGCGAGCCGGCCTATGTCGGCATCACCGGCACCAACGGCAAGTCGACCACCACCGCGCTGATCGGCCACGTGCTGCGCCAGGCCGGCCGCGACGTCGAGGTCGGCGGCAACATCGGCAAGCCCGCCCTGACGCTGAACGCGCTCGGCGAAGGCGGCATCTACGTGCTGGAGATGTCGTCCTACCAGATCGAGCTCACCGTCTCGATCACCTTCGACGTCGCGGTGCTGCTCAACATCACGCCGGACCATCTCGGCCGCCACGGCGGCATGGAAGGCTACGTCGCCGCCAAGCGCCGCATCTTCCACCGGCAGACCAAGCCGCGCGCCGCGGTCATCGGCGTCGACGACGACTACTGCCGGCGCATCCACGCCGACCTCGAGCTCACGGGCGACCAGCGCGTCTTCGCCATCTCGAGCGAGATCGTGGTCAAGGGCGGCGTCTACGCGCCCGAAGGCGTGCTGATCGACGATACCGACGGCGCCGCCGCGCCCGCGCTCGACCTGCGCGAGGTCGGCACCCTGCCCGGCCGCCACAACTGGCAGAACGCCGCCGCGGCCTATGCCGCGGCGCGCGCGATCGGCATCGCCCCGCCGGTGATCGCGCAGTGCATCCGCTCGTACCCGGGCCTGAAGCACCGGCAGGAGCAGGTCGCGGCGATGGACGGCATCCGCTTCGTCAACGACAGCAAGGCGACCAATGCCGACGCCGCGTCGAAGGCGCTCGCCAGCTACGACGCGATCTACTGGATCGCCGGCGGCAGGCCGAAAGAGGGCGGCCTCGACGCCCTCTACCCCTATCTCGGGCGCGTGCGCCGCTGCTTCCTGATCGGCGAGGCGAGCGAACGCTTCGCCAGGGAGCTGGCCGGCAAGGTCGAGCTGGAGCAGTGCGGCGACCTCGGCACCGCCGTCGCGCGCGCGTATGCCGCCGCGCGGGCCGACAAGGCCGACGACGCCGTCGTGCTGCTGTCGCCGGCCTGCGCGTCCTTCGACCAGTTCGCCGACTTCGAGGCGCGCGGCGAGGCCTTCCGCACGCTGGTCGCCGACCTCAAGCGGGCCGAGGCGCGGCCATGAGCGCGCTCGCCCGCACCGATACCTCGGTCCTCGGCCGCTGGTGGTGGACGGTGGACCGCTGGACGCTGCTGGCGATCGGCGCGCTGATCTTCTGCGGCGTGATCCTGGCGATGGCCGCGAGCCCGCCGGTCGCGGCGCGCATCGGCGTCGAGCCCTACCACTTCGTCAAGCGCCAGGTGCTGCTGCTGCCGCTGGCGGCCATGCTGCTGGTCGCCTGCTCGCTGGCGACGCCGCGCCAGACCGTGCGCCTGGCCGTGGTCGGCCTGGCCGCCTTCATGGGGCTGACGCTGCTCACCTTCATCGTGGGGCCCGAGATCAAGGGCGCGCGGCGCTGGGTGTCGCTGCCCGGCTTCCAGCTGCAGCCGTCGGAATTCGTGAAGCCGTTCTTCGCCGTCGTCGCCGCCTGGCTGTTCGCGGCGCAGAAGATGCACGTGCGCTTCCCCGGCTACCTGATCTCGACCGCGCTGTTTCTCGCCATCGTGGCGATGCTGGTGAAGCAGCCGGATCTCGGCATGGCTGTCGTCGTCACCTGCGTGTGGTTCGCCCAGTTCTTCATGGCGGGCCTGCCGCTGTGGCTGGTCGGCATGCTGGGGCTGATGGGCTTCGCCGGATTGTTCGGCGCCTACACGTTCCTGCCGCACGTCACCTCGCGCATCGACCGCTTCCTCGACCCGGCCTCGGGCGACAGCTACCAGGTCGACCGCGCGATGGAGGCGTTCCTCAACGGCGGGCTTTGGGGACGCGGGCCCGGCGAGGGCATCGTCAAGCGCTCGATCCCCGACGCGCATGCCGACTTCATCTTCGCCGTCGCCGCCGAGGAGTTCGGGCTGATCGCCTGCCTGCTGCTGGTCGGGCTGTTCGCCTTCATCGTGCTGCGCGGCTTCAGCCGCGTCCTGCAGGAAACCAACCTGTTCGTGCTGCTGGCGACCACCGGCCTGCTGGTGCAGTTCGGCCTGCAGGCCACGATCAACATGGCGTCGACGCTGCACCTGATGCCGACCAAGGGCATGACGCTGCCCTTCATCTCCTACGGCGGGTCGTCGCTGCTGGCGCTGTCGATCGGCATGGGCATGGCGCTGGCGCTGACGCGCAAGCGCTACGGGCTGGAGGCGGTGTCTTGAGCGCCGCCCATGCCGGCAAGGCAAGGCGCCTCGTCGTGCTGGCCACCGGCGGCACCGGCGGCCATACCTTCCCCGCGGCCGCGCTGGCCGAGGCCCTGGCGGCGCGCGGCTGCGAGCTGATGCTGTTCACCGACCGGCGCGACATCCCCCTGCCGCCGGCGCTCGCCGAGCTGCCCGTCGAGCGCCTGCCGGCGCAGGGCGTGGCCGGGCGCGGCCTGGTCGGCCGCATGCGGGCGATGACCGAGCTGGCGCGCGGCACCTGGCAGGCGGTGCGCCTGTTGCGCCGCTACCGCCCCGCCGTCGTCGTCGGCTTCGGCGGCTACGCCTCGGTTCCCACGATGCTGGCCGCGCAGCGCGTCGGCATCCCCACCGTCTTGCACGAGCAGAACGCCGTCCTCGGCCGCGCCAACCGCGTCGCGGCCGGGCGCGCCCGGGCGATCTGCACGTCCTTCGAGATTGTCGCAGGTTTGGCCGCGGACACCAGCGGTCGGACCATCCGCACCGGGAATCCGGTGCGGGCGGCAATAGCGGCCCTCCGGGACCAGCCCTACCCGACCCCCATCCCCGGGGGGCCGCTATCACTACTCGTCACCGGCGGAAGCCAGGGCGCGCGCGTCTTCGGCCAGGTGCTGCCGCACGCCATGGAGTACCTGGCGCCCGAACATCGCGTGCGCCTCAGGCTGGTGCAGCAATGCCGGCCTGAGCAGATCGAGCAGGTGCGCGCGGCCTACGCGGCGGTCGGCGTGAACGCCGAGGTGATGCCCTTCGTCGAGGACATGGCGGGCCGCCTGGCCGAGGCGCATCTCGTCGTCTGCCGCGCCGGCGCGACCACGGTGGCCGAGCTGACGGCCGCCGGACGCCCCGCCATCCTGGTGCCCTACCCCTACGCGGCCGACGACCACCAGACGGCCAATGCGCAGGCCATGTCGGCCGGCGGCGGCGCCTGGCTCATGCCGCAGGACAGCTTCTCCGCGCCGGCGCTGTCGGCGCGGCTGACGCAGCTGCTCGAGCATCCCGAGACGCTCGCCGAGGCGGCTTCATGCGCGCGCGCGCTCGGCATCGCCGACGCGGCCGAGCGGCTGACCGGGACCGTGATCAACCTGCTGCCCCACAGCAACGGCAACAGCGACGAGACGCCGGCCGAGCGGCGGGAGGCGGCGCAATGAAGGCCCTGCCGCTCAGCATCGGCGTCATCCACTTCGTCGGCATCGGCGGCATCGGCATGAGCGGCATCGCCGAGATCCTGCACACGCAGGGCTACACGGTGCGCGGCAGCGACCTCGCCGAGGGCGCCAACGTCAAGCGGCTGCGCGACCTGGGCATCGCGGTGGCGATCGGCCACCGCGCCGAGAACGTCGAGGGCGCCCAGGTCGTGGTCGTCTCCTCCGCCGTCAAGCCCGACAACCCCGAGGTCAAGGCCGCCCGCGCCGCCTTCATCCCGGTCGTGCGCCGGGCCGAGATGCTGGGCGAGCTGATGCGGCTGAAATGGTCGATCGGCATCGCCGGCACGCACGGCAAGACCACGACGACCTCGCTGGTCCACCAAGTGCTGGAGACGGCCGACCTCGACCCGACCGTGATCAACGGCGGCATCATCAACGCCTACGGCAGCAACGCCAAGCTGGGCAAGGGCGACTGGATGGTGGTCGAGACGGACGAGTCCGACGGCAGTTTCCTCAAGCTGCCGGCGACGGTCGCGATCGTCACCAACATCGATCCCGAGCATCTCGACTTCTGGGGCAGCTACGACAAGGCGCTCGCGGGCTTCGACAGCTTCGTGTCGAACATCCCCTTCTACGGCTTCGCCGTGCTGTGCATCGACCATCCCGCGGTGCAGGGCATGATCGCGCGCATCACCGACCGCCGCGTCATCACCTACGGCTTCAGCCCGCAGGCCGAGATCCGCGCCGAGAACCTGCGCATGGGCCCCGAGGGCGCGCGCTTCGACGTGACGATCCAGACGCGCGGCACGACGCCGCGCAAGGTCCGCGACTTCTCGACGCGGATGGTGGGAAAGCACAACGTGCAGAACGCCTGCGCCGCGATCGCCGTCGGCAACGAGATGGGCATCGACGACGAGGTGATGAAGAAGGCGCTGGCCGAGTTCGCCGGCGTCAAGCGGCGCTTCACCCTTACCGGCGAGTCGCACGGCGTGCGCGTGATCGACGACTACGGCCATCATCCGGTCGAGATCGACTGCGTGCTGAAGGCGGCGCGCGGCGCCACGCGCGGCGGCGTCATCGCGGTCGTGCAGCCGCACCGCTTCACGCGCCTCAAGAGCCTGTTCGAGGAATTCTGCACCTGCTTCAACGACGCCGACGCGGTGATCGTCGCGAACGTCTACCCCGCCGGCGAGGACCCGATCCCCGGCGCCGACCGCGACGCCCTGGTCCAGGGCCTGCGCGCGCACGGGCATCGCAAGGTCGTCGCGCTCGACGATCCGAAGCAACTTGCCGGCATCGTCGTCGGCATGGCGAAGCCCGGCGACCTCGTCGTCTGCCTGGGCGCCGGCTCGATCACCGCCTGGGCGAACGCGCTGCCGGGCGACCTCGATCGCGCCTATGCGCAGACGCCGAGCGTGCAGCCGCAGGGAAATGGCGCGAACGCGCCGATCCGCAGGATGGGAGCCTGACCATGATGCCGGCCCGGATGTCCAGCCGATCGCTGATCGAACGCCTGCCGAAGATGCGCGGGCGCTATAGCGAGAACGCGGTGCTGGCGAACACGACGTGGTTCCGCGTCGGCGGGCCGGCCGAGGTGCTGTTTCGCCCCGCCGACCTCGACGACCTGGCCGACTTCCTGGCGCAGCGCCCGGCCGACGTGCCGGTGACCGTGATCGGCGTCGGCTCGAACCTTCTGGTGCGCGACGGCGGCGTGCCCGGCGTGGTGGTGCGGCTTGGCCGCGCCTTCGCCGAGATCCGCGCCGACGGCGACGCCGTCGAGGCCGGCGCCGGCGCGCTCGATCTCAACGTCGCGCATGTCGCGGCCGAGGCCGGCATCGCGGGGCTCGAGTTCCTCTCCGGCATTCCCGGCACGATCGGCGGCGCGCTGCGCATGAACGCCGGCGCCTATGGCGGCGAGATCAAGGACGCGATCGTCTGGGCCAAGGCGCTCGACCTGCACGGACGGCGCTACTGCCTGACGCCCGGCCGGCTCGCCCTTTCCTACCGCCACTGCGGCGTGCCGGAAGGCTGGATCTTCACGCTGGCGCGGCTGCAGGGAAGGCGCGGCGACAGGCAGGCGATCCTCCAGCGCACGCAGGAGATCCAGGCCCGGCGCACCGACACGCAGCCGGTGCGCGCGCGCACCGGCGGCTCCACCTTCGCCAACCCGCCCATTGGAATCGCAGGAGGCCTGAAGGCCTGGGAGCTGATCGAGCGCGCCGGCTGCCGCGGTCTCAAGCGCGGCGGCGCCACGGTCTCGGACAAGCACTGCAACTTCCTGATCAACGCCGGCGACGCCACCGCCGCCGATATCGAAGGCCTGGGCGAGGAGGTTCGCCGCCGCGTGTTCGAGCAGTCCGGCGTGACGCTGGAATGGGAAATCCGCCGCATCGGCGTGCCGGCAGGCCCGCTGGCACGCGGCGTGGCGAAGTGAGGTCGGGCCAGACTCATGAGGTCGAGCAAGGGGGCATGAAGAAGCGTGTTGCCGTGCTGATGGGCGGCTGGTCTGCCGAACGCGAGGTCTCGCTGGTCAGCGGGCGCGAATGCGCCGCCGCGCTGAAGCAGGCCGGCTACGGCGTGACCGAGATCGACGTCGGCCGTGACATCGCCGAGGTGCTGGCGCGCGTCCGGCCCGACGTGTGCTTCAACGCGCTGCACGGTCGGGTCGGCGAGGACGGCTGCATCCAGGGGCTGCTGGAGATCCTGGCCATTCCCTATACCCATTCCGGCGTGCTGGCCTCGGCCCTCGCGATGGACAAGCCGGCGGCGAAGCGCCACTTCGCCAGCGCGGGGCTCACCTGCTCGGAAGGCAAGGTGGTCGACCGCGAGGAGGTGCTGCGCGGGCACCCGATGCCGCCGCCCTACGTCGTCAAGCCGATCAACGAAGGATCGAGCGTCGGCGTGACCATCGTCACCAACGGCGGCGTGCCGCGCTTCCACAACGAAGGCTGGCGCTACGGCAGCAAGGTGCTGGTCGAGCGGTTCATCCCGGGCCGCGAGCTCACCTGCGGCGTGATGGGCGACCGGCCGCTCGCCGTCACCGAGATCCGCCCGCGCGAGGGCTTCTACGACTACGCGGCGAAGTACACCGAAGGGAAGGCCGAGCACCTGGTGCCCGCCCCGCTGCCGCGCGACGTCTACGACGAGGTCATGCGCATGGCGCTGCTGGCGCACCAGACGCTCGGGTGCCGCGGGGTGAGCCGCGCCGACTTCCGCTACGACGACACCAAGGGCTCGGCCGGCAAGGTCTACCTGCTCGAGGTCAACACGCAGCCCGGGATGACGCCGCTGTCGCTGGTGCCCGAGCAGGCCGCCCATCTCGGCATCAAGTTCGTGGACCTCGTGAGCTGGATGGTGGAGCACGCCCAATGCGATGGCTGAACCGCCATGCCGCCAGGCCGCGCAAGCGCGCCCGCGGCGCGCCGGCGCCGCGCCTGCCGGCCCGTCGGGGCTGGGGTACGGGGCGCCGCCGCGGCTTCGCCGTGCCGCCGCTCGTCCTGACCGGCGCCAAGCTCCTGGGCGTCGCCTCGCTCGCGGCGCTGGCCGTCGGTGGCCCATGGGCGATGTGGCGCGCCGGGATCGCGCAGCAGGCGTTCGAGACCGTGCAGGTCCGCGCGATCGCGCTGACCGGCCTAGCGGGCCTCGTGGTCGACGATGTCCAAGTCGAAGGCCGGGTCGAGACGCGGGCCGCCGATGTCCTGGGGGCGCTGCAGGTGCGCCGCGGCATGCCGACCCTCGCGGTCGACCCGCGCGCCGCAAAGGAGCGCCTGGAGCAGATCCCCTGGGTGCGCGAAGCGGCGGTCGAGCGCCGGCTGCCCGGGCTCGTGCATGTGCGGCTGGTCGAGCGCGTACCGATGGCCCTGTGGCAGCACGACGGCCGTTTCATGCTGATCGACCGGCACGGCGCGCAGATCGAGACCGAGGAGGTCGGCCGCTTCGGCGCGCTGCCGCACATCGTCGGCGAGGACGCCGGCGCCGCGGCCGGCGAGCTCCTGCGCATGCTGGCGGCCGAGCCGGGCCTGGAGCGCCGCGTCACCGCCGCGGTCAGGGTCGGCGGCCGGCGCTGGAACCTGCGCCTCGACAACGGCATCGACGTGATGCTGCCGGCCGAGAACGCGGCCGCCGCCTGGTCGCACCTGGCCGAGATCGAGCGCGAGCACGGCGTGCTTGGCCGCGACCTCAAGACGATCGACCTGCGCCTGCCCGATCGGCTCGTGCTGCGGCCGAACCCGAGCGCCCTCCCCCCGCCCGCGCCGCGCGCGCAGCAGAAAAAAGCCTGAGAAGGAAGAAGCGACCGTGGCGAGCACGAACGGAAACGGCAAACTCAACGGCAAGGCGCACGGCAAGGCGCGCGGCGAGCTGATCGCCGCGCTCGATATCGGCAGCACCAAGACCTGCTGCTTCATCGCGCGCATCGACGACCAGAAGAAGGGCGCGTGGCGTCACGCGCGCGTGGTCGGAATCGGGCACCAGGCCTCGCGCGGCATGCGCAACGGCGCCGTCGTCGACCTCGAGGCGGCGGAAGCCTCGATCCGCGCCGCCGTCTCGGCCGCCGAGCAGATGGCGGGCACCACGGTGCAGGGCGTCATCGTCAACGTCTCCGGCGGCCACCCGATGAGCCGCACGATCGGCGTCGAGGTGTCGATCGCCGGACAGCAGATCTCGGACCACGACATGCGGCGCGCCCTCGGCCAGACGCGGCTCGACGACGACGCCCAGGACGAGCGCGCCGTGATCCATTCGATCCCGGTCGGCTTTTCGATCGACGGCAGCCGCGGCATCCGTGATCCGCGCGGCATGTACGGCGAGCGGCTGGGCGTGAACATGCACGTCATCACCGCCGGCTCCAGCGCCGTCATGAACCTGGCCGCCTGCGTGGCGCGCTGCCATCTCGAGATCGACGCGATGGTCGTCGCGCCTTACGCCTCGGGCCTCGCCGCGCTGGTCGAGGACGAGATGGACCTGGGCGCCACCGTCATCGACATGGGCGGCGGCACCACCTCGGTCGCCGTGTTCTTCGACGGCAACGTCGTCTACACCGACAGCGTGCCGGTCGGCGGCGGCCACGTGACCAACGACATCGCGCGCGGCCTGTCGACGCCCCTGGTCCAGGCCGAGCGCATCAAGACGCTGTTCGGCAGCGCGACCGCCGGCCCCGCCGACGACCGCGAGATCATCGAGGTGCCGCTGGTCGGCGAGGAGGAGCCGAGCGCCGCGGCCCAGGTGCCGCGCTCGCTCTTGGTCGGCATCATCCACCCGCGCCTCGAGGAGACGCTCGAGCTCGTGCGCGGGCGGCTGGAAGCGAGCGGCTTCGACAAGATCGCCGGCCGCCGCGTGGTGCTCACCGGCGGCGCCTGCCAGCTGCCCGGCGTGCGCGAGCTGGCGGCGCAGATACTCGACAAGCAAGTGCGGATCGGACGGCCGCTGCGTGTCGGCGGCTTGGCGGAGGCGACCAGCGGGCCCGCCTTCGCCACCTGTGCCGGGCTGGTCGGATTCGCCGACCGGCGCGAGGCGGATACCCACGCCGTCTTCATGGGCCCGCAACCGGAGCGTGGATTCGGCCTCTTCGGCCGGATCGGGGAGTGGTTTCGTGCCGCTTTCTAGCTCCACTCCCCTGACCGGTCGCGCGGTGGTGCCCCCCAGCGCCGGACCGGCCGTCATGCCGACCGAACCGGAAACGGCCGGCATCGTGCCCTGTCGATCGAGCCAGGCTCGATCAAGCCAACCCGGAGGAGAACATGACCATCAATCTCAGCGTGCCCCGGACCGATAACGACCTGCGCCCCCGCATCACCGTCGTCGGTGTCGGCGGCGCGGGCGGCAACGCCGTCAACAACATGATCCGCTCGAATCTCGAGGGAGTCGATTTCGTCGTCACCAACACCGACGCCCAGTCGCTGACGCAGTCCGCCGCCGAGCGCAAGATCCAGCTCGGCATCGGCATCACGCGCGGCCTCGGCGCCGGCGCGCGCCCCGAGGTCGGCCGCGACGCCGCCGAGGAGGCGATCGAGGAGATCGTCGACCACATCCAGGGCAGCAACATGGTGTTCATCACCGCCGGCATGGGCGGCGGGACGGGCACAGGCGCCGCGCCGGTGATCGCCCGAGCGGCGCGCGAGCACGGCATCCTCACCGTCGGCGTGGTGACCAAGCCCTTCCACTTCGAGGGCACGCACCGCATGCGCATCGCCGAGCAGGGCATCGAGGAGCTGACCCAGTTCGTCGACACCCTGATCATCATTCCGAACCAGAACCTGTTCCGCGTGGCGACCGAGCGCACGACCTTCGCCGAGGCCTTCAAGCTGGCGGACGACGTGCTCTACTCGGGCGTGCGCGGCGTGACCGACCTGATGGTCATGCCGGGCCTCATCAACCTCGACTTCGCCGACATCCGCACCGTCATGACCGAGATGGGCAAGGCGATGATGGGCACCGGCGAGGCCGACGGCGAGAAGCGCGCCATCGCGGCGGCCGAGGCGGCGATCTCGAACCCGCTGCTCGACGACGTGTCGATGAAGGGCGCCAAGGGCGTGCTCATCAACATCACCGGCGGCCCGGACATGACGCTGTACGAGGTCGACGAGGCGGCCAACCGCATCCGCGAGGAGGTCGACAGCGACGCCAACATCATCTTCGGCGCCACGCTCGACACCACGCTCGACGGCCGCATCCGCATCTCGATGGTGGCGACCGGCATCGAGGCGCAAGCGTCCGCCATGCCGCGCCCGCTGTCGCTGGTCGGCGGCACCACGGCGAAGCCGATCGCCGCGCCGCGCGCCGAGCCCCGG
>JAKLKW010000166.1 GCA_023150455.1 Alphaproteobacteria bacterium | reverse complement strand
ATCCAGGTGCGGCGCGAGAGCCGCGTCCGCCATATCGGCACCCGGCTGTTCAACGCGATCGCCGCGCGGCTGCGGCAGGCCGGCGTGGTCAAGGTCCGGACCATGCTGCGGCGCGACGACCAGCTCAACATGTCGTTCTTCCGCAGCCTGGGCATGATGGCCGGCCCGTTCATCCAGCTCGAGCTGGACTTGGATGAGGTCGCCGGGGACGAGGCCGCCGAGGCCGAGCCGCCGCGGCAGGCAGGGGCGCGATGAAGCTGCAGATGGCGACGCGCTGCGGGCTCTACGCCGTGCTCGAGCTGGTGCGCTCGCACGAGCGGCATCTCTCCGCGGCCGATATCGCCGGGAAGTACGACATCTCCCTCAACCACCTGGCGAAGGTGCTGCGCATACTCGGCCGCGCCGGCCTGGTCGAATCGGTGCGCGGCGCCGGCGGCGGCTATCGCTTCGTCGGCAATCCGCGGCGCGTCACGCTCTACGACGTCATCACGCTGTTCGAGGACGTCGGCACCAACCTGGTCGACCGCGCCCAGCCGGGCGACGACACCGACATGGGCCGCGGCCTGCGGGCGGTGCTCGCCGAGATCGACGAGATCGCGCTCGCCACCTTGCGCTCGGTCACGCTCGAGACCTTGCTCTCGCTCGCGCGCCGCCTGGACCGGTCGCCGCGCCGCCAGCGGCCCTCGTCCACCGCCGCCGCCGACTGACGCCGCCCGCCGCCACCGTTGCCGGTGCGACGAATTCGCGCACGGGCATGCCGGCGCAAGCGTGATACAAATAAATAGGTACCAGTTTACCTGATAATTGGGAACCGCCGGCCGTCGTGCAGGGCCGGAGGGATTTCCAGAGTTGGGAGAGGATTCATGCCCAAGACCACGTTCCGGCTGGCTCTCGCGGCGCTCGGCATCGGCGCCGCCTTGGCCTGGTCTCCCGCGGGCGCGCAGCAGCCCATCACGATCGGCGCCTTCCTGTCGGTCACCGGCCCTGCCGCCTTCCTCGGCGATCCCGAGCAGAAGACGCTCGAGATGTATGTCGACGAGATCAACAAGAAGGGCGGCGTGCTCGGCCGTCCGCTCAAGCTCGTCAGCTACGACGACGCCGGCGACGCGGAGAAGGCGCGCACCTTCGCCAAGCGCCTGATCGAGCAGGACAAGGTCGACCTGATCCTGGGCGGCACGACCACGGGGACGACGATGGCCGTGGTGCCGCTGGTCGAAAGCGCCGGGGTCCCGTTCGTCTCCATGGCCGGCGCCGTCGTCATCATCGAGCCCGTCAAGAAATGGGTGTTCAAGACGCCGCACACCGACCGCATGGCGTGCGAGCGCATCTTCAGCGACATGCGCGAGCGCAAGATCACGAAGATCGGCATGATCTCGGGCGCCGGCGGCTTCGACAAGTCGATGCGGCAGGAGTGCCTCAACGTCGCCAAGCAGTATTCGATCGAGATCGTCGCGGACGAGAGCTACGGCGCGCAGGACAACGACATGACCGCGCAGCTGGCGAAGATCCGCAACGTCGCGGGCGTGCAGGCGGTCGTCAACCCGGGCTTCGGGCAGGGGCCCGCGATCGTGACGAAGAACTTCCGCCAGCTCGGCATGACGATGCCGCTCTACCAGTCGCACGGCGTTGCGTCCAAGCAGTTCATCGAGCTGGCCGGCGCGGCGGCCGAGGGCGTGCGCCTGCCGGCGGCGGCGCTGCTGGTCGCCGAGGTCCTGCCGGACAGCGACAAGCAGAAGCCGGTCGTGCTCGGCTACAAGAAGGCCTACGAGGCGCGCTTCAAGTCCGAGGTCTCGACCTTCGGCGGCCACGCCTATGACGCGCTGTTCATCGCCGTCGACGCGATCAAGCGGGCCGGCGGCGCCGACAAGGCGAAGGTGCGCGACGCGATCGAGGCCACCAAGGGCTATATCGGCACCGGCGGCGTGGTGAACATGAGCGCCAAGGATCACATGGGGCTCGACGCCTCGGCGTTCCGCATGCTCGAGGTCAAGAACGGCTCCTGGTCGATCGTCAAGTGACCCGACCGCGGCGCCGGCGTCCACGCGGACGCCGGCGCCGCCGGTCTTGAAACCAGCGAACGCCCGGGACCGACATGCTTTCGCAGGCGGTTCAGTTCCTCTTCTCCGGACTCACGCTGGGCGCGATCTATGCGCTCGTCGCGCTGGGGTTCACCCTGATCTTCAACGCCAGCCACGTGATCAACTTCGCGCAGGGCGAATTCGTCATGATCGGGGGCATGACGACGGTGTTTCTCGTCGGCTTCGGCCTGCCCATGCCGATGGCGATCGCGCTCGCCGTCGCGGCCGCGACCGGCATCGGCATGGCGCTGGAGAAGCTGGCGGTGGAGCCCGCGCGCCAGGCCTCGATCACGACGCTGATCATCATCACGATCGGCGCCTCGATCTTCCTGCGCGGGCTGGCCCAGCTGGTGTGGGACAAGAAGCTGCACGCGCTGCCGCCCTTCACGGGCGATGCGCCGATCGGCATCCTGGGCGCCACCATCCTGCCGCAGAGCCTGTGGGCGATGGGCGTCGGCGTGCTGCTTCTGCTGGCGCTGCGCTGGTTCTTCGCGCGCACGTTGCTGGGCCAGGCGATGCTGGCGACCGCCAACAACCGCATGGCCGCGCAGCTGGTCGGCATCAACGTCCGTCGCATCCTGCTGCTCAGCTTCGCGCTGTCGGCGGCGCTCGGCGCGGCGGCGGGAATCCTGATCGCCCCGATCACGCTGACCGCCTACGACGTCGGCACCAACATCGGCCTCAAGGGGTTCGCGGCCGTCATGCTCGGCGGGCTGGGCAGCAGCGCCGGCGCCGTGCTGGGCGGCCTTCTGCTCGGCATCGCCGAGGCCTTCGGCGCAGGCTATGTGTCGTCCGCCTACAAGGACGCGTTCGCGTTCGTCATCATCATGCTGGTGCTGCTGTGGATGCCGCGCGGGCTCCTGGGCGGCGCCGCCGCGGAACGCGTGTAGCCGCGCCGTGCGACGCGACACCGCCGTCCTGCTGCTCCTCGCCGTCGGTATCGCGGTCCTGCCGTTCGCGCTTCCCAACCGCTACTTCTACGACGTCGCGATCCTGGCCGGCATCAACGCGATCGTGTGCGTCGGGCTCAACCTGCTGATCGGCTACACGGGGCAGATCAGCCTCGGCCATGCCGGCTTCTTCGGCCTCGGCGCCTATGCCTCGGCGATCCTGACGGGCTACGGCTGCCCCGCGCCCGCGGCGATGGCGGCCGGCGCGGTCATCGTCGGCGCCCTGGCGGCGCTCGTCGGCCGGCCGATCCTGCGCTTGAAGGGCCACTACCTGGCGATGGCGACGCTGGGGATGGGGATCATCATCTCGATCGTCATCACCACGGAGGACCGCGTCACCGGCGGGCCCGACGGCATGGCGGTCGCGCCGTTCGGTTTGCTGGGCTGGTCGGTCCAGGGCGAGGAAGCCTGGTACTGGGTGATCGGCGCCAGCCTGGTCGCGACCGTGGCGCTCGCGCTCAACCTGATCGCGTCGCCGGTCGGGCGGGCGCTCCGCGCGATCCACGGATCGGAAACCGCGGCGGAGGTGATGGGCGTGGACGTCGCGCGGTACAAGCGCATGGTGTTCGTCCTGTCGGCCGTGCTGGCAGCCCTCGCCGGCAGCCTGGCGGCCCACTATTCCGGCTTCGTGTCGCCCGCGAAGGCCGGGTTCATGCATTCGATCGAGCTCGTGACCATGGTCGTGTTCGGCGGGATGGCATCGACGCTCGGCGCCGTGGTCGGCGCCGTGCTGCTGACCGTCCTGCCGCAGCTCCTGACGGTGCTGAAGGACTACGAGCTGCTGATGTTCGGGGCGCTCTTGATGGGAACCATGATCCTCATGCCGCGCGGCCTGCTGCCGACGCTGGAAACGCTGTGGCGCCGGGCCCGGATCTGACCGCGCTGTCCGTGCGCGGGGTCTCGCGCCGCTTCGGCGGGCTCGTCGCGGTCGACAACGCCTCGCTCGATGTCGCGCCCGGCGTCGTGCAGGCGATCATCGGCCCGAACGGCGCCGGCAAGACCACGCTCTTCAACCTGATCAGCGGCCTCTACCGTCCGACGCAGGGAGAGGTGCGTCTGCTCGGGGAGGACGTGACCGGATTGCCGCCCAGCGCGCTTGCGCGTCGCGGCCTGTCGCGCACGTTCCAGAACCTGCAGATCTTCTTCAACATGACGGCGGTCGAGAACGTGATGGTCGGCGCGCATCTGCGGAGCGACGCGCGGCTGTGGAGCGCGATCTTCCGCCCCGGCGCGCGGGCGCGGCAGGAGCGCGAGGCGATCCGCGACGCGCGACGGCTGATGGAGGAGGTCGGCCTCGGGGCCTATCTCGACGCCGACGCCGCGGCGATGCCGTATGGCGCGCTGAAGCGGCTCGAGATCGCCCGCGCGCTCGCCAGCCGGCCAAAGCTGCTGCTTCTGGACGAGCCGGCGGCGGGGCTCACGCCCCCCGAGGCGCGCTCGATCGGCACGCTGATGCGGCGTATCGCCGCCGACGGCGTGACCATCGTGCTGGTCGAGCACAACATGCGCCTGGTGATGGGCGTTTCCGATCGCATCGTCGTGCTCGATCGCGGCCGCGTGCTGGCCGACGGCAGGGCGGACGAGATTCGCGCCAACAGCGACGTCGCGCGCGTCTACCTCGGCAAGCGCATGCGCACGGCGAGGGCGGTCGTCCATGCTTGAGGTGCCCATGCTCGATGTGCGGGGACTCGAGGCCCGCTACGGGCCGGTCCAGGTTCTCTTCGGGATCGACCTGTCGGTGGCCGAGGGAGAGCTGGTCGCCCTGATCGGCGCCAACGGCGCGGGCAAGACCACGCTGCTGCGGACGCTCTCGGGCCTGGTGCGCGCCACCGGCGGCAGCGTGGCCTTTGACGGCGAGACGATCACCGCTGCCAGCCCCGAGCGACGGGTCCGGCGCGGCATCACGCAGGTGCCGGAAGGCCGGCAGGTCTTCACGACCATCTCGGTCGAAAGCAATCTCCGCCTCGGCGCCTATGTCCGCGGCCGGGACGAGGCGGCGCGGGACCTCGCCCGGGTGTACGACCTGTTTCCGGCACTGGCAGAGCGCCGGACGTCCCTTGCCGGCGAGCTTTCCGGCGGGCAGCAGCAGATGCTCGCGATCGGCCGCGCCCTGATGGCCAGGCCGCGGCTGCTGCTGCTCGACGAGCCGAGCATGGGGCTGGCGCCGCGCATCGCGGCGGAGATTCTCGACATCGTCCTCAAGCTTCGCGACTCCGGCACGACCGTGCTCCTGGTCGAGCAGAACGCCGCAGCCGCCCTGGAAATCGCGGACCGCGCCTACGTGATCGAGAACGGCCGCATCGCCATGCAGGGAACCGGCGCGGCGCTGCTCGACGACCGCCAGGTCATGAGCGCGTATCTCGGGCTGGATTGAGCGCACCCGGCCCGGCCTTTGCGCCCGCGCCGCGGTCCTCGACTCCGCGCGCCCTTGCGACCGGTCGCGGGAGTCGTCTCCGCTTCTGCGGCGGACCGACAGTGTTTTCCAAGAGTTGGCTGGAATTTGGTTGGGGGACTAGGATTCGAACCTAGATAAACGGAGTCAGAGTCCGTTGTCCTACCGTTGAACGATCCCCCAACGGGCCGGCGGGCGCGCGTCCCGGGCCGGACGGCCTAGGCTCTAGCATCGCCGGGCCGGGTCCGGCAAGTCCTTGGAAAATGGCGCCGGCACGCCGCCCGGACCGTCGATATTGGGTGGCGGCGCGGCCCGGGCAAGAGGCGGTCGGGCCGGGTGTTAACCCTGATTCCCAGGCTTTTCCCCGGTGTGCGCGATGGCGCGGCCCGCCGCTTCACGGTAATGTCACGCCAAGCGTGCGGCGGGCCCCTCGTTGCAACCCGCCCCACGAGCCCGCGCGAGAGAACGGGGTTGAGCGTGACAGGGTTCGGCCGGCCGTGGCAAAGGCCCGAAGGATCGGAAGCCAGGGGATCTGAGACCAGGCGTGACGGCGTGCGCGGCCCCTGGTCGCGCGACCGCTTCCGCCACGGGCACCGGCCCCGCTGGCCCGCGAACGGCCAAGACGGCGGCTACCGCGACGGCGTGTTCGCCGCCCTCGATCTCGGCACCAACAACTGCCGCCTCTTGGTCGCCCGGCCCCGCGAGGACGGGTTCCGCGTCATCGACGCCTTCTCCAGGATCGTCCGCCTCGGCGAGGGCCTCGGCGCAAACGGTGCCTTGAGCGAGCCGGCCATGGGCCGCACCATCGAGGCGCTCAAGGTCTGCGCCTCCAAGATCCAGCGGCGCGGCGTCACGCATGCCCGCCACGTCGCGACCGAGGCCTGCCGGCGCGCCAGCAACTGCCAGGACTTCGTCGAGCGCGTGCGCGCCGAGACGGGGCTCGTGCTCGAGATCATCACCTCGCGCGAGGAAGCCGAGCTGGCGCTCGCCGGCTGCGCGCCGCTGCTCGATCCCCTGCGCAGCCATGCCCTGGTCTTCGACATCGGCGGCGGCTCGACCGAGCTCCTGTGGCTCAAGGTCGGCGTGCGACGCGCGCCGGCCGATGATCCGGCCGGCCTTCCAAATATTGGCGCGCCTCGGCCGACCGACGGTCGGTCAGCCTGGGGATCAACGCTCGCGCTCGAGCCGATCGACTGGATCTCGCTGCCCTTGGGCGTGGTCGGCCTGTCGGAGCGCTGCGGCCCCGACCGCCCGCTCGCCGCCTGGTACGAAGAGACCGCGGGCGAGGTGGCCGCGATGCTGGCCCCGTTCGAGCGCCGCCACGGCATCGCCCGCCTGATCGCCGAGGGCGCCGTGCAGATGCTGGGCTCCTCCGGCACGGTCACCACGCTGGCGGGCGTGAACCTCCGCCTGCCGCGCTACGACCGCAGCTTCGTCGACGGCACCTACCTGGCGTTCGACGACATCGACCGCGTCAGCCGCCGCCTCGCCGCCATGACGGGCGAGGAACGCGCGGGCCTCCCTTGCATCGGGCGCGATCGTGCCGATCTGGTGGTGGCGGGCTGCGCCATCCTCGACGCGATCTGCCGCACCTGGCCGGTCGGGTCCTTGCGCGTCGCCGATCGCGGCGTGCGCGAAGGCATCCTGATGGGCCTGATGCGCGGGTTCAGATGACAGATGCCAGAGGTCAGATGTCAGAGAGGAGAGCCGAGCTTCTTTCTGGCATCTGACCTCTGGCATCTGGATCGCGAAACCCGATATCTAGCCGCATGACACGATCTTCCGGACCCCTCCGCGGCAGCCGGTCCAAGGCGGTGCGCGTGCGCGCCAAGGCCGGCCGCAGCGCGTCGTCGCAGCGCTGGCTCACGCGCCAGCTCAACGATCCCTACGTCCTGGCCGCGCGGCGCGAGGGCTACCGCTCGCGCGCGGCCTACAAGCTCCTCGAGCTCGACGACCGCTTCCATTTCCTGAAGCGCGGCGGCGCCGTCGTCGATCTCGGCGCCGCGCCCGGCGGCTGGACCCAGGTCGCGGTCGACCGGGTCGGCGCGGCAACCGGCGGCGGCGGGAAGGTGGTCGGCATCGACCTCTTGCCGATCGACCCGGTCCCGGGCGCTACCCTGCTGCAAGGCGACTTCCTGGCCGACGACGCGCCGGCCCGGCTCGAGGCGGCGCTCGGCGGCCCGGCCGATGTCGTGCTGAGCGACATGGCCGCCGCCGCCACCGGCCATGCCGCGACCGACCACCTGCGCATCATGGGCCTGCTCGAGGCCGCCGTGGACTTCGCGGCCGAGGTGCTGGCGCCGGGCGGGGCCTTCGTCGGCAAGGTGCTCCAGGGCGGCACCGAGGCCGGCCTGCTGGCGCGGCTCAAGCGCGACTTCGCCCAGGCTCGCCACGCCAAGCCCCCGGCCAGCCGCAAGGATTCGGCCGAGCTCTACATCGTCGCGACGGGATTCAGGGGCGGCGGGCGATAGCGCATCCGAGCCACCGGGAAACCGCGGGCCTGCGTCCTTGTGGCCGGGGGCGTTCTGTGTATGATGGCGCGCCATCCTTGGGCCCGGCGAGGCATGGCATGCAATTCCGCGACGCGCTGACCTTCGACGACGTGCTCCTCGAGCCCGCCGCCTCCTCCGTGCTGCCGGCCCAGACCGACACGCGCACGCGCCTGACCAAGTCCATTGAGCTGGGCATCCCGCTGGTCTCCGCCGCCATGGACACCGTCACCGAATCGGCCATGGCCATCGCCATGGCCCAGGCCGGCGGCATCGGCGTGGTGCACAAGAACCTCGACATCGGGCGCCAGGCCAACGAGGTGCGCCGGGTCAAGAAGTTCGAATCGGGCATGGTGGTGAACCCCGTCACCATCCATCCCGAGCAGACGCTGGCCGACGCGCTCGCCCTCATGGCCGAGCACAAGATCTCGGGCATCCCCGTGGTCACGCGGCGCGGCGGCAAGCTGGTCGGCATCCTGACCAACCGCGACGTGCGCTTCGCCACCGACGCCAGCCAGCCGGTCAGCGAGCTGATGACGGCGAAGAACCTGGTGACGGTGCGCGAGGGCGTCGACCGCGCCGAGGCCAAGCGCCTGCTGCACCAGCACCGCATCGAGAAGCTGCTGGTGGTCGACGACGACTACCGCTGCATCGGCCTCGTCACGGTCAAGGACATCGAGAAGTCGCAGCGCTACCCGAACGCCTGCAAGGACGAGAAGGGGCGGCTCCGCGTCGCCGCGGCGACCGGCGTCGGCGATGAAGGGCTGAAGCGCGCCGAGGCGCTGCTCGACGCCGAGGTCGACGTGGTCGTCGTGGATACGGCGCACGGCCACTCCGCCGGCGTCATCCGCGCGGTCGAGCGCATCAAGCGCTTGAGCAACTACACGCAGGTGATCGCCGGCAACGTGGCGACCGCCGAAGGCGTGCGCGCGCTGATCGACGCCGGCGCCGACGCGGTCAAGGTCGGCATCGGCCCGGGCTCGATCTGCACCACGCGCATCGTCGCCGGCGTCGGCGTGCCGCAGCTGACCGCCGTGCTCGACGCGGCCGGGGAGGCGGCCAAGAGCGGCGTGCCGGTGATCGCCGACGGCGGCATCAAGTTCTCGGGCGACCTCGCCAAGGCGCTCGCCGCCGGCGCCAGCTGCGCCATGGTCGGCGCGCTCTTGGCCGGCACCGACGAAAGCCCGGGCGAGGTGTTCCTCTACCAGGGCCGCAGCTACAAGTCCTATCGCGGCATGGGCTCGGTCGGCGCCATGGCGCGCGGCTCGGCCGACCGCTACTTCCAGCAGGAGGTCAACGACCAGCTGAAGCTGGTGCCCGAGGGCGTCGAGGGCAGCGTGCCCTACAAGGGCGCCGCATCGGCCGTGCTGCACCAGCTCGTCGGCGGCTTGCGCGCCGCCATGGGCTATACCGGCAACGCCACCATCGCCGCGCTGCAGAAGAACCGCCGCTTCCTGCGCATCACCAACGCCGGCCTGCGCGAGAGCCACGTGCACGACATCATGGTGACGCGCGAGTCGCCCAACTACCGCGTGGACCTCTGAAGGCCACAAATTGACCCCGGCCGCGCGCGTCCAGGCCTCGATCGAGCTGCTGCAGGCGATGCAGGACTCCGGCAAGGCGCCGGCCGACCGCGTCGCGTCAGCGTATTTCCGCAACCGCCGCTATGTCGGCGCCAAGGACCGCGCCGCGATCCAGGGCGTCGTCTACGACGTGCTGCGGCGGCGCGCCCAGCTCGACTGGTGGCTCGCCCGCCTCGGCATCGTCGTGCCCGACGCGCGGCTGCGGGTGATCGCGTGCCTCGCCACGATCACCGGTTGGCCGGTCGACGAGATCGCCGCCGCCTTCGACGGCGGCCGGCACGCGCCGGCGCCGATGACGCCGGCCGAGCAGGCGGCGCTGCGCCGGTTGCCCGGCCGCACGATCGACCATCCCGACCAGCCGCCCGCGGTGCGCGGCAACGCGCCGTCCTGGCTCGCGCCCAAGCTCGCCGAAGCCTTCGGCGGGCGCCTGGACAGGGAAATGGCGGCGCTGCTCGAGCCGGCGACCGTCGACCTGCGCGCCAATGCGCTCAAGACCAACCGCGAGGAGGCGGTGGCGCGGCTGCGCTCGGAAGGCGTGACCGTCGAGCCGACGAAGCTGTCGCCGCTCGGCCTGCGCCTGGTCGGCCGGCGGCCCTTGGGCGAGACCGGCAGCTTCAAGGACGGGCTGGTCGAGGTGCAGGACGAGGGCTCGCAGCTCGTGGCCCTGCTGGTCGGCGCGCGGCCCGGCATGCGCGTGGTCGATTTCTGCGCCGGCGCCGGCGGCAAGGCGCTGGCGATCGCCGCCGGCATGGCGAACAAGGGCCACGTGATCGCCTGCGACGTCAGCAAGGTCCGGCTCGAGGCCTCGGCCAGGCGCCTGCGCCGCGCCGGCGCGCACAACGTCGAGCGGCGGCTGATCGCCGACGAGCGCGACCCCTGGATCAAGCGCCACAAGCGCAGCTTCGACCGCGTGCTGGTCGACGCGCCCTGCACCGGCATCGGCACCTGGCGGCGCAACCCCGACGGCCGCTGGAGCCTGGAGGCCAGGGACCTGGAGGAGCTGGTGGCGAAGCAGGCGCGCGTCCTCGCCAGCGCCGCGCGGCTGGTGAAGCCGGGCGGGCGCCTGGTCTATGCCACCTGCTCGCTGCTGCCGGAGGAGAACGAGCGCCAGGTCGAGGCCTTCCTCGCCGCCCACAGGGATTTCCGGCTCGTGCCGATCGACCGGCTCTGGGCCGATGCCGTCGGCGGCCCGCCGCCGAGCCCGCCGCCCTATCTCGTGCTCACCCCGGCGCGCCACGGCACGGACGGATTCTTCGCCGCGGTCATGGAGCGGCAGCCCGATTCCGCGGCAAAGCCCGGCCCTACACTTCCCCAGCCAAGTCATGCTAACCAAAGCGCATGACCTTCATCCGCGACGCCACGCCGCAGGACGCCGCCGCCATCGCGCGCGTGCATGTCGCGACCTGGCGCAGCACCTATCCGGGCCTCATTCCCGACTCGATCCTGGTGGGCCTCAACGAGCAGCGCCATGCCGAGATGTGGCGCCGGTCGACGGCGACGCGGGGCGTCTCCGGATCGGGCGGGGGCGACATGGTGTTCGTGGCCGAGCATTCCGAGGACGGCGTGGTCGGCTTCGCCAGCTGCGGCGTGCTGCGCGGCGTGCTGCCTTATGCCGGCGAGGTCTACACCCTATATGTGCAGCAGGACCACCAAAGCAGGGGCCTCGGGCGGCGCCTGCTGTCGCGCTGCTTCGGCGCGCTGCTCGAGCGCGGCTATCCCTCGGCCGTCGTCTGGGTGCTGGCGACCAACCCGTCGCGCTTCTTCTACCGCGCCATGGGCGGCCATCACGTCGCCGACCGCACCGAGGCGCTGTGGGGCGTGCTGATGGACGAGACGGCGTTCGGCTGGCGCGACCTGCGCGAGGCGCTGACCTCGCCCCGCCTCGCCGTCGCGCCGCCACGCGACGACGCGGGGTGAGGACTCCTTTTCTG
>JAKLKW010000165.1 GCA_023150455.1 Alphaproteobacteria bacterium | reverse complement strand
CAGCGCATGGCGCTTGGCCGCGATCTCGCCCGGCAGGGCCGAGAGGCGCTCGAGCTCGGAAGCGGTCGCGGCGCGGCGCTCTTCCAGCGTCGCGAGCTGCGCGCGGGCGCCGTCGAGCCGCGTCGACCAGGCGCGCGCCTCGGCCGCGATCGACTCGAGGCGATGCCGGCGCTGCGTCGCCTCGGCCACCAGCCGCTCCAGCGCCGCCTTGCATTCGGCCAGCCGCGTGCGCGATTCCGCCAGCTCGGCGCGGCCGGTGGTGATCGCCGCGCGCTGCGCGCTCAGATCCGCGAGCCCCGCGATCTCGACCTGCGCCTCTTCCAGCTGCCGCGTCGCATCGTTGAGCTCCGCCTCGGCGGCGGTGATCGCCTCGTCCAGGGCCGTGCGCCTGGTCGAAAGCTGCGCCGCCTTGCGGCTCAGCTGCGCCTCGTGCTCGCGCGCCCGCGCCACCGCGGAGAAGGCTGCCGACACGGCGTCGCGCGCGGCGCGCTCGCGCATGACCTGCTCCTGCGCCGCGGCCCTGGCGGCGGCCAGCGCGTCGGCGGTGCGCCCGGCCTCCGCGTCGGCCGACTCGCGCTCGACCGTCAGTTCCGCCAGCCGGTTGCGCTGCTTCAGGCGCAGCGCGGCGGCGGTGGCGGCGTCGGCCGCGCGGCTGAACCCGTCCCAGCGCCACAGCGCGCCGTCGCGGCTGACCAGGCGCTGGCCGGGCCTGAGCGTCGGCTGCAGCGCGGCGCCCTGGTCGCGATCGGGAACGACGCCGATCTGGTCGAGCCGGCGGCTGAGCGCATCGGGGCCGCGCACGAACTGGGACAGGCGCGTCACGCCCTCGGGCAGGCCCGGCGCGTCGATCAGCGGCGGCAGGTTGCGCCAGTGCACCGGCGCCGCCTCGTCGGTCGGCGCCGACAGGTCGTCGCCGAGCGCCGCGCCCAGCGCCGCCTCGTAGCCCGCCTCGACGGTGACGGCGTCGATCACCGGCGGCCACAGGCCGGTCTCGTTGACCGCCAGCAGCTCGACCAGCGCCTGCTCCTCGGCGACCAGCTTGGCGCGGTGCGCCGACGCCGCCTGCGCGGCCTCGGCGGCCTCGGCCTCGGCCGCGCGCGACTGGCCGAGCGCGGTTTCGGCCGCCTCGCCGGCGGCGCGCGCCTCGGCAAGGCGCGTCTCGCAGGCGGCGGCCTCGGCGGTCGCGGCCTCGAGCTCCGGAAACACCGCTTCCTCGGCGGCGAGCGCCTCGGCTCGAGGTCGGCGCGGCGCGCCTCGCCGGATGCGACCTCCTCGGTCAGGCGCTGCAACGCCGATTCGCGCTCGCCCGTGTCGGCCTCGGCCGCGGCGAGCGCCTCGGCGGCCGCGCGCTGCTTGTCCGCCTCGTCGCCTTGCGCCGCGGCGAGCGTGCCGCGCTCCTCCTCCAGGTGCGCCATCGCCTGCTCGGCGTCGCCGGCCTGCACTGTCTCGCGTCCGATGTCCGACGCGATCTGCTCGAGCCGGCGCGTGCTGTCGGCCTGGGCCGAGGCGACGCGGTTCTCCTCCGCGTCCAGCTCGCCGCGCGCCAGCGTCAGGCGCTGCAGCTCGGCCGCGGCCGCCGCCTCGTCCTGGCGCAACGCCGGCAGGCCGGCGGCGATGTCGGCCTGCGTCGTGGCGGCGCCGGCGGCCAGGCCCGTCAGCTCGGCGACGCGCGCCTCGGCTTGCCCGAGCCGCGCCTCGGCCGCGGCCACGGCGGCGTGCGCCTGCTCGACGCGCTGGTGCAGGATCGCCGCCTCATGGAAGCGGATATGCCCGCTGATGTTGCGGTAGCGCGTGGCCTGGCGCGCCTGGCGCTTGATGTTCTGCAGCTGGCCATCGAGCGCCGACAGCACGTCGTCCAGGCGCGTCAGGTTGGTCTCGGCGGCCTTCAGCCTCAGCTCGGCCTCGTGCCGGCGCGAATGCAGGCCGGTGATGCCGGCGGCCTCTTCCAGCAGCAGGCGGCGCTCGGCCGGCTTGGCCGCGATGAGCGCGCCGACGCGGTCCTGGCTGACGAGCGCCGTGGAGTGCGCGCCGGTCGCCTGGTCGGCGAACAGCAGCTGCACGTCGCGCGCGCGCACCTCGCGGCCGTTGACCTTGTAGACCGAGCCGGTGCCGCGCTCGATGCGGCGCGCGATCTGCAGCTCCTCGGCGTCGTTGAAGGCGGACGGCGCGTCGCGCGACGCGTTGTCGAGCTCCAGCAGCACCTCGGCCAGGTTGCGCGCCGGGCGCTCGGCGGTGCCGCCGAAGATGACGTCGTCCATCTCGCCGCCGCGCATGCGCTTGGCGCTGGTCTCGCCCATGACCCAGCGCAGGGCCTCGACCAGGTTGGACTTGCCGCAGCCGTTGGGGCCGACGATCCCGGTCAGGCCGGGATCGATGCGCAGCTCGGTCGGTTCGACGAAGGACTTGAAGCCGCTCAGACGCAGACGGTTGAAATGCACTTGCGCCGGGTTCCCTCTGATGGCGTCAGGCTGCCGGCCTCAGCCGGCCGGCAGCTTGCGCTTGATGACCGTGGCGAAATGGTCGAACGGATAGGCGCCGCCGACCTTCTCGCCGTTGATGAAGAAGGTCGGCGTCGAATCGACGCCCAGCTTCTGCGAGGCTTCCAGGCGCTTGGCCAGGATCGGCTCCTCGACCGACTTGTCGGCCAGGCACTTGTCGAAGGTCTCCTGCGACATCCCGCCCAGCTTGGCGATGCGCGCCAGCGCCGCCTTCCAGTCGGCCTCGCGCGTCCACGAGTCCTGGGTCGAGAACAGCGCGTCGATGAAGCCGTAGAACTTCTCCTTGCCGGCGCAGCGCGCCACCATCGCCGCGCGGAAGCTGGCTTCGTCGAACGGGAAGTCGCGATAGACCAGCTTCACCTTGCCGGTGTCGATGAACTCCTTCTTGATCTGCGGCAGCGTGTCCTTGTGGAAGCGCGCGCAGTGCGGGCAGGTGAGCGAGGCGTACTCGACGATGGTGACCTTCGCGTCGGGCGACCCCAGCACCATGTCGTCGGGCTTGAGCTCGGGCATCAGCCCCTGCGCCACCTGCGTGGCGGCGGCGGTCTGCTGCGTGGCGACCGCTGTCGTGCCGGCCGGAGTCGCGTTGGCCGCCAACGTACCGGCCGACTGGGCGTTGCTGCTGCCGCCGTTGAAGAACCAGTAGCCGACGGCGCCGCCGCCGATGCCGATGATCGCCGCCAGGATGATCCCTGCAGACGCGCGCACGTTACCCTCCGTTCGTCATGGTCAATGTACTTGCGCTTCCCGCCGCTTCAAGCAGCAGGGGCCGAAACCCTTGGATTCGCTAGGTGTTGCGCGATGATCCGGCCTCTATCGTCCGCGCTCGCCGATCACCGCCCGGCCAAGTCCGGCCAAGGCGTCACGCAAGGATTCGTCCTCAACCCCTTCCAACTGCCGGAAAAGCGCCCGCTCTTCCGCGAGGCCCGGCCGCCGAATCGCGCGCGCCGTGCCGGCGCCGCCGTGCCGGCCGACCGGGCCTTGCCGCAGCTTGAGCCGCCCGACCGCAGCATAGCCGAAATGGGCGTTGATTCGCTCGATCACGCGCGGTTCCAAATGCTGCAGCTCCACGGCGGCGGCGCTTTCCACCCGGATCTCCAGCACGGCCGGGTCGCCGTCGCGGCTGCGGCTGAGCCGCATCGGCGCCGCCATCGCCGCGAGGTCGCGGCCGACGATCGCCTCCCACTCGGTCAGCAGCTGCGCGATGGCGAAGCCGCGCTTGCCGAGCGCCGCCCGCGTCACGCCGGGCAGCGACGCCGCCAGCGGTCGCATCCTGCCTTGCCGATCCTGCATCGCCCCGGTTTCCGCGTTCAAGGCGGTCGCTATAGTGTCCGGCAGCATTCTATCGTCGCCGCCACGCCATGACCAATGCCCAGCGGACGGAAAAACCAGCGCCCGGCGCGCCTAGCAGGATCGTGAAGCGCCTGCTCGGCTGGTACGATCGGCACCGCCGCGTGCTGCCATGGCGCGCGCCCGCCGGCGGCCGCGCCGATCCCTACCGCGTGTGGCTCAGCGAGATCATGCTGCAGCAGACCACCGTGCCGACCGTGGGCAGGCGTTTCCAGCGCTTCCTCGAGCGCTGGCCGACGGTCGACGCGCTCGCCGCCGCCTCGCTCGACGAGGTGCTGCACGAATGGCAGGGGCTCGGCTACTACGCGCGTGCGCGCAACCTGCATGCCTGCGCCGGCACGGTCGTGCGCGAGCACGGCGGCGCCTTCCCCGGCGACGAGGCGGCCCTGAGGGTGCTTCCCGGCGTCGGCGACTACACCGCCGCCGCGATCGCGGCAATCGCGTTCGACCGCAAGGCCACCGTGGTCGACGGCAACGTGGAGCGCGTCGTGGCGCGGCTGTTCGCGATCGAGACGCCGCTGCCGGCGGCCAAGCGCGCCATCCGCGCGGCGGCGGCGACGCTGACGCCGCGGGCGCGGCCGGGCGATTTCGCCCAGGCGATGATGGATCTCGGCGCCGCCGTGTGCACGCCGCGCCGGCCGCGCTGCCTCGCCTGTCCGATCGCGGGCTCCTGCCGCGCGCGCGCGCAGGGGGCGGCCGAGGAGCTGCCGCGCCGGGCGGCCAGGGCCGAGCGGCCGACGCGGCGCGGCGTCGCCTTCTGGATGGAGCGGCCCGACGGCGCCGTCCTATTGCGCCGGCGCCCCGAGCGGGGACTGCTCGGCGGCATGATGGAATTGCCGTCGACGGAATGGCGCGACGCCGCGTGGGACGACGCGGAAGCGCGCGCCGAGGCGCCGATCCCGGCGCGCCTGGTGACGCTGCCGGGGACCGTGCGCCACGGCTTCACCCATTTCGCGCTGGAGCTGACGGTCCTCCTCGGCCGGGTGCGGGCGGGCGAGCCGGCGCCGGCAGGCGCGTTGTGGTGCCCGATCGACCGCCTGGGCGAGCACGCGCTGCCGACGGCCATGAAAAAGCTCGTGCGTCACGCGCTCTCGGCGCGTGACGCACTGCCTCGGGGACGGTTGCGGGCTCAGGCAGCCCGTTGATCCGGCCGCCGACTCGGATGTCTGGCGCGCGGATCAACGCGCGCCTAGTCGCTGCGATACCGGATCTGCGCCACGCAGCCGGTCGAGGCGTCGACCCGCAGGAACACCTTGCGGTCGCTGACCTCGTCCTCGGCCGTGACGTCGTAGTAGCCGTTGCTGTAGCTGCCCACCTCGATGTCGTCATAGCCCTGGTCGTCGAGGCGGTCCTCGATCTCGTCGCGGCTGAGGGCCGGGCCCTAGGCGACCTGCGGGTAGGCCGGCACGCGGTAGGTGCGGTAGGTCGTCACCGGATAGTAGGTCGTGACGGGCGCACCCGCGTCGGCCGGCGACGGCGCCGCGGCCGAGCTCGAAAACAACGATGCACAGGCTGCGGGCAGCAGGTTTCCGCTCATCGTCGTACTCCTGGTGTACGACGGTCTAAGCGAGCCAGGCCCGGTCGGCGTTCCCGGTGCGGCAGGCGCGTTCTTCCTGGCTTCTCAGGGGCTTATGCAAGAACCCGGCTAACGCAGCCGGCGCCGGTCGACGACCGCGCCGGTTGCGGCGGAACCCACGAGCAGGACCGGCTGGTTGCGGCGGTCGCGTGCGCGGGCCGTGTAGGAGTCGCGGTCGAAGACGATGTCGCCGATCCGGCGGTAGCCCTGGCGCTGCAGGGCGCGCCGGATCTCGACATCGCTCAGCACCGGCGCGGATGGCGGCGGCGCATAGACCGGCGTCACGTTGACGGGCGGTGCGTAGACGGGCGGTGCAAAGACGGGCGGCGGCGCGGCCGGCGGTGCCGCATAGGGCGGCAGCGGGCAGGCCGGTTGCCCATGGACCGGTTCGGGGTCGTAGCCGCAGGGGCCGCGGTTGAACTCGTGAAAGACGTCCACCTCGCGGGCGTTCTGCCGGCTGGCGTGATCATCGGGCTCGGCCCGTGCCGCCGGCGTGCCGGCGGCCAGGGACGCCGCGAGCGCGGCAAGCACGGACACGGAAAGCACGGCAAGCCGCCCGCTGTCGATCATCGTCATCGTCGTTCTCCCGTTCGTCGGCCGGCGCCGCCGGCGCGCGAGTCCCGCGCGGCCTTGCCGGCCGCGCGGTTTCGTCGCCATTCGCAATCGCCGGCTTCGCTACCAGGCGTGACGCGCGCGCAGCACCGCGCCATTGTGCGCCGAGACGACCAGGAACACCGGCCGGCCGTAATAGTCGCGGGCGCGCGCGGTGTAGTGGCCGCGGCGGAAGTCGACGTCGTGGACGCGCTGGTAGCCCTGGCGATGCAGGCGCCGCACGATCTGCCGCTCGTTCAGGATGGCGGCGCGAAAGGCGACCGGCGGCGCGTGGTCCCGATGCCAGGCGCGGCCATCGTTCCAGCGGTCATGCCCGGCATCCGCCAGCGCCGGCGTGGCGGCGGCGGCGGTCATGAGGGCGAGGGAAAGCAAAGCGGGGCGCAGATATTTCGTCATCGTGGTTCTCCCGTTCATCATGCTCGCGTCGGCCCGTCCCGCCGTGGCGCGGCGCTCTTCCACGGCCGCGATCTTCGCTCGGCGCGGCTGAACCGCCGCTGAACGGCGGCGGGGAATTTTCCCAGCAATACCAACGGTATTCATGTGCGGTTCAGGCGGCTATGATACGTGACGTGCCATGCGCGCCCTGACCGTCATCGCCCTGGCCTTGACCGCGCTCGCCGGCTTCGCGTCGCCGGGGGCGCGCGCCTCGATGCCGCCGCCGCCGGCGGTCCGGGTCGCCGGGCCGCTGATGGCGATCCAGCAGGGCCTGCTGCCGCTCGACCGCGTGCTGCCGACGGTCAGCCGCACGGTGCCGGGCCGCATCCTGGACGTGCAGGTCGTGGGCAACGCCTATCGCGTGAAGGTGCTGACCGCGAAGGGCCGCGTCGCCTATGTCGTGGTGGACGGCCGCAGCGGCCAGGTCCTGCGCGTGGACTGATGCGGCGCGTGGACCGAGACGGATTCGAACGCCTGGGGGATTGAAGGCCGATGCGCATTCTGGTGGTCGAGGACGATCCTGACCTTTCGCGGCAGATGAAGGCGGCGCTCGGCGGCGCCGGCTATGCCGTCGACACGGCCGCCGACGGCGAGGAAGGCCACTATCTCGGCGACACCGAGCCTTATGACGCGGTCGTGCTCGATCTCGGCCTGCCGCTGCTCGACGGCGCGGGCGTGCTGAAACGCTGGCGCAAGTCGGGCAAGACCATGCCGGTCCTGATCCTAACCGCGCGCGACGGGTGGAGCGAGAAGGTGGCCGGCTTCGACGCCGGCGCCGACGACTACGTGACCAAGCCGTTCCGCATGGAGGAGCTGCTGGCGCGCCTGCGCGCGCTGATCCGTCGCGCCGCCGGGCACGCGACGCCGGCGCTCGAATGCGGGCCCGTGAAGCTCGACACCAGCACGAGCCGGGTCGAGGTCAACGGCCAGCCGGTCAAGCTGACGGCGCAGGAGTTCAAGGTGCTGGCCTATCTGATGCATCATCGCGGCAAGGTCGTGTCGCGCACGCAGCTGACCGAGCACATCTACGAGCAGGATTTCGACCGCGACTCGAACACGATCGAGGTGTTCGTCGGGCGCCTGCGCAAGAAGCTCGGCGTCGACGTGATCGAGACCGTGCGCGGACTCGGCTACCGCCTGAGCGAGCCGGCAGGCGCGCCCGACGGCGGTTGATCGCCCCGGTGTCCGTCGATCGACGGGTCGGGTGGGGCGCGTGATGCCCGGGGACCGATGAACATCGGCGGCCGGCAAGGCTCGTTCTGGCCCGGCGCGGGGATGAAGGGGCGTTCGCTCGCCTTCCGCCTGGTCCTGCTGTCGTCGCTGTGGATCTTCGCGGCGCTGCTCGCGGGATCGTTCGTCATCACCGGCCTGTTCCGCGACTACGTCCGGCGCAACTTCGACCAGCGCCTGGAGACGCTGCTCGACGGCATGGTGGCGCTGAGCGAGATCGAGCAGGGCCAGCTGGTGCTGTCGCGCGCGCCCGGCGAGCCGCGCTTCGACGTGCCGTATTCCGGCTGGTACTGGCAGATCGCCGACCGCAACGACGTGGTGCAGCGCTCGCGCTCGCTGTGGGACCGGCGCATGGAGCCGCGCCGCGTCGGCGCCGCCGGCGGGGGCGAGGGGGCGGAGATCCTGCGCTACGACGACATCGGGCCGCAGAACCAGAAGCTGCGCGTGATCGAGCGCATGATCCTGCTGCCGGGCGGCTCGACGCCCTACTTCTACCTGGTCGCCGGCGACACGGCGGAATCGCTGGCCGACATCCAGGAATTCGAAAGCGTGCTCGGCTGGGCGCTCGGCGCGCTCGGCTCGGGGCTGGTTGCGGCGGTGCTGCTGCAGGTGCGGCTGGGGCTCCGGCCCTTGCGCCGCATCGGCGAGGCGCTGGGCGAGATCCGCTCCGGCCGCGCCGAGAAGCTCTCGGGCGACTTCCCGCTCGAGGTCACGCCGCTCGCCGACGAGCTCAACCAGCTGCTCGACCACAACGCCGAGGTCGTGCGCCGCGCCCGCACCCATGTCGGCAACCTGGCGCACGCCTTGAAGACGCCGGTCGCCGTGCTGGCGAACGAGGCCGACGCCGCCGGCGACAGCCACCTGGCCGAGGTGGTGCGCCGCCAGGCCGCGCTGATGAAGCGCCTGGTCGACCACCACATGGCGCGCGCGCGCGCCGCCGCGTCGGTGAACGTGCTGGGCGCGCGCACCGAGCTCAAGCCGGTGATCGAGGCGCTGTGCCGCACGCTGCAGCGCATCTACGCCGAGCGCCGCATCAGCGTCGATTGCGAGACCGACGAGCGCGCCGCCTTCCGCGGCGAGCGCCACGACTTCGAGGATCTGCTCGGCAACCTGGTCGACAACGCCTGCAAGTGGGCGCGCCGCCAGGTCTTCGTGAAGACGACGGCGAGCGGCGGCCGCATCGAGATCACGGTGGACGACGACGGCCCGGGCCTGCCGGAGGACCAGCGCAGCGCCGTGTTCCAGCGCGGCACGCGCCTCGACGAAAGCACGCCGGGCACGGGGCTGGGCCTGTCGATCGTGCGCGACGTGGCCGGCCTCTACGGCGGCTCGGTCACGCTCGACGCCTCGCCGCTCGGCGGCTTGCGGGCGATCTTGACCTTGCCCGGCTTCGACCCGGATGCCGCGGTCGTGCCGGCGGGCGCCGCGGAGCGCAGGACGGCGGCGGCGCGGAGCACGTAGGGACGGGGACGGCGCGCCGCGCGCGAGGCTACGCTACGCCGCCACCTGCTTGCGCGGCACCGTTCGTTCCGGCGGGAAGTGGCAGGTGAAGGTCGTTCCGGCGCCGACCTTCGAGTCGATCGCCAGCCGGCCGCCGTGCAGCTCGACCAGGCCGCGCACGATGGAAAGCCCGAGCCCGGCGCCGCCGAACTGGCGCGTGTGCGACTGATCGACCTGGTAGAACGGCCGGCCGAGCTTGGGAATCTCCGCGGCGGGGATGCCGATGCCGGTATCGGCGACGCTCAGGCTCAAGCCGCCGTTGTCGCGCAGGCGGGCGCCGACCGTCACCGTTCCGTCTTCCGGCGTGAACTTGGCGGCGTTGGACAACAGGTTGACCAGCACCTGCTTGAGCAGACGGTCGTCGGCGCGCAAGGCAGGCAGCTCGGGCCCGAACTGCCGCACGAGCGCGATGCGGTGCTTGGTCATCTGGCCGCCAACCAGGCGGATGGCGGCATCGAAGGCGTCCTTGACCTCGATCTCGCTGTCCTCAACCCGGACCTCGCCCGATTCCACGCGCGTGACGTCGAGGATGTCGTTGATCACGTGCAGCAGATGCCGGCCGCTGGATTGGATGTCCTTGGCGTAGTCGCAGTAGCGCACGTCGCCGATCGCGCCCATCATCTGGTCCTTGATCATCTCCGAGAAGCCGATGATGGCGTTGAGCGGCGTGCGCAGCTCGTGACTGATCGTGGCGAGGAACTGCGATTTCGCCCGGCTGGCGGCCTCGGCCTGCTGTAAGGCGGTGCGGAGCGCCGCCACGGTGCGGCGTCGTTCCGACACGTCCCGCGCCGTCACGAAGTGGTAGGCGCGCGGCTCGGTGCGGCGCTCGAACGGACTCGCCGTCGGATGCACCACCATGCGGCGCAGCGACAGCTCGATCGGCACCTCGTCGCCCGCGCGCGTCACCGCCACGCCTTCCAGCAGGCGCGCCGGCGTGTCCTCCTGCGCCAGCAGCGCGCCGAGCGTGGTGGACGGGCCGTCCTCGGACGGCGTCAGGCGGAACAGGGATTCGATCGGGCGCTCGTGCAGGCCGGCCGCATCGGCGCCGATCAGGCGCCCGGCCGCCTGGTTGTGCATCACGACCCGGCCGGTATGGCCGATCACGACGATCGCGTCGAAGCTGTTCTCGACGATCTGGCGCATGATCATGCTGCGCTGCTGTATCTCCATGCGCTGGCGGAACAGGCGCAGGGCCTGACGCTCGATCGCGCCCACCAGGCCCATGAGGCACGTCAGCCACGGCGCGAGCAGGGCCGGCGCCGTGTCGAGGCTCAACGGCCAGACCGCCTGCACGACGACCGCCAGGCCGATGATGGAAGTCGATCCCACGGCGGCGATCACGACGCCGCGCCCCCACGCCCCCGACATGCCGGGCGTGAGAGCCACCATCAGCAGCAGCGCGACCGCCAGCGCCGGCCAGGGGCCGCTGCGCTGCAGCGCGCGGCCCTGGCGCAGGGAATCGGTCGCCAGCGCCAGCATGATCGTGCCCGGCACGCTGACATGCAGCGGCACCGCCAGCTGGTCCCCCAGCTCGACCGCGGTGGCGCCGATCAGGACGTGGCGGCCCTGGAACAGCCCGGGCGGGAACTCGCCGCGCAGCACGTCGACATAGGAGATGCGCGGGATGGTCTGCATGCGGATCCCGTAGTCGATGTAGAACTCCGGCGGCGCCGCCTGCCCGTCGCTTCCGAGCAGCACCGGCAGGCTCGGCACGTCGCCTTCGGCCATCTTGTGCAGGTTCTCGGCGTGCCGGATCCGGCTGTCGTTGTCGGGCTGGAACACGATCGAGGCCAGCGTCACGTGGCGCGCGAAGCGCTCGAGCGGCTTGGTCTCGGCCACCGTGGGCGCGTCCTGGTGCGGCACCAGGCGCTGCTTGAAGGCCGGCAGGATGACCTTGCGGCCGGCGCGCGCGAGTGCCTCTTCGAACGCGTCGTCGGCCTGGGCTTGCGAATGCGCGCTGAAATCGACGTCGATCGCGATGGTATCGGCACCGGCGGCGACCAGCCGGTCGACGATCTCGGCGTGATAGGTACGCGGCCAGGGCCATACGTTGAGCGCGCGCAGGCTGCGCTGGTCGATCTCGACCACGATCAGCCGGTCGGTCGCGTCGCGCTGCACCAGGCGGAAACGCAGGTCCATCAGCGCGCGCTCGAACCATTCGAGCCCGCCCAGCAGCGTCGCCGCGGCCAGGACCGCGAACAGGATCAGCCCTGCCCGGTGCTTCATCATGCGCGCCCGTGTCCGGTGCGTTCAAACACACGATTCCAGCGTCGAACTTGCGCGCAGTTGGGTGAAGAAAGCGTAAGCGCGGAAGCCCGGTGCGAGTCGATTGCAGGGATTTTAACCAAATCTCTTACCGCATCGTTCAATTCCTTCCGCTATTCGATCATGAGGGCAAAAAGGTCATTCTGCCCTTTGTACGGGCCGCCAGAGCGTCCCGGCCGTCGCTCTTCAGGCAGAAAGCACGACCATGCGACAGATCATGTCTCTTCACCTCCTGTCCCGTTCCGTGATCGCGGCCGCTCTTTCGGCTGCCGGTGTCCTCTTCGCGCTGAGCGGCATGTTGGCCGAGCCGGCCCTGGCGCAGACGCGCGGCGGCGCGCCGGGTTGGACCGTCGCGCGCATGGAGGGCCAGGTGCGCGTGATCATGCCGGCGAGCGTGACGCCGGTCAGCGTGTCGCCGACCCAGGTGCTGCCGCCTTCGACCGAGATCGTCACCTCGAGCAACGGCACGATCGTGGTGACGGACCAGCACGACGTGATCGCGATCAGGCCGAACAGCCGGCTGATCCTGCCGGCGCGCCAGGGCCAGGGCTTCGTCGCCGACGTCATCCAGAAGCTCGGCAGCGTGTTCTACAGCGTCGAGACGCGGCGTAGCGGCGGCTTCCGCGTGGAGACGCCCTACCTCGTGGCCGCGGTCAAGGGCACGTCCTTCACGGTGACGGTTGCGGCGGTCACGGCGAGCGTTTCGGTCAGCACCGGCATGGTCGGCGTAACGCAGAACTCGACCGGCACGACGGCCAACGTCACCCCGGGCATGACCGCCTCGGTCTCGGCCACGCCGGGCGCGACGATGAGCGTCGGCCCGACGCCGGCCGCGCCCGCGGCACCCGCGACGCCAACCGCTCCGGCGCAGACGGCGCCCGCCAACACGACGGCGGCCACGACGGGTGTGGCGGCGCCAGCGGCCACCGCTCCCGGCCAAGCCAACAGCCAGGCGGCGAGCCACAGCCAGGCGGCCAGCCACAGCCAGGCGGCGAGCCACAGCCAGGCGGCCAGCCACAGCCAGGCAGCGAGCCACAGCCAGGCGGCCAGCCACAGCCAGGCAGCGAGCCATAGCAACGCGGCGAGCCACAGCAACGCCTCGAGCCATGGCCAGGCGACGGCATCGGCGGCCAGCGCCGGTGCCAGCGGCAACGCCGGTGGCAATGCCGGTGGTAACGCGGGCGGCAACGCCGGTGGCACCGGCAGCGGCGACGGCGCGGGCGGCGGCGGTGGCGGCGGCTCTGGCGCTGGTGACGGCGCCGGCGGCGGTGGCGGCGGCTCCGGTGGCGGCGGTGGC
>JAKLKW010000164.1 GCA_023150455.1 Alphaproteobacteria bacterium | reverse complement strand
CCGCCCCGGAATGCGGCGCGCGCAAGCGATGGCGCGCGCCGCACGGCGCCGGCATCCTCGCCGCCCGCGATCCATCTTGCCGCGAAGCCGACCGTGACCGCCCCGATCAGCGCGATCACGACGCGCCGGTCGACATGGACGAAGGTCAGGACGCCGAAGCCGATGCCGGCGGCGAGCGGCGGCATCGGCGGGCACGGGCCGGCGCGCTTGGGCGGCCGCTGATCCGGCCGCCGACTCCAATATATGCGCGCGCGGATCAACGCGCGCTAAAGCGCCAGCTCGTAGCAGGTGGCCTCGCAGCCGGCGCCGGCATAGGACGGGATCGGCTGGAACCCCAGGTCGCGGTAGAGCGCGTCGGCCGCCGGCATGACCTTGGGCAGGGTGCCGAGCCGGACGGCGGCGTGGCCGCTGGAAGCGGCGGCGGCGAGCGTCGCCTCGACCAGGCGGCGGCCGAGCCCCTGGCCGCGCCAGGCCGGGCGGACATAGAGGCGCTTCATCTCGGCAAGGCCGGGCGCGAGCGCATGGAAAGCGACGACCCCCGCGGCCTCTTCGGTCCGCGTGTCGCGCGCCAACAGGATGCCGCCCGCGGGCGGCGCGCAGTCGCCCGGCAACGCGGCCAGCTCCTGCTCGAACCCGGCGAAGCAGGACGGCGCATCGACCGAGCCGGCGTATTCGCGAAACAACGCGCGCACGGCGTCGAGATCGCCGCGCCGGGCCGGCGCGATGCTGACCGCGGCGACAGCCCCGCGCGCAGGCGCCGGCGCGTCAGACATCGATCGTGCCTTCCAGGTAGGGCGCGGCGCGCCCGCCGATCATCACGCGCGCGCCCTTGAGCTCCACCATGAGCTCGCCGCCGCGCGGGGAAACCTGGAACGCGGTCATCCGCGTCTTGCCGAGGCGCTGCGCCCAGTAGGGCGCGAGGATGCAATGCGCCGAGCCGGTGACCGGATCCTCGTCGATGCCGGCGCCGGGCGCGAAGAAGCGCGAGACGAAATCGCACGCGCCGTCGCCGGTCTCCGAAGCGGCGCTGTCCGGGCCGGGCGCGCTGACGATCACGGGCTTGTCGAGCCGGCGCAGCGCCGCGAGGTCGGGCTCGAGCGACCGGATCATGCCCGCGTCGCGGAAGATGCAGAGGTAGTAGCGTTCCGCCAGCACCTGCTCGGGCCGGACGCCGAAGGCCTGGTCGAGCACCGGAGGCGTCACCACCGGCTTCGGCGGCCAGGCGGGAAAGTCGAGCACGTAGACCTCGCCGTCGCGCTGGACGGTGAGGTCGCCGGCCTTGAGCGTCTTGAACCGCACGCTGCTGCGCCCGGGCTCGAGGTGACGCATGACGACGTGGCCGGAGGCGAGCGTGGCATGGCCGCACAGCTCGACCTCGATCGTCGGCGTGAACCAGCGGATCGTGTAGTCGCCGTTGCCGCCGACGAAGAAGGCGGTCTCGGCCAGGTTGTTCTCCGCCGCGATCGCCTGCATGCGCGCGTCGGGCAGCCAGTCCGGGAGCGGGCAGACCGCGGCCGGATTGCCGGCGAAGACGTGCCGGGCGAAGGCGTCGACCTGGTAGATCGGCAGCTTCATGACGCGCTCGAGGAAGCGTGCCCGTGCCCGCCGGCGGCGATGCGACGGATCAGGCGCTGCTTCACGGCCGGCCATTCCTCGGCCGTGATGCTGAAATAGACGCTGTGCCGGATGCGCCCCGACGCGCAGATCATGTGGTTGCGGAAGATGCCCTCCTCCGTCGCGCCCAGCCGCGTCAGGGCCGTGCGCGACTGGATGTTGAGCGAGTCGGTCTTGAACTCGACGCGGATGCAGCCCCAGCGATCGAACGCGTGCGTCATCATCAGGAGCTTCGCCTGGGTGTTGATGGCGGAGCGCTGGAACGGGCGCGCCACCAGCGTCCAGCCGATCTCGACATGGCGGTTCGCGCGGTCGATGTTGCCGAAGCGGGTCGAGCCGATCACCGCGCCCGTCGACCGCTGGATCGTGGCGAAGGGCAAGGCGCTGCCGGCCTTCGCGGCCGCCAGGGCCTCGGCAATGAAGTCGCGCACGTCGGCGCGCGTCAGCATCGGCTTGGTGAACCACTGCGTCAGCGCAGGATCCAGCACGGCCGCAAGCCCGGCCTCGTGCTGCTCGCCGAGCGGCTCCAGCCGCACGTCGCCGCCTTCCAGCACCACCGGCTCGACCTTCATCGGCTCGGTCTTCGCCGGACTCGCCACCGTCGTCTGCGTCATGATCCCCAACTCTTGCTGCCCCGACTTCTACTGCGATGAGGCGGCCATGATCGTCGCTTCCGGCTAGCCGCGCCAGAAGGGCTTGCTTGCCTCGACGATGACATCGCCGCGGGTCAGGCCGACATCCTGGAGCGCGTGCTCGTCCATGGTCGCCAAGGCCCGGCGCTCGCGCGCGCGGTCCTGCCAGGCAAGCAGGGCGTCGATCAGCCCGCTCGCGCGCCGCGTGACGACGGCGAAGAATCCCGTCTGTGGCGGGATGATTGTCTCGATTGTCCCTGAACGGTTCCGCATTGTCATCCTCCTGTAGCGCGACAATTGCCTCCCCGTCTCCCAGATCGATGAGTACACTTGACAATTGTGACCAGTCAATGTGAACATTGTGACGGTGACAAGTTGGCATCCTCAATTGGAAGGGCGCGCGGGGCCGCGCTACCAGGCGCTGGCCGAGGCCATCGCCGATGCGGTCGGCAGCGGCGCCTTGCCGCCGGGCGCGAAGCTGCCGCCGATGCGCGACCTGGCATGGAAGCTGGGCGTGACCGTCGGTACGGTCGGGCGCGCCTACGCACTGGCCGAGCAGCGCCGGCTGGTTTCGGGCCAGGTCGGGCGCGGCACCTACGTGCTCGACGCCGAGACCGCCGACCCGGCCATGTCCGGTCCAGGGGCCGCCGATCTGCCGCCGACCGCCGGCGGCACGATCGACATGACGCGCAACATCCCGGTGATCGCGAGCCAGACCGCGGCGCTGGCCGATGCGCTGGGCGCGATGAGCCGCAAGCCGGGGCTGGCCACGCTGCTGAACTACATGCCGGACGGCGGCCTGCCGGCCTATCGCGCGGCGGGGGCTGCCTTCATCGCCCGCGTCGGGCTCGACCTCTCGCCCGAGCGTATCGTGCTGACCGGCGGGGCGCAGCACGCGCTGGCGGTGGCGGTGCTGGCGCTGTCGCGCCCGGGCGACACGGTGCTGACCGAGCAGCTGAGCTTCGCCGGCGTGCGCAACGCGGTCAGGCTGCTCGGCGCGCGGCCGATCGGCGTGGCGATGGACGATGAGGGCGCGCTGCCCCAGTCGATCGACCGCCTGGCGCGCGAGACCGGCGCGAAGCTGGTGTTCCTGACGCCGACCATCCACAGCCCGACCACGTCCATGATGAGCCGCGAGCGGCGGCACGCGATCGCCGAGATGCTGCGCGAGCGCGGCCTGATCCTGATCGAGGACGACGTCTACGGCTTCCTGCCGCGCGAGCGGCCCGAGCCGATCGCCGCGCTGGCGCCCGAGCACGCGATCTATGTCGCCAGCGTGTCGAAGTTCCTGGCGCCGGGCCTGAGGCTCGCCTGGGTGGCGCCGCCGCCGCGGCTGCGCGAGCGCCTCGTCGAGACGGTGCATTCGACGGCGCTGGCGCTGCCGGCCTTCAGCGCCGAGATCGTCACGCGCTGGATCGCCGACGGCACCGCCGAGCGGCTGCTCGACGAGCTGCGCGCGGAGATCGCCCAGCGCCACCAGATCGCGCGCGGCGCGCTCGCCGGGCTTTCCTGGCGTGGGCGGCCCGACGCGATGCACGCGATGATCGACTTGCCGGCCGGCTGGCGTGCCGGCGAGTTCGTCGACGCGGCCCGGCTGAGCCGCATCGCGGTCTGCCCGGCCGAGGCCTTCGCCATCGATCCTTCGACCGCACCCAACGCCATCCGCGTCACGCTCGGCGCAACGGCCGACCGCGCCACGCTCGAGCGGGCGCTGAAGACCATCGCCGGGCTCGCCGCATCGCCCTCGTCCGATCCCGCCGAGCAGGCGCGCCGGCGCATCGTCTGACCGCCGGGCGCCCATGCTGGACCTCGTCGGGCCGCTGTTCCTGTTCACGCTGGCGATGTCGATCACGCCGGGGCCGAACAACCTGATGGTCACGGCCTCGGCGGCGAATTTCGGCTTCCGTCGCTCGCTGCCGCACATGCTGGGCGTGACGCTGGGATTCCCGGCGATGCTCGCCGCGCTCAGCCTCGGCATGCTCGGGCTGCTCCAGGCCTATCCGGACGTGCATCGCTGGCTCAAATACGTCGGGGCGGCGTGGCTGCTCTATTTCGCCTGGCGCATCGCCGCTTCCGGCGAGGCCGAGGACCAGGGCGCGCGCGCCCGGCCGATCACCTTCCTCGAGGCCGCGCTGTTCCAGTGGGTCAATCCCAAGGCCTGGATCATCGCCGTGGGCGCGCTCACCACCTACACGACGGTCGGCGGTCACCTCGCCGGCGAGGTGGGGCTCATCAGCGCGATGTTCGTCCTGGTGTGCTTCCCGTCGCTCGCGGTCTGGGCGCTGTTCGGCGCCGGCATCGGCCGCTTCTTGCACGACCCGCGCTGGCGCCGCGCCTTCAACTGGACGATGGGCGGGCTGCTCGCGGTGTCGCTGGCGACGGTGGTGGGGTGAGGCGTCCCGTCAATCCACCACGTCGCGGTAGCGCACGGCGTGATAGCGCCGCTCCGCCGCGGCCTCGAACAGCTCGAGCGCGCCGGTGTCGAGCGCGACGGCGCGCTCCTTCAGCGTCATCAGGCCGTGCGGCGTGTTCCAGCTCCAGATCGTGTTGTTGTAGGCGAAGCCGACGCGGTCGCGCCACTCGACCACCTCGACCTGGAAGGGCTGGCCGTATTGCCGCTGCAGCACCCCGGCCAGCGCCTTGAAGTTCGCGGTGTCGAAGGCCATGACGAAGCCGACGAACCTGTCGTTCAGGTAGCGCAGGTTGACGAACTTGACCTCGACGCCGTGGTAGTCGAGGCGCGGGATGCCGTCGACGATCCGGCGCAGGCGCTGGTCCTCGCAATAGGTGAAGCCGGGGATGAAGTCGACGCCGCTGCACAGCTTCAGGCCGAACTGGTCCTTCTGCCCCTCGGGATCGGGGAAGGACTTGGTGATCGGGTCGCCGATGCGGTTGTCGAGGAACATGAACTGGCCGCGCTGGCCTTCCGGGTCGGCGGTCGTCCAGCCGCGCGGCGGCGGCGCCGCGCCTTGCGCCAGTACGGCGCCGCCGGCCGCCATGGCGACGATGAGCACGGCAAGGGCAGCGGTCGTCCGGGTCATGGATAGTTTCCAGCGGATCGAGGGACCGGCACCGCGCGATGATAGCATCGCGCCGGCGCGAAGTCCGCGATCAGGCCTCGAACGGCCTGACGGTATGCGCGTGGTTGAGCGGACCGTGGCCGCGGCCGAGATTGGGCGCGGTCTCGATGGCGCGGCGCACGTAGGCGCGCGCGCGCGTCACGGCAGGTTGCAGGGCCAGGCCCTGCACCAGGCCGGCGGCGATCGCCGAGGCGAGCGTGCAGCCGGTGCCGTGCGTGTGGCGCGTCGCGATGCGCGGCGACCGGAATCGCGTGACGCCCGAACGTTCGACCAGCAGGTCGTGCACCTCGGGCCCCCCGAGATGGCCGCCCTTGACCAGGACGGCGCGCGCGCCGAGGTCGAGGATGGCGCGGCCGGCGCGCTCCATGTCGGCGACCGAGGCGATCGCGATGCCGGTCAGCGCCGTCGCCTCGGGCGTGTTCGGCGTCATCACGGTCGCGAGCGGCGCCAGGCGCGACTTGACCGCGTCGATCGCCCTGTCCTCGAGCAGCTTGTGGCCGCCCTTCGCCACCATCACCGGGTCCACCACGAGCGCCGCTTGCGGCGCCAGGCGCCCGACCGTGCCGGCCACGGCGTCGATCACGCCGGCGTCGTGCAGCATGCCGGTCTTGATCGCGTCGACGCCGATATCGGCGATCACCAGCTCCATCTGGTGGCGGATGAAGGCGGGATCGACCGGCACGACGCCGTAGACGCCGGTCGTGTCCTGCGCCGTCAGCGCCGTGATCGCCGTGGCGGCATAGGCGTCGAGCGCGGTGACCGTCTTGATGTCGGCCTGGATGCCGGCGCCGCCGCCCGAATCGGACCCGGCGACGATGAGGACGCGGCCGCGCACTACGCCGCTTGGCGCCGCGCGGCGGCCTCGATCGCGGCGACGATCTGGTCGACCACGCCGGCGACGAGCCGGTCGTCCTCGCCCTCGGCCATGACGCGGATCACCGGCTCGGTGCCGGACTTGCGGATCAAGACGCGGCCGGTCTCGCCCAGCTTCCTCTCGCCGTCGGCGATCGCGCGCTTGACCTCGGCGTCGTCGAGCGGGCGCGACTGGCCGTAGCGCACGTTGCGCAGGACCTGCGGCAGCGCGGTGAACAGGCGCCCGGCCTCGCTCGCCGGCTTCTCGGCCTCGACGATCACCGCCAGCACCTGCAGCGCGGCGATCAGCCCGTCGCCCGTCGTCGCGTAGTCGCTGAGGATGATGTGGCCGGACTGCTCGCCGCCGACGTTGAAGCGCTCCTCGCGCATCTTCTCGACCACGTAGCGGTCGCCGACCGGCGTGCGCACGAGCTTGATGCCCTTGCCCTTGAGATAGAGCTCGAGCCCGAGGTTGGACATCACGGTCGCGACCACGCCGCGGCCCTTGAGCTTGCGCGCGCGTCGCCAGGAATTCGCCACCAGCGCCATCACCTGGTCGCCGTCGAGCATGCGCCCGCGCTCGTCCGAGATCATCACGCGGTCGGCGTCGCCGTCGAGCGCGAGGCCGAAATCGGCGCCGTGCGCCACGACCTGCTCGCACATGAGCTGCGGGTGCACCGCGCCGCACTTGCGGTTGATGTTGAGGCCGTCGGGCTGCACCGCGAGCGGCACGACGGTGGCGCCCAGCTCCCACAGCACGGTCGGCGCCACGCGATAGGCCGCGCCGTGCGCGCAGTCGACCACAATCTTGAGCCCGTCGAGCCTCAAGCCCCGCGGGAAGGTCTGCTTGACGAACTCGATGTAGCGGCCCGGCGCGTCGTCGAGGCGCCGCGCGCGGCCCAGCTTGTCCGGCGAGCTCAAGCCGTCGCCCTGCCCGACCATGGCCTCGATCTCGGCCTCGACCGGGTCCGACAGCTTGTAGCCGTCCGGCCCGAACAGCTTGATGCCGTTGTCCTGGTAAGGATTGTGCGAGGCCGACAGCATGACGCCGAGATCGGCGCGCAGGGACCGCGTGAGCATGGCGACCGCCGGGGTCGGCATCGGGCCCAGGAGCGTCACGTCCATGCCCATCGAGATGAAGCCGGCGGTCAGCGCCGGCTCGAGCATGTAGCCCGAGAGCCTGGTGTCCTTGCCGATTACCACGAGATGGCGGTGCTCGCCGCGCCGAAAGCGGCGCGCGGCCGCCATCGCCACGTGCAGCGCGGTCTCGGCCGTCATCGGCTCGGTGTTGGCGGTGCCGCGGATTCCGTCCGTTCCGAACAGCTTGCGGGCCATTGCGCCTCCCGGTCGCGCGATCCTGCCGTCGCTCAAAGCCCCCTACCCGCAGGGGCTGTATAACGGATAGGCAACAAGGCGTAAAGAAACGGGAAATCAAACGAGAAAGGGGCGCCGAAAGGGCGCCCCCCGATGTTCGCATCGCGAATCGCTTACGCGCCTGGCTGCGGCTCCGGCTCGAGGCCGCCCGGCCCGCCCTGCTTGCCGCCGCTGGTCGGCACCGAGGCGCGCCTTCCGCCGGCGCCGGCCTGCGCCTTGGGCGCCTCGCCGTCGCCGCGGTCGCGGTGGATCGTCTGGCCGGCCAGGAGCTGCTTGACCTCGTCCATCGACAGCGTCTCGTACTCGAGCAGGCCCTTGGCGACCTTGTGCAGCTCCTCCATGTGCTCGCCGAGGATCGTGCGCGCCGTGTCCTCGCCGTTCTCGACGATGCGGCGGATCTCCTCGTCGATCACCTTGGCGGTCGCGTCCGAGACGTTCTTGCGCTGGGTGATCGAGTGGCCGAGGAAGACCTCCTGCTCGTTCTCGCTGTAGCGCAGGGGCCCCAGCTTGTCGCTCATGCCCCACTCGGTGACCATCGCGCGCGCGAGGTTGGTCGCCTGGCGGATGTCGTCCGACGCGCCGCTGTTCAGCTGCTCGTCGCCATAGACCAGCTGCTCGGCGATGCGGCCGCCGAAGCACATGGCGATCTTCGCCTCGCACCACTTCTTCGAGTAGCTGAGCCGGTCGCGCTCGGGCAGCGACATGGTCACGCCGAGCGCCCGGCCGCGCGGGATGATCGTCACCTTGTGCAGCGGGTCGCCGTCGGGCAGGTGCATCACGACCACGGCGTGGCCGGCCTCGTGGTAGGCGGTCGCCTCCTTTTCCTTCTCGGTCATGACCATCGAGCGCCGCTCGGCGCCCATCAGCACCTTGTCCTTGGCGTCCTCGAACTCGAGCATGCCGACGACGCGCTTGCCCTTGCGCGCGGCCAAGAGCGCCGCCTCGTTGACGAGGTTGGCCAAGTCCGCGCCGGAGAAGCCGGGCGTGCCGCGCGCGATGGTGCGCGCGTCGACGTCGGGCGCCAGCGGCACCTTGCGCATGTGCACCTTGAGGATCTTCTCGCGGCCGGCGATGTCGGGGTTCGGCACCACGACCTGGCGGTCGAAGCGGCCGGGGCGCAGCAGCGCCGGGTCGAGCACGTCGGGCCGGTTGGTCGCGGCGATCAGGATGACGCCCTCGTTCGCCTCGAACCCGTCCATCTCGACCAGAAGCTGGTTGAGCGTCTGCTCGCGCTCGTCGTTGCCGCCGCCCAGGCCCGCGCCGCGATGGCGGCCGACGGCGTCGATCTCGTCGATGAAGATGATGCAGGGCGCGTTCTTCTTGCCCTGCTCGAACATGTCGCGCACGCGGCTGGCGCCGACGCCGACGAACATCTCGACGAAGTCCGAGCCCGAGATGGTGAAGAACGGCACGTTCGCCTCGCCCGCGATGGCGCGCGCGAGCAGCGTCTTGCCGGTGCCCGGCGGGCCGACCAGCAGCACGCCCTTCGGGATCTTGCCGCCCAGGCGCTGGAACTTCTGCGGGTCCTTGAGGAAATCGACGATCTCCTCGAGCTCCTGCTTGGCCTCGTCGATGCCGGCGACGTCGTCGAACGTCACGCGGCCGACCTTCTCGGTCAGCAGGCGCGCGCGCGACTTGCCGAAGCCCATCGCCTTGCCGCCGCCCGACTGCATCTGGCGCATGAAGAAGATCCACACGCCGATCAGGAGCAGCATCGGGAACCAGGAGACCAGGATCGAGAACAGCGACGGCACGTTGTCCTCGGTCGGCGCGGCGCTGAACTGCACGCCGGCCTTGCGCAGCTGGTCGACCAGCCCGACGTCGTTGGGCGGCGCGTAGGTCGCGAAGGCCCCGCCGGAGGTGTAGTGCCCGTGGATCGCGCTGCCCTGGATGACGACGTCCTTCACCTGGCCGTTCTGGACCATGGAAAGGAAATCGGAATACGCCACGCTGGTCTGCGGACCGCGGCTGCTCGAGGTCTGGAACAGATTGAAGAGCGCCACCAGCAGCAGGGCGATGATGATCCAGAGAGCGAGATTCTTGCCGAAGATGTTCACGTGACGTCGTCCTGGCCGTTTGACACCGGTGGCCGGGCCGTTCGGCCTGCCTCCCGGGGGCCGGCTCAAAGCCCCTCGGCCCCTTGCTTACATAGTGCGCCCTGGCGGCGCCGCAACCGCATAGGCCAGCGGTGACAAAGGCACCCCCGGCACGAATACGGCAGAATGGTTAAGAATGTTAGCAGGACGGGACCGGGCGCGTCCATCGGCATCGGCGCGATTCCAGCGCAAAGAAGGCACCGCCAGCAGACCGTGGCGATCGCTGAGCGCCGGCAGCGCCACCGCCGCCAGCCGCGGCACGCCCCAGCGCCGGCCGGCGGCCGCGACGTCGCGCCAGCCCGCCTCGCCGAGGGCGGCGACCGTCAGGCCCGCCAGCGTCGTCTCGACCCGGAACCTCCCGTCCCAAAAGGCGGATATCCCCGGTTCCAGCGCCTGCGGTGCCGGCGTGGCGGCGGGCTCGCGACACACCAGCCAGCCCGACCGCGCCGGCGCGATGCGGCAACCGTGCAGCGTGTGGCCGCGCCTGGGGCCCGAAGCGAACATCGTCCCGTCCAGGCGCTCCAGCCGTTCGAGGCGCGGCGGGTAGGTATTTCCACTGATCGCCATCAGGCAACGCGCCAGCGCGCGCAGCCTGAGCTCGTCCGGCGCCTCGGCCAGGACGGAGGCCTCGAGCTCGAGGAACCCGGCGGGATGGATCGCGGCGGCGCGCGCCAGCAGGCCGGTCGTCGCCTGCTCCAGCGCCTGCCGGGCGCGGCCGAGCCGCGCGGCGGTCGCCGCGAGGCGCTCCGGCTCGATCCCGTCGCGGGCGAGCGACGCCAGGGCCGCCCGCACGCGTCCGCGCGCCGTCGTCTCCGCGCGGTTGCCCGGATCCTCGACCCAGCCCTGCCCGATCGCGCGCAGCGTCGCGACCAGGCGCGCCTTCGGCACCGCCAGCAGCGGTCGCAGCAGGCGCAGCGCCGGCAACTCGACCACGCCGGCCATCGCCGACAGGCCGTCGACGCCGCTGCCGCGGCCGAGGCGCAGCAGCAGGGTCTCGGCCTGGTCGTCCAGGTGATGCGCGAGCAGGAGATGCAGGATGCCGCGCCGCGCAACGGCCTCGGTCAGCAGGCGGTAGCGCGCTTCGCGCGCGGCCTCGGGCAGGCCGGTCGCCGGCTTGGGCTCGCGCCACACCAGGGTGCGGTGGGCGATGCCCGCCGCGGCAAGCCAACGGTGGACCTGCCGGGCCTCGGCGGCGGATTCCGGCCGCAGGCGGTGATCGACGGTGAACGCCTCGATGCGGCCGCGGCGCGCGCGCGCCCAGCGCTCGGCCAGAAGGCACAAGGCCATGCTGTCGGGACCGCCGGACACGGCGACAGCCAGCACCGGGGCGGGCTCGAACGGCGCGAAGCCCTGCATCAGCCGCGCGAACTCGGCCCGACCCAAGGCGCTTGGGCCGACCGCGCGTGCGTGGTTCAGGCTATCCCCGACGCGGGCATGGCGGCCTCCGCGATCCCGGCCGGTCAGGCCGGGCAGGCGATGCGGCGACGCTCGTTGTCGGCGACCGCCTTGAGATTGGACGGGGCGTCGGGGAACTCCTTGCCGAGCTTGGCCAGCGTCGTGCAGGCCTCCTTCTGCCGGTTGAGCTGGGCCAGCGACATGCCGAGCTTCAGCAGGTTGTCGGGCGCCTTGGAGCCCTTGGGGAAGCTGTTGTAGCCCTCGAGAAAGGCGATCGCCGCCGGCTCGAACTGGCGGCGGACGTAATGGGTCTCGCCCAGCCAGTAGAGCGCGTTGCCCGACAGCTCGTCGGTCTTGTGCTTGCTGACGAACTCGCGGAAGGCCTGCTCCGCCTCGGGGTAGTTGCGCTGGCGCAGCAGCGTGACCGCGTGCTCGTACTGCTCCTTGGCCGAGCCGGCCGGCAGCACGGAGCTGCGCGCGGCCGGGGCGGCG
>JAKLKW010000163.1 GCA_023150455.1 Alphaproteobacteria bacterium | reverse complement strand
GACACTTCAGATAGTTTCGACAAGTGTCGCTGCAAACCCGCCACGGCCTGACCGAGCGGGTTTTTTATTGTCTACTGTCTCCTCCACCCTTCTCCTCTGGTGTGGATTCGCCCGGCTCCAGCCGGGCTTTTTTATTCAAGGCCACCATGCCCGTCGCCGCCGCCCGCCCATGCCGGCACGCCGGCTGTAGTGCGTTGGTGCGCGATGGTTCCGGGTTCTGCACCGCGCACCAGGCGGACAAACGCATCAACCGCTTCGGCGATGATCGACGCGGCAGTGCCACCGCGCGCGGCTACGGCGCGCAGTGGTCAAAGCTGCGCGTCCGCATCATGCGGCGAGACGCTGGCTTATGTCAGCCGTGCCTGCAGGCTGGCCGCGTGACAGCAGCAAAGCAGGTCGATCACATCAAGCCGAAGGCGGCCGGCGGCACGGACGACGAAAGCAACCTGCAGGCGATCTGCACCGCCTGCCATAAGGCCAAGACCGCCCGCGAAGCCGCACAGGGGAGGGGGGTGTAAATCTCCACAACCTACCCGCCAAAGACCGGACGGTTACTGAAATTTTTTCGTGCGGGAGTTATAGGGGAGGGGGGTACCCCGGCGGGGAAAGGAAATTACTATGGGCCAACGCGGACCGGCACCGTTGCCGGCGAACGTGCATATGCTGCGCGGCAACGCCGGCAAGAAGCCGATCGCCGATCTGTTCGCCGAGCTGCGGCCGGAGGTCGAGCTGCCGGACTGCCCCAGCTGGTGCTGGGCGGAGGCGAAGAAGGAGTGGAAGCGGATCTCCGTCGATCTCCTGAAGTACGGCCTGGTGTCGAAGCTCGATCGCGCCGCCCTGGTGCTGTACGTGCAGGCCTGGGCGCGGATGGTCTGGGCCGAGAAGCGCCTGTCGCGCGAGATCAGGCTGGCCGACGAGGCCCGCGCGCAGGCCGAGGCCGCCGGCGAGGTCTATACCGGCGGCGACGGCATCCAGGTGAAGACCGCCAACGGCAACTTCACCTATTCGCACTACTGGGTGGTGCAGCGGCATGCCGCTGCGGAAGTCAATCGTTATCTGGCCCTGTTCGGCCTGTCGCCCAGCTCGCGCTCCCGCGTGAGCACCAGCGACAACCGGCAGGGCTCTTTGTTTGGCCAGGACGGACCGGCGGGGGAAGACGAGTGGAACAAGGTGAGCTGACCTTCGGCGAGATCGCGACGCAGTACGCGCGCGACGTCGTCGAGGGGCGGATTCCGTCCTGCCGCTGGCACCGCCTGGCGTGCGAGCGCCACCTGAAGGATCTGGCGCGCGCCGGCACCGAGGCTTTCCCGTACCTCTTCAACCCGGAACTCACCAACCTGGCCGGCCGGACCTACCGGCCCGCCGAGCGCGTCTGCACCTTCGCCCAGCTGATGCCGCACATCAAAGGCGACTGGGCGGCGCGCGGCCTGCGCATCCACCTGGAGCCCTGGCAGATCTTCATCCTGGCCAGCATCTTCGGCTGGGTGCATATGATCACCTTCAAGCGTCGCTTCCGCGCGGCCGATCTCTTCGTGCCGCGGAAGAACGCCAAATCAACCCTGGCCGCCGTCATCGGCCTGGCCATGCTGGCGATCGACGACGAATTCGGCGCCGAAGTGTATTCCGGCGCCACCTCGGAAAACCAGGCCATGGAGGTCTTCCGGCCTGCGCTGCTGATGGCGCGGATGACGCCGAAGTTCCTGCAGCGCTACAACGTCAGCGCCAACGCCAGCAACCTGGCGATCATCGAAAAGAACGCCAAGTTCGAGCCAGTCATCGGCAAGCCCGGCGACGGCGCCTCGCCCTCCTGCGCCATCGTCGATGAGTACCACGAGCACAAGACGCCGGATCTCTACGACACCATGAAGACCGGCATGATGGCGCGCTCGCAGCCGCTGCTGCTGGTGATCACCACCGCCGGCAGCGACATCGGCGGGCCCTGCTACATGCACCAGGTCGAGCTGCAGAAGATCCTCGAAGGCACCGTCGAGAACGAACAACGCTTCGGCATCGTCTTCACCATCGACGAGAAGGACGACTGGACGACGGAAGCCGCCCTCATCAAGGCCAATCCGAACTTTGCCGTCTCCATCATGCGCGACGTCATCCTGGGCGACCTGCGCGACGCCATCACCGACCCGCGCAAGCAGAACACCTTCAAGACCAAGCACCTCAACGTTTGGGTCGCCGCCGCCTCGCCCTGGCTCAACCTCAACAACCTGCAGCAGGGCGAAGACAAGGCGCTCACGCTGGAGGCCTTCGCCGGCGAAGAGTGCCGCGTCGGCCTCGACCTCGCCAGCAAGCAGGACATCGCCAGCGCCGTGTTCGAGTTCAAGCGCGATATTGATGGCGAGGCGCACTACTACGCCATCAGCCGCAACTACGTTCCGCAGGCGGCGGTGGACAAACCCGAGAACGCACACTACCAGGCTTGGGTGAACGCCGGCCATCTCATCGTCACCCCGGGCAACATGATCGACCTCGAGATGATCCAGGAAGACATCCTGTCCGCCGCCGGCATCGTGCTAGTGCGCGAGATCGTCAAGGACCAGTGGGGCGGGCAGCAACTCGGCGCCAACCTCGCCCTGGAGGGCTTCGAGGTCGTGGACCTGCCGCAGCAGACACGCTACCTCAGCGAACCAATGAAGGACCTGCAGGCCCTGGTCGATGCCGGCCGCTTCCACCACGACGGCAACCCCTGCTACGTCTGGCAGATGAGCAACGTCGAGGTTGCCCCGGACCGCAACGAGAACATCTTCCCGCGCAAGCTGCGCGCCCAGAACAAGATCGACGCCGCGGTCGGCACCATCCTGGCGCATGCGCGGTCGATGGTGCCCGCGCCCAGTGAGGACATCAGCGACTTCCTCAACAACCCGGTGATTGCCTGATGGGGCTATTTTCCAGCGTGCGCAGCTGGTTGCGCGGCAATGCCATGGCGCAGCGCCAGGGCGTGCAGCGCAGCGAGCCGTCCGGCGCGGCGTATGAAGAGACGCCCATCGTCGGGCCGGATGCGGCGCTGCAGGTGTCGACCGTTTGGGCCTGCGTCAAGCTGCTGGTCGAGACCATCGCCAGCCTGCCGCTGTTCGTCTATCGCACCGACAGCGCCGGCCGGCGCCAGCTGGTGCGCGATGATGAGCTGTACGTCGTGCTGCACGACAGCCCGAACCGGCGCATGACCGCCCAGGAATTCTGGGAGTTCATGCTTCTCAACCTGGTGCTGCGCGGCAACGCCTACGCGCGCATCGAGCGCAATGCGCAGGGCCGCGCCTTCGCTCTCTGGCCGATGGCCGCCGACCAGGTCGAGGTCAAGGTGCTGCACGACGGCAGCCTGGTGTATGCCTATGTGCTCGACAGCGCCACGCTGATCTACGGCGAGGAAGACATCCTGCACATCAAGGGCGTGGGCAACGGCGTGGTTGGCATGAGCCCGCTCGACTACATGCGCGCCTCGGTCGGCTTGGCGATCGCCGCGCAGAACCATACGGCCGCCACCTATCGCAAGCAGGCGCGCCGGGCCGGCATCCTGATGACCGATCGGGTGCTGAGCCAACAGCAGCGCGACGCCCTGCGCGAGAACTTCGGCGAGATCACCACCGGCGGCAAGAACGAACTCTACATTCTGGAGGCGAATTTCAAGTTCGAGCCGATCAACATGACCCCGGCCGACCTTCAACTGCTGGAGACGCGCCGCTTTGCCGTCGAGGATCTGGCGCGCTGGTTCGGCGTGCCCTCCGTGCTGATCAACGACACCAGCAAGACCACAACTTGGGGCACCGGCGTCGAACAGATCATCGAAGGCTTCTACAAATTCACGCTGCGGCCGCAGCTCGAGCGCATCGAACAGGCCATCCATCGTCGCGTGCTGACCGCCCGCCAGCGCGCCGAGGGGCTGCATGCCGAGTTCAGCTTCGATTCGCTGTTGCGCGCCAGCCTCAAGGACCGCATGGAGATATACGCCAAGGCGACGCAGAACGGCATCAAGACCCGCAACGAGTGCCGCCAGCTCGAGAACGATCCGCCGCTGCCAGGCGGCGACGTGCTGACCGCGCAGGTCAATCTCGTGCCCATCGAACTGCTGGGCAAGATTCAACCGAAAGGAGGCAGCAATGCTTCGCAAGACCCTGTTGCTCAGTGACGCCGCGATCAAGCTCGACGGCGACACCGGCCGCTTTGCCGGCTATGCCTCCGTCTTCGGCGGCGTCGATTCGTATGGCGACACCGTCGTCCGCGGCGCCTACGATTCGACGCTTCGCAACAACGGCAAACCGAAAATGTTCTTTAACCACGACAGCTACGCCCTGCCGATTGGCAAGTGGCTGGCGGCCAAGGAAGACGATCACGGCCTTTTCGTCGAGGGCGAACTGACGGCGGGCAACCCGCAATCCGATGCGGTGCGCGCCGCGCTGAAGCACGGCACCGTCGACGGCCTGTCGATCGGCTACTACCTCAAGAAGGGCGACTTCGATGAGACCGAGGAAGGCCGCGTCATCCGCAAGGTCTCGCGCCTGGTTGAAGTGTCGGTCGTCACCTTCCCGGCCGACGAAGCCGCCCGGGTCGACTTGGCCAGCGTCAAGTCCGAAGACATCGACGGCATTGAGACCGTCCGCGATTTCGAGCGCTTCCTGCGGGATGCAGGCGGCCTCTCCAAAGGGCTGGCCACCGCACTGGTCAGCCGCGCCAAGCTGATTTTCGCGCCGGGGGAACCGGATGCGGAGGATGCCGAAGCGAAAGCCTACGCCGATCTGCTCGATCGGATTCGCGCCGTGCGCATCCCGCAGTAACACCCCACTTCATTCAGGAGAAAAGCATGTCCGATATTCCCGCAGTGATGAAGGCCATCGATGGCATCGAGTCTCAGATCAAGGCCTATGCCGACAAGGCCGAGGCCGAAGCCAAGGCGCGCGGCCAGGTCGATACCGACACCAAGACCGCCATCGACAACCTCGGCATCAAACAGCGCGAGCTGGCCGACGAGCTGCTGCAGATCAAGCAGAAGGGCATCCAGATGCCCGGCCAGACCAAGCTGGTGGAAGGCTGGGGCGACCAGTTCGTCAAGTCCGATGCCTACAAGGCCTTTGCCGGCGGCAACACCCAGAAGGCCCGCATCGAGGTCAAGAACACCCTGACCGGCGCCGATGCCACGGTGGCGCCGGACCGCAAGCCCGGCATCGTCCCCGGCGCCTTCCAGCCGCTCACCATCGAGAGCCTCTACCGCCACGTGCCCACCAGCTCCAACGCCGTCGAGTTCACGAAGGAAGCCTCCTTCACGAACAGCGCGGCCGAGGCGGCGGAAGGCGCGGCCAAGGCCGAATCGGCGCTCACCTTCTCGCTGGTGAACATGCCCATCAGCACGGTGGCGCACTGGATCAAGATCAGCCGTCAGCTCGCCGCCGACAACGCCGCCCTGGCGGCCTACGTCGACCTGCGCATGCGCTACGGCGTCAACCGCAAGGTCGAGACCCAGCTCGTCGCCGGCGACGGCGTTGCGCCGAACATCAGCGGCTTCCTCGACACCGGCAACTTCACCGCGCACGGCTACGCCGACGCCAACCTGGGCAGCACCCTGAAGAAGCTCGCCTTGATCCGCAAGATCATCGGCGACCTCGAAGCGGCCGGCTACAACCCCGACGCCATCGTGCTCAACCCGGCCGACTGGGCGACTATCGAGATCGACCTCTTCACCACCGCGGCCGGCCAGACGCTGCGCGCCGTGGCCGATGACGGCGTGACGCGCCTCTTCGGCCGCCGCGTCGTGTCCTCCGTCGGCATGACGGCGGACAACGTCGCGGTGGGCGCCTTCGGCGATCACGGCACGATCTACGACCGCGAGGGCGTGATCGTCGAGATGTCGGATTCCGATTCCGACAATTTCACCAAGAACCTCATCACGCTGCGCGCCGAACGGCGCCTGGCGCTGGCCTCCGAGGTTCCCGCGGCCGTGCGTGCCGGCGACCTGACTCCGGCCTGATAACCGGCAATCAGACGAAGGGCCCGGTTTCGGCCGGGCCCTTCTTTTTCAGGAGACAGAGATGGTCAAGATCAAATTCACCGCCCAGGGCGCCAACAGCATGATCGGCGGCTTCAGCACCGGCGACGTCGCCACCGTTGGCGAAGCGATCGGCAAGCACCTGGTCGAAGAAGCGCGCGTCGCCCGCTATATCGAAGCGAACGAGCCGAGCAAACCCGCCGCCACCGGCAGGAAGCCCAGGGCCGCAAAAGTCAGTCCCGCCGCTACGGCGGCAGAATCCGAAAACAAATAATCCCGCCGCACCAGGAGCCCCTCCATGACCCTCCAATACTCCGGCTCGGTGCGCGACGCCCAGCTCGACGCCGTCGAGACTGTCGTCGGCACCTCGCCCAAGCTGCAGCTGCGCACCGGCGCGCCGCCGGCGGACTGCGCCGCGGCCGATTCCGGCACGCTGCTGTGCGAGATCACCCTGCCGTCCGACTGGATGGCGGCCGCATCGGGCGGGTCGAAGGCCAAGAGCGGCACCTGGACCGGCACTGGCGCCGCGGCCGGCAATGCCGGGCACTTCCGCGTCAAGAACTCCGCCGGCTCCACCACGCACGCCCAGGGCACCGTCACCGCCACCGGCGGCGGCGGCGACATGACGATGGACAACATCAACATCGCACTCTCCCAGGCCGTCACCGTGAACACCTTCACCCTCGCCGCCGGGAACGCCTGACCATGAAGCCAGACCGCAAACTGGAAATCGTCGCCCAGGCGATTCAAAGCCTGGCCACGCACGACGACGAAGACGCCGCCGTCATCGAAGCCTGCCTCGACCAGGTGATCGCCCTGTGCGAGCGCGAAAAGGGCGCCCTGGCCGCGCGCGTCGCCGCGCGCATCGGCGCGCTGCTCGGCGGAGTGGACGCGTAATGCTCCTCCTCGCCTCGACCGCCGACCTGCTGCGGATCGTCACCTCGGCGGCCGTCACCGTCGACGTGCACGCCTCCTGGGTCGACCTGAACGGCTCGACCGTCACGCCGGGGCGCACCAACACGGCCATCTCCACCGCCGCCACCACCACCGTGGTGGGCAGCCCGGCCAGCTCCACCTTCCGCACCGTGAAGTCGCTCACCGTGCGCAACCGCCACGCCACCACCGCGCAGGATGTAACCCTCAACCACACCGACGGCACCACCTCGGTCGAGCTGATCAAGGTCACCCTCGCCGCCGGCGAATGCCTGCACTACCACGAAGCCGCCGGCTTCTGGGTATCGGACGCCTTCGGCCGCGTCAAGACCAACATCAACAACAACGGCAGCGGCGCGGCGGTCAGCGCCCTCAACCTGGTGGTGCTCGCCAGCGACGTCGTGAACAACAACGGCACGGCGAACACCATCGCCGATGTCACCGGCCTGTCCTTCTCCGTCACCGCCGGCGAGACCTACCACTTCGAATTCCTCATCCCCTACACCGCCGCCGCCACCACGACGGGATCGCGCTGGTCGATCAGCGGGCCGGGCTCGCCGACGCTGCTCAACTACACCAGCCAGTACACGCTGACGGCGACCTCGATGACGACGAACTACGCCACGGCTTATGATATCCCGGCCGCATCGAACGCCACCAGCCTCACCGCCGGCAACGTCGCCTGGATCGCCGGCATCATCAAGCCCTCCGCCAACGGCACGGTGATCGCGCGCTTCGCCAGCGAAGTCGCCTCCAGCGCCATCACCGCCAAGGCCGGCGCGCTGCTCAAGTGGTACAGGACGCTGTGACGCCATGATCGGCCACTTCGACATCGCCGCCCTGCCGGAAGGCTGGTTCGCCGCCGAGCTGCAGCCGCCCGGCTGGTTCGACGCGGATCTGCTCGCTGCGGCGAGCGGGGGCGGCCTCACCGCCGATGCCGCGCTCACCCAGGCCGCGCAGACCGTCGCCGCCGCGGCGGGCGTCACCCTCTCCGCCGGTGCCACCCTCGCGCAGGCCGGGCAGACCGCGTCCGCTGCCGCGCAGATCGCCATCGCCGCGCAGGCCGCGCCGCAGCAGGCCGGCGACACCGTCGCCGTCTCGGCGGGACTGACTATTGCCGCCGGCGCCAGCCTCGGCCAGGCAGCCGATGCGCTCGCCGCCGCCGCCACGCTGCCGCTCGCCGCCAGCGCCGCACCCACGCAGGCCGCGCAGACCCTGCTCGCCGCGGTCGCCATCGATGCCCAGGCCGCCGCATCGCTGGCCCAGGCGGCCGACACCCTCGCCGCCAGCGCCGTCGCCGACTGGGGGCAGATCGTCGCCGATGCCGAGATCGCCCAGGCCGCGCAGACCGTCGCCGCCACCGGCGCCGCCGACGTCCTGGCCGATGCCGCCTTCGCCCAGGCCGGCCAGGCGCTGACCGCGCTGGCGTCCGCCGAGATCCGCGTGGACGGCGCCCCGGCGCAGGCCGCCGACACGCTCGCCGCGACGATCTCCGACGGCACCGTCATGGCTCCGTCTGGCGCCGGCGCGCCGTTGCGCCGCGTCGACATGGATCGGCCGGCCAGCACCCAGGCCGCCGGCCGCCCGCTGCAAACGTCTGCACCGCGCCCCGCTTCGGGCGCGAGCCAGCGCCCCATCGGCGCCAGCGGCTCGCGGCCGCGCCACCTGCACTGAGGGAATCATGGGCCTCAAACTCATCACGCCGCCCGCGGCGGAGCCAGTGTTGCTCGCCGATGCCAAGCTGCACCTGCGCGTCGACGGCACCGACGAAGACACCCTGATCACCGCCCTCATCCAGGCCGCCCGCGAAGCCTGCGAGCACGAACTCGGCCGCGTGCTGATCACCCAGACCTGGGAGATGGTGCTCGACGCCTTCCCCGCCGGCATCCGCCTGCCGTACCCGCCGTGCCAGTCGGTCGTCAGCGTCAAGTACATCGACGCCGACGGCACGCTGCAGACCCTCTCCGCGCCGAGCTACCAGCTCGACAGCCACAGCGAGCCAGCCTGGCTGGTGCCGGCCTACGGCTATACCTGGCCGTCGACGCGCGAAGAGCCCAACGCCGTGCGCGTGCAGTTCGTCGCCGGTTTCGGCGATGCCGGCACCGACGTGCCGGAAGTCCTGCGCGCATGGATGCTGCTGCAGATCGGCCACTGGTACGCCAACCGCGAAGCCGCCGGCGACGCGCGCCTGGAGCGGACGCCCTACGTCGACCGCCTGCTCGACCGCTACCGGGTCTACGTCGCATGACCGCCGGCCGTCTCCGCACGCGCATCGTCATCACGCAGCGCGGCACCGCGCAGGATGCGCTCGGCCAGCCGGTGGTCACCTGGAACACCGTCGCGCAGGTATGGGCCGACATCCGTCACCCCTCCGGCGTGCAGGCGGTCAAGAGCGATGCCGACCTGTCGATCGTCAAGGCCAGCATCCGCATCCGCCGCCGCAGCGACGTCGATGCCGGCATGCGCGTCACCGCCGGCGCGGACGTCTACGACATCAAGGCTGTCCTGCCGGACGCCGACCGCAAGTACCTCAACCTGCCGAGCGAGAAGGTCGCATGAGCGCCGGGAAAAACACCCTCACGCTGCGCGCCGACACTGCCGCCGCCGACCGCTTCTTCGACAGCCTCGTCGAGGTCAGCGAAGAGGCCGTGCGTGCAGCCGCCCAGGCCGGCGCCCAGGTGCTCTACAACGAAGTCAAGCGCAACGTCGAGCGCATCGGCATGGAAAGCGGCAACCTGCGCCGCGCGATCTACCAGGTCTTCTCCGCCGACAACAGCGGGCCCGGCCGCGCCGTGTACCACGTCAGCTGGAACGTCAACAAGGCGCCTCACGGACATTTGTTGGAATACGGCCACCTGCAGCGCTATAAACACTACCGTGGCAACGACGGACGCATCCGCCCGATGGTGCGTCCCGGCATGGAAGGCCGGCCGAAGCCCGGCCGCCGCGCCTCGCAGGACGCGAAGGATGCCTATTGGGTGCCGCTGCCCGGCGGCCCGCGCCAGGTCGCCGCGCGTCCCTTCGTGCGGCCCGCCGCCGCCAAGTTTCCCGACGCGCAGGCGGCGATGGAGGGCGAATACCTGCGCTTCATCAACGAAGGCCCGCTCGGAGGCAGGCGATGAGCGTCGAATCAGACCTCTTCGACGCCCTCAAGGGTCTGGTTGGCAACCGGGTGTTTCCAGATATCGCTCCGTTCGACACGGCGCGGCCGTACATCACTTACCAGCAGATCGGCGGGCGCGTCATCAACTACACCGACCCCTCCGTGCCGGACAAGCAGCACGGCGAGTTTCAGATCAACGTTTGGGGCGACACGCGCGCCGCGGTGGCCGCGCTGATGCTGCAGGTCGACGCCGCCCTGCGCGGTGCCGCTGCCTTCGTCGCCCGGCCGCTGGCCGCGCCCGTGTCGCGCCACGAACCCGAACTCGAGCGCTACGGCGCTCTGCAGGATTTTTCGATCTGGTCATCGCGCTAGATCGAAAATAAGCACCCGCCTCCGGGCGGGTTTTTTGAACCCGCCATCGTGCGGGTTTTTTGTTTTCAGAAAGGACCCGAACATGGCAACACTACCTTCCGGCACGCTGCTGGCCGTCGCATCGGCCTTCGCTGCCGAAAAGACGGTCAGCGACATCAGCAACGCTGCCGAGGCCGTCGTCTCCTGCACCGCGCACGGCTATTCGGTCGACGACATCGTGCAGCTCTACTCCGGCTGGGGGCGTCTCAACCGCCGCGTCGTGCGCGTCAAGAGCGTGTTGACCGACAGCTTCGTCGCCGAGGATATCGACACCACCAACACCGAGTTCTTCCCGGCCGGTTCGGGCGGCGGCACGGTGCGCAAGGTGTCGACGTTCACGCAGGTCTCGAAGTACCTCAACCCGCAGCAGTCAGGCGGCGATCCAAAAAACGTCACCGTCCGCTTCATGGACGAAGACACCGAAGTCAACATCAACGACGGCTTCACCGCCGTGACGGAGTCGTTCGAGGTCGATGCCGACGAATTCGGATCGACAGCCTACAACACCCTGCGTTCGCTCTCGGAGGTGCAGTCCGACACGATCCTCAAGAAGACGCTGAAGAGCGGCGATCAGATCTACACGCCGTGCAAGATCGCCTTCAACGAGAACGTGAAGCTCTCCGACGGATCGATCATGACCAACGTCGTGTCGGTCAACGGCAACGGCCGCGTCACGCGCTACAGCGCGCCCTGACCGGCGCATCCGGGCACCGGCCTGCCGCGTGTCTTCCTTTCGCGGGGAAGCGCGCGGCGGGTACGGGCACCTCAACTCCGCAAAAGGAATCATTCATGTCCACCGTCACTTTGGGCAAGCGCCCGAGCACGTTCAAGCCCTTCACCGTCAAGTTCCAGATGCCCGACGGCAGCGAAGGGTCGATCCTGGTCACCTACAAGTACCGCACCCGCACCGAGTTCGGCGACCTGATCGATGGCATCTTCAAGGATGCCGGCCGCCAGCGGCCGGACGGCGAGCCGTTCTCGATGCGTGAATTGATGGAAGGCACGCGCAACAAGAACGGCGACTATCTCGCCGCCGTCATCGAAGCTTGGAACCTCGACGAGCCGCTCACCGTCGAGAGCCTGCGCCAGCTCTGCGACGAACTCCCCGCCGCCGCCGCGGTCATCATGGAGGCCTACCGCACGGCCGCGCTGGAGGGCCGGCTGGGAAACTGAAGGAGGCAGCGCGGGCGCTCTACGCCCGCCTGCCTACCGAAAAGGAACTCGCCGCGACCGGCCTGCGCGTCGAGGACTACGAAGAACACATCGAAGCCTGGCCGGACACCTGGCCGGCCGTCGAAATGTTCACCTT